>NZ_JAOQNH010000001.1:0-300000 GCF_025961205.1 Azospirillum fermentarium
ACCGGGGGTTGGCTGCGCCGGCCGCGGCGTGATCACCGCCATCAACTTCCTGGAAGAGAACGGCGCCTATGACGACGTGGACTACGTGTCCTACGACGTGCTGGGTGACGTGGTGTGCGGCGGCTTCGCCATGCCCATCCGCGAAAACAAGGCCCAGGAAATCTACATCGTCATGTCCGGCGAAATGATGGCGCTCTACGCCGCCAACAACATCGCCAAGGGCATTCTGAAGTACGCCCACTCCGGCGGCGTGCGCCTGGGCGGGCTGATCTGCAACGAGCGTCAGACCGACAAGGAAATCGACCTGGCCGACGCGCTGGCCAAGCGTCTGGGTTCCAAGCTGATCCACTTCGTGCCGCGCAACAACATCGTGCAGCACGCCGAACTGCGCCGCATGACCGTGATCGAATACGCTCCCGAGAGCGATCAGGCCCAGGAATACCGTGCGCTGGCCAACAAGGTGCACAACAACTCCGGCCAGGGCGTCATCCCGACCCCGATCACCATGGAAGAGCTGGAAGAGATGCTGATGGACTTCGGCATCATGAAGACCGAAGAGCAGCAGCTCGCCGAGCTGCAGGCCAAGGAAGCGGCCGCCTCGGCCTGATCCTGACGGCTGCCCGTTCCCGGCCGCACCGCCGGGAACGGACGGCAAATCATCGAAAATCGAAGTCGAAGCCGCGCGCGCCGTCGCGCCACGGGTGAGTTCTATCAGGAGGCCGGCACCATGAGCTTGGCAGTGAACAACGACCTGGACGTCAAGGGTCTTGTCGATAAGGTTCTCGAAGCCTACCCCGAGAAGTCGCGCAAGCGCCGCGCGAAGCACATCAACGTTCTTGAAGCCGAAGCCAAGGATTGCGGCGTCAAGTCGAACATCAAGTCGATCCCCGGCGTGATGACGATCCGTGGCTGCGCCTACGCCGGTTCCAAGGGCGTGGTGTGGGGTCCGATCAAGGACATGATCCACATCTCCCACGGGCCCGTCGGCTGCGGTTACTATTCCTGGTCCGGCCGCCGCAACTACTACATCGGCGACACCGGTGTGGACAGCTTCGGCACGATGCACTTCACCTCGGACTTCCAGGAAAAGGACATCGTTTTCGGCGGTGACAAGAAGCTCCACAAGGTCATCGAGGAAATCAACGAGCTGTTCCCGCTCGCCAACGGCATCTCGATCCAGTCGGAATGCCCGATCGGCCTGATCGGTGACGACATCGAGGCGGTCGCCCGCCTGAAGTCCGCCGAAATCGGCAAGCCGATCGTGCCGGTGCGCTGTGAAGGCTTCCGCGGCGTGTCCCAGTCGCTGGGCCACCACATCGCCAACGACTGCATCCGCGACTGGGTGTTCGAAAAGACCTCCCCCGTGGAAGGTTTCGAATCCACCCCCTACGACGTGACCGTCATCGGTGACTACAACATCGGTGGTGACGCCTGGGCCAGCCGCATCCTGCTGGAAGAGATCGGTCTGCGCGTGATCGCCCAGTGGTCGGGCGACGGCACCCTGGCCGAGCTGGAAAACACGCCCAAGGCCAAGGTGAACCTCATCCACTGCTACCGCTCGATGAACTACATCGCGCGCCACATGGAAGAGAAGTTCAACATTCCGTGGGTGGAATACAACTTCTTCGGCCCCAGCCAGATCGCCGAATCCCTGCGCAAGATCGCCGCCCTCTTTGACGACACGATCAAGGAAAACGCGGAAAAGGTCATCGCCAAGTACCAGCCGATGGTCGATGCGGTCATCGCCAAGTACCAGCCGCGCCTGAACGGCAAGAAGGTCATGATCTACGTCGGCGGCCTGCGTCCCCGCCACGTGGTCGATGCCTACCATGACCTGGGCATGGAAATCATCGGCACCGGCTATGAATTCGCCCACAACGACGACTATCAGCGCACGCCCCACTATGTGAAGGAAGGCACGCTGATCTATGACGACGTGACCGCCTTCGAACTGGAAAAGTTCGTGGAAGAGCTGCGTCCCGACATGGTCGCCTCGGGCATCAAGGAAAAGTACGTCTTCCAGAAGATGGGTCTGCCGTTCCGCCAGATGCACTCCTGGGATTACTCGGGTCCGTACCACGGCTACGACGGGTTCGCCATCTTCGCCCGCGACATGGACATGGCGATCAACAACCCGGTCTGGAACCTGACCAAGGCTCCTTTCTAAGTCCGCGCTCGTTCAGCCAGGTACCAGGAGACACCCCATGACGCAAGTCAACGAATTCCCCGTTTCGCAGAACGCGGACAAGGTTCTCGACCACTTCACCCTGTTCCGCCAGCCTGAATATCAGGAGATGTTCAAGCGGAAGAAGGATGATTTCGAGTTCGGCCATTCCGACGAAAAGGTCGCCGAGGTTTCGGAATGGACCAAGTCGGAAGACTACAAGGCCAAGAACTTCGCCCGTGAAGCGGTCGTCATCAACCCGACCAAGGCCTGCCAGCCCATCGGCGCCATGTTCGCGGCCCAGGGCTTCGAAGGCACCCTGCCCTTCGTCCATGGTTCGCAGGGCTGCGTCGCCTATTACCGCACCCATCTGACCCGTCACTTCAAGGAACCGAACTCCGCGGTGTCCTCGTCGATGACCGAAGACGCGGCGGTGTTCGGCGGCCTGAACAACATGATCGACGGCTTGGCGAACGCCTATGCGCTGTACAAGCCGAAGATGATCGCCGTCCTGACCACCTGCATGGCCGAAGTCATCGGCGACGACCTGCAGGGCTTCATCGCCAACGCGAAGAAGAAGGACAGCGTTCCCGAAGACTTCCCCGTCCCGTTCGCTCACACGCCCGCCTTCGTCGGCAGCCACATCGTCGGCTACGACAACATGATGAAGGGCATCCTGACGAACTTCTGGGGCAAGTCCGAAGACCTCGACACCCCGAAGACCGAGAAGATCAACCTGATCGGCGGCTTCGACGGGTATGCGGTCGGCAACAACCGCGAACTGAAGCGCATCTTCGGCCTGATGGGCATCGACGCCACCATCCTGTCGGACGTCTCGGACGTCTTCGACACCCCCGGTGACGGCGAATACCGCATGTACGACGGCGGCACCACCATCGAAGAGACGAAGGCCGCCCTGCACGCCAAGGCGACCATCTCCCTTCAGGAATACAACACCCCCCAGACCCTGCAGTTCTGCAAGGAAAAGGGCCAGGAAGTTGCCAAGTTCAACTATCCGCTGGGTGTCGCCGCCACCGACGAGCTGCTACTGAAGCTGGCCGAGATCACCGGCAAGGCCATCCCGGCGTCGCTGAAGCTGGAACGCGGCCGTCTGGTGGACGCCATCGCCGACAGCCACACCCACATCCACGGCAAGCGCTTCGCCGTGTTCGGCGACCCGGACTTCTGCCTGGGCATGACCCGCTTCCTGCTGGAACTGGGTGCCGAGCCGGTGCACATCCTGTCCACCTCCGGCTCCAAGAAGTGGGAGAAGCAGGTTCAGAAGGTGCTGGACGGCTCGCAGTTCGGCAAGGGCGGTGCGGCCTACGGCGGCAAGGATCTGTGGCACCTGCGGTCGCTGCTGTTCACCAACAAGGTGGACTACATCATCGGCAACAGCTACGGCAAGTATCTGGAACGTGACACGAAGATCCCGCTGATCCGTCTCACCTACCCGATCTTCGACCGTCACCACCACCACCGCTATCCGGTGTGGGGCTACCAGGGCGCGCTGAACGTGCTGGTCCGCATCCTCGACCGGATCTTCGAAGACATGGACGCCAACACCAGTGTCGTGGGTGTGACGGACATCTCCTTCGATCTGGTGCGCTGATCCGGCGGGCTTCGGCCCGGATTACCTCCCGAGCAAGCCCCCGCCCGGTTTTCGGGCGGGGGTGGCCACCACGGGTTCCGGGTTGGCGTTGCCGTTGCACCACGCCACCCGGTTCCCCCTCTTCCGGACCATCGGGCGGGGGCCCGACCCGGAAGACGACCCCTAGGGCGTCATTCGCGCGGAGGCGAACCATGCTGGCGGACAAGATCCAGGAGGTCTTCAACGAGCCCGGTTGCGGTGTCAACCAGGCGAAGACCACCAAGGAGCGCAAGAAAGGCTGCTCCAAACCGTTGAAACCCGGCGCTGCGGCGGGCGGATGCGCCTACGACGGCGCCATGATCGCGTTGCAGCCCATCGCCGACGTGGCGCATCTGGTTCACGGCCCCATCGCCTGCCTTGGCAATTCCTGGGACAACCGCGGCACGCGCTCGTCCGGTTCGCAGCTCTACCGCACCGGCTTCACCACCGATCTGTCGGAACTGGACATCGTTCACGGCGGTGAGAAGAAGCTCTACAAGGCCATCAAGGAAATCGTCCAGCAGCACAACCCGCCCGCGGTCTTCGTTTATCAGACCTGCGTGCCGGCGATGATCGGCGACGACATCGAAGCCGTGTGCAAGTACGCCGCCAAGAAGCTGGGCGTCCCGGTCATTCCGGTGAACGCGCCGGGCTTCGTGGGATCGAAGAACCTGGGCAACAAGCTGGCCGGCGAAACCCTGCTCGATCACGTGATCGGCACGCGGGAGCCGGAGGTGTCCACCCCCAACGACGTCTGCATCATCGGCGAATACAATCTGGCCGGCGAATTGTGGCTGGCCAAGCCGCTGATGGACGAGATCGGCATCCGCATCCAGTCCTGCATCTCCGGCGACGGCCGCTACAACGAGATCGCCGCCGCCCACCGGGCGCGCGTGACCATGGTGGTGTGCTCGCAGGCCCTGATCAACGTGGGCCGCAAGATGGAGGAACGCTGGGGCATCCCCTATTTCGAAGGATCGTTCTACGGCGTCACCGACATGTCGGACACGCTGCGCACCATGGCCACCATGCTGGTGCAGCGCGGCGCCGACCCGGCCATGCTGAACCGCGCCGAAGCGGTGATCGCGCGTGAAGAGGCCGCGGTGTCCAAGCGGCTGGAACGCTACAAGCCCCGCTTCACCGGCAAGCGCGTTCTGCTGTTCACCGGCGGCGTGAAGTCGTGGTCGATGGTGACGGCGCTGGAGGAAGCGGGCCTGACCATCGTCGGCAGCTCCACCAAGAAATCCACCAAGGAAGACAAGGAAAAGCTGAAGAAGCGCAAGGGCGAGGAGTTCCACATGTGGGACGACCTGAAGCCCAAGGAGATGTACCGCATGCTGCGCGACAGCGAGGCGGACATCATGCTGTCCGGCGGACGGTCGCAGTTCATCTCGCTCAAGGCCAAGGTTCCGTGGCTGGACGTGAACCAGGAACGCCACCACGCCTATGCCGGCTACGACGGCATCGTCAACCTGTGCGAGGAAATCGACAAAACCCTGTCGAATCCGATCTGGCGGCAGGTGCGCCTGCCGGCCCCGTGGGAATGAGGAGGCCGCCGCCATGACGCACATCCACCGTTTCCCCGCATCGTCCAAGGCCGCATCCACCAACCCGCTGAAGATGAGCGCGCCGCTGGGCGGGGCGCTCGCCTTCCTGGGCATGGACCGCAGCCTGCCGCTGTTCCACGGGTCGCAGGGCTGCACCGCCTTCGGCATGGTGCTGCTGGTCCGCCATTTCCGCGAGGCCATCCCGCTCCAGACCACCGCCATGAATCAGGTGTCCACCATCCTGGGCGGTTACGAGAATCTGGAAGAGGCGCTCAAGACCATCTACGAGCGCAACAAGCCCTCCCTGATCGGCGTCTGCACCACCGGCGTGACGGAAACCAAGGGCGAGGATCTGGAGGGTCACCTGAAGACCTTCCGCATGCGCAACCCGGACCTGAACGATCTCAATCTGGTGTTCGTCAGCACCCCCGATTTCAACGGCGGGTTCGAGGACGGTTACGCCGCCGTGGTCCAGGGCATCGTCGAGAGCTTTGCCGAGCCGGCGGAGCAGCGGGTCAAGGGGCAGGTCAACATCCTGGCCGGCTGCCACCTCACCCCCGGCGACGTGGAGGAAATCCGCGACATCGTGGAGGGCTTCGGCCTGACGCCGATCATCGTGCCCGACCTGTCGCTGTCCATGAGCGGGCGGCAGCCGACCGAGTTCACCGCCACCTCGCTGGGTGGCACCACGGTGGATCAGGTGCGCTCCATGGGGGCGTCGGAAGTGACGCTGGTGCTGGGCGAGCAGATGCGCCGCGCGGCGGCCGCCCTGGAACTCAAGACCGATGTGCCGTCGCTGTTCTTCGACCGGCTGACCGGGCTGGAAGCGTCGGACCGCTTCGTCAAGGCGCTGGCGGAGATTTCGGGCCGCCCGGTGCCGGCGCGGCTGCGCCGCCAGCGCGAAAGCCTGGTGGACGGGATGCTGGACGGCCACTTCTTCCTGACCCGCAAGAAGATGGTGGTGGCGCTGGAGCCGGATCACCTGTTCACCGTCACCAGCTATCTCCAGGATCTGGGCGTGGACGTGGTGGCCGCGGTGGCGCCGCAGCAGGCGGCGGTGCTGGAAAAGGTCAAGGCCGGCACGGTGATGGTCGGCGACCATTCCGACGTGGAGGCCATGGCCAAGGGCTGCGACCTTATCGTCAGCAATTCCCACGGGCGGATGGGGGCGGCCCACGCCGGCGTGCCGCTGTACCGCATGGGGCTGCCGATGTTCGACCGGCTGGGCAGCGGTCTGGTGGTGACGGTGGGCTACCGCGGGTCGCGCGACCTGCTGTTCGCGCTGGCGAACATCTTCCTGGCCGCGGAAACCGACCACGACTCCCACCACGGGAACCAGTCCCACGAACATGGACATGACGGCTGCTGCGGTGGCTCCGGCCACGGCGGCGGCCGGGAGGGCGGGTCATGCGGATGCACCGGCGCCTGAAGGTCATTGGTGGAACCGACGCCCGCACGGACGGCGCCCCTGGACGGCGCCGCAAAGGAGGATCAATGAAGGTTGCCTTCTGCACCCAGGACATGCAGCACGTCGATGCGCACTTCGGCTGGGCCAAGAACATCGTGATCTACGAGGTGAACAAGGCCGGCTACACCATGGCCGAGACCTGCCAGTTCGGCGGCTCCATGTTCGAGGACGGCAACGAGGACAAGCTGGTCCCGAAGCTCGACGCCCTGGCCGACTGCGCCATCGTCTACCTGTCGGCCATCGGCGCCTCGGCCGCCGCACGGGTGGTGGCGAAGAAGATCCACCCCGTGAAGGTGGAAGCCACCGACACCATCACCGCTCTGCTCGACAAGCTGGTCGTCACCATCAACGGCAACCCGCCCCCCTGGCTGCGCAAGGCGCTCGCCAAGGGCGAGGAGCAGGAATTCGATTTCGAAGACGAGGAGGCGTAAGACCCATGACCGCGACCGATGTGGCCGAAAACCTGGAAGCCCAGTTCGAAAAGACCCTCGTCATGCTGTTCCGCGCCGAGGATTCCTATGGCGCCTGGGAAGGCAAGAGCGACGACGAGCTGCTGTCGCCCTTCATCCTGGACAAGGAAGCCCGCTCCCTGATCCCGATCATCGGCGATCCCGACCCCGACACCCTGTGGCGGCTGGAGCTGTTCTACAAGGCGGTCGGCATCACCATCGAAAAGGTGTCGGGCGTCATGGCCGGCCCGATGCTGAAGATGAGCCACGAGGGTTTCGGGCGCGTGGTGCTGCTGGCGGGCCGTCTGGTGGTGGTGTCGAAGACGCTGCGCGACGTCCACCGCTTCGGCTTCCCCACCAAGGAGAAGCTGAACGCCGACGGTGCCAAGTTCGTCCGCGATGCCCTGGCGCTGATCGAACAGTATCCCGATCTGGCCCGCGCGTGAGGATGACGCCATGACCGACGCCGCCGCCCTGAAGGACGAGATCAAGAAGCTGAACGCCCGTGCGACCGCCAAGAAGATGGATCTGCACGACCTGTCGGAAGAACTGCCGCAGAACTGGCAGACCATTCTGACGGTGGCCCAGGAAACCTATGACGCCTTCAAGCTGCTGACCGAAAAGCGGGCGGAGCTGAAGGCGCTGGAACAAGCCTGAGCCGTCTTCGCCTTTCCCCTCCCCCTGCCAACCATCTTTTTGCGTACGGAGCGTTGATATGAGCGATTTCGTCACCGGCCAGACCCGCGGCGGCGGTTCCTGGACTCCGAAGTTCGTCGAGACCATCGACCAGAAGCAGTGCATCGGCTGCGGCCGCTGCTACAAGGTCTGTGGCCGTGACGTGCTGGAACTGATCGGCATCACCGAGGACGGCGACATCGTGGACGCCTTCGACGACGAGGCGGAAAAGAAGGTGATGAGCGTCAAGGAGCAGAACAACTGCATCGGCTGTGAAAGCTGCTCCAAGGTCTGTTCCAAGAGCTGTATTACCCACAAGCCGCTGGCGGCCTGACGTCATTCCCGTCCGTCCCATCCCCCGGTGGGGCGGACGGGTGCCGGGGGGGCCGCATGTCTTGCGCCTTCCGCCCTTGCGGCCCCCCGGCTCGCTTCTCTTTTCCGTATCCACGCCTGAACGGAGGCCAGCATGGGTCATGTGCCTGTGTCTTCGGACCTTACGCCGGCGGCGCTGTACCAGTGGCTGCTGGACCGTCAGGCGTGCTGCAATATCTTCGACGCCCACATTTTCGCCTGCATCCTGGCCTGCCGGCTGCCGCTGGGGCCTGCGGCGGTGGGGTTGACCCTGCCGGAGCTGACCCGGCTGCTGGCCCGCTATTTCCCCGCCGCCCTGGCCGACGGGCTGCCGCTGAGCGCCGCCGCCTGGACCGCCGCGCCGTCCGCCCCGCCGCTCTCCCCCCTGCTGGCCGCCGAGGTGACGGATCTGGCCGCCCTGATGCTGGACCACCGGGCGCAGGACGCCGAGGAGGAGGGGTGGATGGCCGTGCTGGTGGCGCGGGCCTGCCTGGACACGGCCCCGCTGTGGGACGCGCTGGGGCTGGCGGGCCGCCGCGACCTGGACGCGCTGATGCAGCGCCATTTCCCGGCCCTCAGCCACCGCAACGGCGGCGGCCAGGGCTGGCGCCCGTTCCTCTATCGCCTGCTGTGCCTGGACAGCGGCCTCATCCCCTGCGGCACCGACCACTGCACCGATTGCGGCGCCGGGCCGGTGTGTCTGGGCTGGGTGGAGTGGTAAGCGGCGCCGCCGGGGTAACAGGCCCTCGAGAGGGGGATTGCCCCGGCCGCCGTCAGAAGAACAGGCTGTCGATATCGTCCTCCGCCTGGGCCGCCGGGCTGGCGGCGGGGGGCGGCGTCAGCAGACCGTCGCCGCCCAGAAGGGCCCGGTGGATCGCCCGCTCCCGCTCCATGGTGTAGAGCGGCTGGAGCCGGCGGGCCAGCTCGTCCCGCACCGCCGGTCCCGCCACCGCGGCGCTGTCCGCCGGAACCAGGGTTTCCAGCCGCGCCGCCGCGTCCAGCGCCGCCGAGGCCACCTGATGGTGAATGGTGATGCCGCCGGCGGTGCCGCCCAGCCCCTGGGCCACCGCCGCGGTTTCCGCCCGCAGCGTGTCCAGCGCCGCCGACAGGCTGTCGCCCAGCGCGGTCAGGGCGTCGGCGGATTCCGTCATCACGTCCAGGGGGATGGTGCGTTCGATGGCGTGTTCCGCCTCCGACGCCGCGGCCAGTTCGCCGGACAGCTCCATGATCCGGGCCAGGATGGCGGCAATGGCCTGGGTGCATTCCTCGGTGCGCTTGCTGTTGGCGCGCAGTTCGTGGGCCACCACCCCCAGCGCCCGCCCCTCGGTGCCCAGCCGTCCGCATTTCAAGGTGGCGTTCAGCCCCATGATGCGCATGTCGGCGTCGATGGACCGGATCTTCGCCAGATCGGCGGCCATGGCCTGAAACGCCTGGGACACCTGATCGACCACCCCCTGGATGCGCTGGCGCGCCCCGGCATAGGCCCCCAGAAGCTGGCCGGCGCGGGCGATGTCGCGGGCGATGTCCTGCATGAACAGCCCGCCGCCGCTGCCGGAAAAGGCGGTTTCCGCTTCCGCCTGGATGGCGGCGGCATCGGCGGCCAGGGCGCGGAGGTTGCGGATCAGCCCCTCCACCTCGGCCCGGTAATCCTCCGCCCCGCCGCGCAACTGGCGGGCCTGGAGCAGGATGGCGGCGGCGGCCAGCGCATCATCCCCGGCGCCGGGCGTGCACAGGGTGCGCAGGGCGGTGCGCACATGCTCCAGGCGCTGGCTCACGTTGTCGTTGACCTGCAGCTCGGCCACGGTGGCGGCGATGCGGCGGGACACCTGCTGCGAATGGGTGGCGACGGTTTCCGCCGCGCGGGCGGCCATCTGGCGCCGCCGGGCCAGGGCCGACAGGCTTTCGGTCAGGCGCTGGCGCACGCTGCCAAGCTCGGCGGCCTCGTTCCGTTCGAAATCCGCCGCCGCGGTGCGGGCCGAGGCGATGCCGGCGTTCACCGTGTGCAGACGGATGGCCACCTGCCCGGTCGCCTGCTGGGCAAGCTGGCCCAGCCGCCCCACCTCGCTGGTGAAGACCGAGAAATCGAGCCCCCGCGCCGCCACCTGCACCGCCTGGATCTTGCCGTTGATGGCCAGGGCCGCGACCTCGCCCAGAACGCCCTGAAGGCCGGAAAGCTGCTTGCCCGCCTCCTGCGTCAGCTCCTGCAGCCGCAGCAGCAGCGGTGCCGCCCGGTTATCCCCCTCCGACAGGCGGGTGGTGGCCTGCATCGCCTGTTCCATGGACAGGATCGCGCGGGCCGCGTCGTCCCCATGAAGCTGGTCCCCCAGGGCCGCCAGCGTGGCCGACAGCCGCCCGAACACGTCCACCGCGCGGCCCAGCGTGCCGCCGATGTCCAGGAAGGTCTGGTCGGCGCTGCCGGTCACACGGCCCAGCGCGCCGCCGATGGCGGTCAGAGCGGCGGCGATGCGGTCCGGCTCGGCCAATCCGGCCCGGTACGGTTCTGCAAAATCCGGCATCGTCTTATCCTCCCCTCATCCCGCCGCGACGGACGCCGCGGGGACAAGCAGCATGGTTTCGTCGGACCCGAACAGGTGGCTGACGTCCAGCACGATCACGAACCGGTCGCCGTGCCGCCCCACCCCCTTGATGAACTGCGACTGCCAGCGCACACCGATGTCGGGCGCGTCCTCCATGGGGTGCTCCGACAGGGGCGTGACCTCGTACACCCGGTCGGCCAGCAGGCCCATGATCACCATGCGCCCGTTCAACGGCACGTCCAGAACGATGATGCGCGAGGACGGGGTGGGGGGAACCGGCGGCAGCCCCAGCTTGGTCCGCAGGTCGATGACCGGCACCGTGCGGTGCCGGACGTCGATCATCCCCATCAGGGCGGGCGGCGCGTTGGGGATGCGGCTGATGGGGCAGAGATCCAGGATCTCCTGGACCAGCGCGACGTCGATGGCGAACACCTCCCGGTCGATGCCCAGGGTGACGTACTGGGTGGATGCGCTGAGCGCTGCGGCTGTGGCCATGGCTGGAGATCCCTACAACAAGGATGGGCGCGTCAGTACCGCTGGAACTCGGCGTCCTCGGCGTCCATGTCGATGACGAAGCCGTCACCGCCGGCCACCCGCGCGGCCTTGGCCTTTTTCACCGTCTCGGCCTTGGGGGCGGCGGGACGGACGGCGGCCTTGGCGCGGGCGGCGGACAGGTGGGCCACCGGGGCCGTCTTGTGCGGCGGACGGTGGACGGTGGCTGCCGCGTTCACCACGGCCCTGCCGTCCTCGCCCAGGGTGAAGAAGGCGATGGTGTTCTGGAGCTGCTCGGCCTGGGACGCCAGCTCGACCGAGGTGGCCGACATCTCTTCCGACGCGGCGGCGTTCTGCTGGGTCACCTTGTCCAACTGCTGGATGGCGAGGTTGACCTGATTGGCGCCGGTGTCCTGTTCCCGGCAGGCGGCGGAGATTTCCTCCACCAGTTCGGCGGTGCGCTTGATGTCGGGCACCAGCTTGCCCAGCATCTGGCCGGCTTCCTGCGCCACCTTGACGGTTTCCGACGACAGGGCGTTGATCTCGGCGGCGGCGGCCTGGCTGCGTTCGGCCAGCTTGCGCACCTCCGACGCCACCACGGCGAACCCGCGGCCATGCTCGCCGGCCCGCGCCGCCTCCACCGCGGCGTTCAGGGCCAACAGGTCGGTCTGGCGGGCGATTTCCTGCACCACCGTGATCTTCTCGGCGATGGTCTGCATGGCGGTGACCGCGCGTTCCACCGCCACACCGCTGGTCTGGGCGTCCTTGGCCGACTGGCGGGCGATCCTTTCGGTCTGGCTGGCGTTGTCGGCGGTCTGCTTGATGTTGGCGGCCATCTCCTCCATGGACGAGGCGGCCTCTTCGGTGGCCGACGCCTGTTCGGTGGCGCCCTGGCTCAACTGTTCGGCGCCCGAGGAAAGCTGTTCGCTGCCGGCGGCCACGTTCTGGGCGGCGTGGATGGATTCGCCCACCACCCCGCGCAGCTTTTCCACCATGGTCCTCAGCGCGATGCCCAACTGGTCTTCGTCGCACAGCGGCACGATGGTGACGGTCAGGTCGCCCCTGGCGAGCTGGTCGGCGACGCCGGCGATGGCTTTCTGGTTTTCATTGACGGTGTGGAGCGAGCGGGCCATGTCGCCGATCTCGTCCTTGCGGCCGCGCCCGTCGATGACGGTGCTCATGCGCCGTTCGGCGATGGCGCCCATGGTCCGCACCATGGCGGCGATGGACACGGTGATCGAGCGCACGATCAAGGTGGCGAGCACGATGGCGGCGGCGGTGCCGATCAGCACGGCCAGGATGTTCTGGATGCGGGTGGCGTCGTACGTCTCGGTGGATTTCTCATACTCGGCGCGGGAAATCTGATCCTGGAAATCGATCAGGGTGCGCATGGTGACGTTGACGGTCAGAGCCAGTTCGCGGGCTTCGACCTGAAGCTGGTTTTGCAGCGCGGCGATGGCGGCGGCGTCCGGGGTGCCGCCCAGCACCGCGGCGGCGCTGTCCACGAATTTCATGTAGGCGGCCATGGCGATGCCGGCCTTGTCCGACGTCTCCTTCTCCTTGGGCGTCGAGGCGGTGGAGAGATAGCCCGCCCACTGCTTGTCGATCTCCTTGCGCAGATTGGCGATGACCGCGTTGTTTTCCCGCCGCAGCTCGGTGCTGGAGGAGATGGAGCTTTCCAGCATCCGCCCGCGGATGCGGCCGATGTTGTCCACGATGATGCCAAGCTGGACCAGACAGACCGTGCGGTCGTTGTAGACCGTCCGCAGCGAGGCGTTGATCTGCCCCATGCCCCGGTCGCCCAGCCAGGTGACCAGCACCAGCGGCACCGCCATGGCCAGTAGCAGGATGATCAGCCGCGAGCGGATCTTCATGTTGGCGAACATTATGTCTCTCCCTGATGGGGCCGCCGGACGGGCGGGCGGTTACGGTTCGCCGGTGGCGAAAACCCGGTCGATGTCGAGAATGATGAGGAATTCACCGTTCCGGCGGCCGATGCCGCGGATGAATTCGGGGCGCCAGCGCATGCCGACGCGCGGCGGGGCTTCGATGACGTGGGGGCCGGTGCCGGCCACCTCGTAAACCTTGTCGGCCAGGATGCCGACCGTGGTGGGCTCCCCGTCCACGGTGACCTCGATCACCACGATGCGGGTGTCGATGGTGTGCTGGCCGCACGGCATGCCGAACAGCACCCGCAGGTCCACCAGCGGCACCACCTTGCCCCGCACGTTGATCAGGCCGGGGGCGTGGTCGGGGGCGTTGGGCACGGCGGTGATGGGGATCAGGTCCAGGATTTCGCTGACGATGATGGCGTCCAGGGCGAACATCTCGCCGGCCAGGGCCATGGTCAGCATCTCCATGGGCGGTGACGCCGCCGGGGCCCGCAGGACCGGGGCGGGGGCCGCCGGGCCGCGGGATGCGGTATCGGGGGTGACGGTATCGCTGGTCATCGTGGCGCTCCTTGCCCAAGGCCCGTCCGGTGCGTCACGACGCTTTCCGGTGGTTTTCGCAGGACTGGCCGAAATCGATCAGGCGCGGCACGTCCAGGATCAGGGCGACGGTGCCGTCCCCCAGGATGGTCGCGCCGGAAAAGGACTGAACGCCGGAATGGATCTTCGACAGCGACTTGATCACCGTCTGGTAGTCGCCGATGATCTGGTCCACCGCCAACCCCACCCGCGCCTCGCCCGCCGACACCACCACCACCTTCTGGAAGGGTTCGGGCGGGGCCTGGACGTTGAACAGGGTCTTCAGGCGCAGGAACGGCACCACCTCGTCACGGATGTTGAGGAAATCCCGGCCCGTGGAGCGCAGGTCGTCGGCGGACGTCAGCTCCACGCATTCCTCCACCGCCGACAGCGGGATGACGTAGCGCCCGGTGCCCACCCGCACCAGCAGCCCGTCGATGATCGCCAGCGTCAGCGGCAGGCGCAGCGTCATCACCGTCCCCTGCCCCGGCGTGCTGGCGATGTCGATGGTGCCGCGCAGGGCGTCGATGGACCGCTTGACCACATCCATGCCCACGCCGCGCCCGGACACGCTGGTGATGCGGGCCGCGGTGGAAAAACCGGGCTGCAGGATCAACTGGAACAGCTCGCCGTCCGACAGGTCGGCGCCGGGGGGGATCAGGCCGTTCTCCTCCGCCTTCGCCCGCACCCGCGCCGGGTCGATGCCCGCACCGTCGTCCCGGATGGTGATCAGAACCTGGGCGCCGGAATGGACCGCCGACAGGTGCACGCAGCCCTGGCGGGGCTTTCCCCCCGCGGCCCGTCCGCCGGGGTCTTCGATGCCATGATCCAGGCTGTTGCGGATCAGGTGGACCAGAGGGTCGTGCAGCCGTTCGATGACGGTCTTGTCCAGTTCCGTTTCTTCGCCGGCGGTGGTCAGGACCACCTCCTTCCCCAACTCCTGCGACAGGTCGCGGACCAGACGGCGGAAGCGGCTGAACAGCGAGCCGATGGGCACCATGCGGATGCCCATGGTGGTGTCGCGCAGTTGCGACGACAGCCGTTCGATCTCCTCCACCAGCGCCGTCAGGTGCAGATCCTGGCCGCTGCTGGCCAACTGGCGCAGGCGCGCCTGGGCGATGACCAGTTCGCCCACCTGATCCATCAGCTCGTCCAGCCGCTCGGCCTGCACGCGGATGCCGGTGTCTTCGCGGCGGGCGGCCTTCTCGGCGTCGGCGCGCGGCGGCGGGGCCGGCTCGGCCGGGGCGGCGGGCGCCGGATGCGGCGAAAGACCGCAAGGACCGTCACCGGCCGCTACCGGCACGGGCTCCGTCCGTTCGGGCTCCGGCACCACCGTTTCGACGGTCAGGTCCATGTCGTCCACCACGAACATGAACACCTCGTCGATGCACGAGGCCGGACGGCTGGTGGTCAGGCGGCATTCCCAGGTGAGGTAGCTGCCGCACGGGTCGATCGCGTCCAGCGGCGGGATGGCCGCGGTGTCCGGGATCACGGTGCAGTCGCCCAGATCCCGCAGTTCCCGCAGCAGCAGCAGCGGGTTGGCCCCCATGCCCAGCGCATGGCGGGCCAGGGTGAAGGTGATGCGGAAGGTGGTCCGCCCCGCCCCGCCCGCCGGGCCGGCTGCCCCGCCGCCGGCGCCGGGGACGGCCGGATGGGGGGCCGCCCCCATCACCGCCGCCAGCCGGGCCAGGATCGCCTCGGTCCGGCCGGGTTCGGCGGCGTCCGGTTCCTCGATCAGGGTGCGCATGTGGTCCTTGGCGGCCAGCGCCACCTCGACCAGATCGCGGGTCACCGCCGCCTGCCCCTTGCGCACCATGTCGAAGGCGTTTTCCACATGGTGGGTGAAGGCGGATGCGGCGTCGAACCCGAACATGGCGCCCGACCCCTTGATGGTGTGGAGCGCGCGGAACGCGGTGTCGATCAGATCCTTGTCGGCGGGGCTGGCCTCGATGTCGAGCAGGGTGGTTTCCAGTTGCTCGAACAGCTCGCGGGCTTCGATGCGGAATGTCTCGACGGGATCGGTGGCGGCGGCCATCAGGCAAGTCTCCCTTCGGTCCAGAACGGGGCCTGCGGTCCGTCCGCCAGACCGCAGACCGCCAGGGCATCCAGCAGCGCCCCGCCCGCCGGGCCGGACATCATCAGCGTCTTGCCGGCGGCGGCGGCGCTCGTGCGGGCGGCAAGGATCAGTTGAATGAAGGTGATGTCGGCTTCGGTCACGCCGGAGCAGTCGATTTCGACGCGTTCCGACGTTTCCAGCGCTTCCCTCAGACGCCCGAAGACCTCTTCCGCCTCGCGGATGGTCAGAGCGCCCGAAAACCCGATCACCACGGTCGGTGCCTGCGGCATGTCCCGTCTCCCCGGCCTGTTGGCTTCGGTTCAGCCTAGAAGGGGGACGGGTATATGAGGGAGGAGCGGAACGGCTACGCCTGTATGGAAAAGGTATATGGACGGTCAGCACCCGTCCGGGTGACGCCTATCCGTCCGGATGAAGCCGGCGAAATCATCCGCCGCCAGCGGGCGGGAGAACAGGAACCCCTGGGCGAAATCGCAGCCGCAGTCCTTGAGGAAATCAAGCTGGCCGGTGGTTTCCACCCCTTCGGCCACCACCTCCAGATCCAGGGTGTGGGCCATGGCGACGATCGCCTGGGTCAGGGCCGCGTCCTGGGGCCGGTGCATCACCTTGGCGATGAACGACCGGTCCACCTTCAGCACGTCGAAGGGGAACTGGGTCAGATAGCCCATGGCCGAATAGCCGGTGCCGAAATCGTCGATGGCGAAACGCAGCCCCATGGCGCGCAGGTCTTCCAGCAGCGCCTTGGTATGGGCCGAGGTGTCCAGCAGCAGCCGCTCGGTGACCTCGATCTCCAACTGCCCCGGCGGGACGGCATGGGTGTGCAGCGCCCGCCCGATCACGTCCTGCAGCGACCGGTCGATCATCTGCCGGCTGGATACGTTGACGGCGATGCGCCCGGTGCGGATGCCCCGGGCGCGCCACGCGGCCAGATCGCGGCAGACGGTTTCGATCACCCAGGCGCCGATGGGAATGATCAGGCCGGTGGCCTCGGCCATGGGGATGAACTGGTCCGGGGGCACCGGGCCCAGCTCGGCGGAGGTCCAGCGCAACAGCGCCTCCGCCCCCAGCACGCGGCCGCTGCGCACATCCACCAGCGGGTGATAGACCAGCGCCATCTCCTGCCGGGCCAGGGCGTGGCGCAGGCCGGTTTCGATGGCCTGATGCTGCCGGGCACGGCTGTCGAGCGCCTGGGTGAAGAAGCGCCAGTGGCGCAGCGCGCCCCGCCCCCCGCCCTCGGCCCCGCCGCCCGCCGCGGGCACGGCGGCGGCGGCGCTGCGCAGCAGCATCTGCGGCGTCTGGCCGTCGCCGGGATAGGTGGCGATGCCGATGCGGGCGGACACGAAGATCTCGGTGCCGCCGATGACGAAGGGGGCGCCGAGCGCGGTGCAGATGCGCTCGGCCATGGTTTCGGGGGATGTCACCGCGGGTGCCGTCAGCGGGCCGACGATGGGCATGACCACGGCGAAATCGTCGTCGCCGGTGCGGGCGACGGTATCGGTGACGCTCACCTCCCCCTGCAGACGCTGGGCCACCGCGCGCAGAAGCTCGTCCCCCGCCTCGTGCCCCAGGGTATCGTTGACGGCCTTGAACCGGTCGAGGTCCACCATCATCACCACAAGCTGGCAATGGTCGCGCCCGGCATGGGCGATCGCCTGGCTCAGCCGGTCCTGCAGCAGCATGCGGTTGGGCAGGCCGGTCAGGGAATCGTAATTGGCCTGCCATTCCAGCCGCGCTTCGTATTCCTTGCGCAGGGTGATGTCTTCGGTGATGGCGACGTAATTGGTGATGGTGCCGGCGGCGTCGCGGATGGGCGACACCACCGCCGATTCCCAGAACAGGCTGCCGTCCTTGCGGTGGCTCTGGAAGGTGCCGCGCCAGTCGCGGCCCGCGGTCAGGGCGGCCCGCAGATCCTCATAGGTTTCCGGGGCCAGGATGTTCGGCACCAGAAAGCCCGGCTTTTCCCCGATCACCTCCGACGGCTGGTAGCCGGTGGTTTCCACGAACGTCGGGTTCACGTACTCGATCAGCCCGTCGCTGTCGGTGATGAGCACCGACGACGGGCTCTGACGGATCACCAGCGAGGTCTTGCGCACCTCGTCGGTCAGCCACTGCGACACCTCGGCCAGCGCCTTGTGCGCCCGGCAGGACGCCAGCAGGTTGCGCATGCGCGCCACGAACTCGATGCCGTCGATGGGCTTGGTCAGGAAATCGGTGGCGCCGCTTTGCAGCGCCATGTACCGGACGTCGCGGTCGTCGGCCGCGGTCACCATCACCACCGGCACCAGGGCATGGCGCGGGTCGGCGCGGATGGCCTCGATCACCGCCAGGCCGTCGGGGGGCGGCATCTGATAGTCCACCACCAGCAGATCGAAACTGTTGGCCCGGCACCACCCCATCCCCTGCCCGGAATCGGTGAAGCCGATGGGGGTGCAGTCCTCGATGGCTTCCAGCAGGCGGATCATCTGGCGCAGCGCGCTGGCGCTGTCGTCGATGACCACCGCCCGCTGCCGGGCGGGGGGTGGCAGCCGGGCGGTCACAGCGCATCCGCCCGGCATATTTCCGCCGCCAGCCGGTCCAGCGGCACGATGCGGGTGGCGGCACCGCGGGCGATGGCCTCCTTGGGCATGCCGAAGACCACGCAGCTCTCTTCGTTCTGGGCGATGGTCAGGGCGCCGGCGTTCTTCATCTCCAGCAGGCCGTTGGCCCCGTCGTCGCCCATGCCGGTCATGATGATGCCGACCGCGTTGGCCCCCGCGTACTGGGCGGCGGAACGGAACAGCACATCCACCGAGGGGCGGTGCCGCGACACCGGCGGCCCGTCCTTGACGGCGACGTAATAGCGCGCGCCGCTGCGCTGGAGCAGGGTGTGGCGGTTGCCCGGCGCGATCAGCACGTGGCCCCGCAACACCGGGTCGCCGTCGCACGCCTCCTTCACCGTCACCTGGCACAGCCCGTCCAGGCGGCGGGCGAAGGCGGCGGTGAACACCTCGGGCATGTGCTGGACCAGCACGATGCCGGGGGTATCCACCGGCAGCGCCTCCAGCACCTCGCGCAGGGATTCCGTGCCCCCGGTGGAGGCGCCGATGCACACCACCTTTTCCGTGGTGCGGGCCATGGCGCGGGCCGCCGGCGGGGGCAGGATGACGTCGGCGGTCAGCTTGCGGGGGGGCTGTTCGCGCACCGTGCGGCGGGCGGGCAGCTTCTGCAGCCGGGCGTTGGCCGCGGCCTTGACCGCATCGCGGATGGCGTCGGCGGATTCCTGGAAGAAATCGCGGGTTCCCAGCCGCGGCTTCAGGATCACGTCCACCGCCCCGGCTTCCAGCGCCTGCATCAGCGTGTCCGACCCCTGTTCGGGCAGGGACGAACAGATGACCACCGGCACCGGGTGCTGGGTCATCAGCTTGCGCAGGAAGGTGATGCCGTCCATGCGCGGCATCTCGATGTCGAGCGTGATGACATCGGGCGCCTGATGGGCGATGTGCCGGGCGGCGGCGAAGGGGTCGCAGGCGGTGGCGATCACCTCGATCTGCGGGTCGGACCCCAGGATGTCGGACAGCGTCTGGCGGACGCTGGCGGAATCATCGACGATCAGAACCTTGATCTTCTGCATGTCATTTCCGCCTGAAGATGGAGTTGCCGCAGGATTGCACGGGGGCCGTCATGCCGGAGATGCTGTCGGTGTGCCCAAGGATGAGATAGCCGCCGGGCCGCAGGTGGCCGCACAACTGCCGCACCACCATGTCCTGCGTGCCCCGGTCGAAATAGATCAGCAGGTTGCGGCAGAAGATCACGTCCATGTCGCGGTCCGCGGCATAGCGGTCATCCACCAGGTTGATGCGGGCGAACCGCACGGGCGCACGGGTTTCGGGGGCCATGCGCACCACCTTGCGGGACGGATCGGTCGCCCGCAGCACATAGCGCTGGCGCATGGGCAGCGGCACCGGCTCGATCATCTCTTCGGGATAGACGGCGCGGGCGGCGGTGGCCAGCACCTCGGTCGAGATGTCGCTGGCCAGGATGCTGTAGTGGAAGCCCGGCCACCCGAGGGCGAAGTCGTTGCACACCATCGCCATGGTGTACGGCTCCGCCCCGATGGAGCAGGCCGCGCTCCACAGTTTGGCCTCGCGCCCCGTCTGGGCCAGTTCGGGCAGGATGATCCGGTTGAGGAACGTGAAATGGGCCGGTTCCCGGAAGAAATCGGTCTTGTTGGTGGTCAGGGTGTCGATCAGCCCGATCACCTCGTTCCCGCCGCCGTCGGTGTCGAAGACCAGCCGCAGATAATCGGACAGCCGGCCGATGCCGATCCGCCGCGCACGGCGGCGCAGGCGGCCCTCGACCATCACCTTCTTCGTCGGCGGCAGGCAGATGCCGCAGGCCGACAGGATGAAGGATGCCACCCTGTCGAAATCGTCATCCGACAGGACATCGGCGGTTTCGTCGTGATCAAGCATGGCTGCGGCTCCGGCACGGCTCATGGCACGCCTCCTCCACACGCCCCCGGCGGTGCCGGTTCAGCCCAGCACCTTGCGGACGACCGCCAGAAGCTGTTCCTGCTTGAACGGCTTGGTGATCCAGGCGGTGGCGCCCGACTGCTTGGCTTCGGCCTTGCGGCCCTCGTCGGATTCGGTGGTCAGGAAGACGATGGGAACCCCCCGGTACGCCGGCATCTTGCGCAGCTCGCGGATCAGGGTCAGCCCATCCATGTTGGGCATGTTCAGGTCGGTCAGCACCATGTGCACGCTGGCCGACCCGGCCTTGGTCAGGGCTTCGCGCCCGTCGCTGGCCTCCACCACGTCATAGCCGGCCCCGCTCAGGGTCAGCTTCACCATCTGCCGCATGCTTGCGGAATCATCAACGCTCAGGATCGTCTTCGCCATAATGGCCCCCTCCGGTCAGGCTCCGGTTCAGGCTAGCCAATCCGGCGGGGTGGCGGGGAGACAGCGAACGGCTACGCCGCCATGGCAAAGGTATACGGAACGGGGGGTCAGGACAGGATGTCGGCCTGGGCGATGATGGTCGCCGCCTGTGCGCGGTTCTTCGCCCCCAGCTTCTTGTAGATGCGGGTGAGCTGGACCTTGATGGTCACCTCCCGCAGGTCGAGGATGCGGGCGATCTCCTTGTTCGAGCGTCCCTCGATGATCATCGCCATGATGGTGCGCTCACGCTCGGTGAACCCGTGCCCGTCGTCCGGGGGCACGGCGGGGCCGGCGGGATCCCCCGCCGCAAGGGGCGGGGCGGCGGACGGAGCCGGGGGGACGGCCATGGGAGCAGGGGGGCTGTAGAGCACCTGATGCATTTCGGCCGGCAGGTACGAACCGCCGTTGAGAATCACGTTGAGGGCCGAGGAGAACACCTTGTTGTCGAGCGTCTTGGGCAGGAAGCCGCGGGCCCCGGCGGCGATGCAGGCGCCGACGTCGGTGGGGCACGCCACCCCCGACATCACCACCACCGGTGCCCCGCGCGCCGCCTTGACCACCGTACTCACACCTTCCGGCCCCCGCATACCCGGCATCGAATAGTCAAGTAATAGAAGATCAGCCGGGTGCCCACTATCAATAAGTGCGATCAATTGATCCAGACTCTGCGCCAGATCTATTGAAATCCCGTCGATCAGCCGTTCGAGCAACACCTGAACGGCATTGAGATAGAGCGGATGATCGTCGGCGATAAGTATTCGCATACCGCGAAATCCTGCCTGTGATTCCGTGAAAGTTTGCCCTATCGAACTGTAAGGCGCAATGCTCAAGCAGAAGAGCGGCAACGGTGCGGACACGCGGGAAAGCCGCGGCGGAACGGGAAGGAAAACCAAGGGCGGAAGCCCTTGCCCATATACTTTTTTCGCACCACCCTATCCGACCGCCGGGTGGTTCCGGCGGCGGCGGCGTGGGTAGCTTCGGATGCAAGGCCGCAGCCGGGTGCGGCGGAAAGCCGCGCGATGGGGCGGACGGAAGACGGGAGGAAGGCAATGGATCCAGCCGGTGCGGACTCTTCCGCCGCGGCCGAGACGGCCCCCTGCGCCAAGGGCGAGATCCTCATCGTCGAGGATGCTCCCGAATCCCTGGCCCTGCTGTCCCACATCCTGATGCGGGCGGGATACGCCGTGCGCCAGGCGCCCGACGGCGAACTGGCGTTGTGGACCCTGAACACCCGGCTTCCCGATCTTCTGCTGCTGGACGTGCGCATGCCCGGCATCGACGGGTTCGAGGTGTGCCGCCGGCTGAAGGCCGATCCGCGCCTGTCCACGGTCCCGGTCATCTTCCTGTCGGCCCTGGATTCGGTGGAGGACAAGGTGAAGGGTCTGGCGCTGGGCGCGGTTGACTACATCGCCAAACCCTACCGCAGCGAAGAGGTGCTGGCCCGCGTCGATACCCACATCACCCTGTCGCGCCTGCGTCAGGCGCTGGACGCCATCCGCGAACAGCTCGACCAGCGGGTCAGCGAACGCACCGCGGAGCTGGAACACCAGAAACAGGAGATGGCCAACGTCCTGGCCGCCCTGGACATGGCCGGCGACGGCATCGTCAAGATCGGGCCGGACGACCGCATCAGCTATGCCAACCACGCCCTGCCGGCCACCTTCGGCCTGCCGGGAATGAGCGAACTGGCCGGCTGGCGGATCGAGGACATCCCGACCGGCGGCCGCCCCCTGATCGATCCCGCCGACATGCGGGCGCTGCGCGACACCGTGAACCGCATCGGCCACTGGCAAGGCGAGCTGGCGCTGTGGCGGGCGGGCGAAACCACGGCCCGGCGGCTGCTGGCCCATGTGCGCGCCCTGCCCGACGGGGGGCAGGTGGCGATCCTGACCGACGTGACCAACGTCCGGCGGCGGGAGGAGGAGCAGCGCCGGCTGGAGCTGGAGCTGAAGCAGGCCCGGCGGCTGGAAGCCCTGGGCCAACTGGCCAGCGGCGTGGCCCACGATTTCAACAACCTGCTGGGCGCCATTCTGGGATTCGCCCAGTTCATCGCCGAAGACACCGGGGACGACACCCCCCACCACCGCTATGCCAGCCGCATCATCAAGGCCGGGCAGCAGGCCAAATCCCTGATCGGCCAGATCATGACCTTCTCCCAGCGGCAGGAGGAGGCGGCGGAGGCCATCGACCTGGGGACGATGGTGGACGAGAACCTGTCGATCCTCAAGGCCGTCTCCGCCCCCAGCACCGCCCTCTGCGTGACCCGGCCCGACGGGCCGGTGGTGATCGCCGGCCAGCGCAACCAGCTGGTCCAGATCCTGATGAATCTGGTGGTCAACGGCAGCGAGGCGCTGCAGGGCCGGCCCGGCACCGTCACCATCGAACTGGCCCACATCGATGCGGCGGCGTCCGGCATCCCCCGCCCGCCCGCCGCCGGTCCTGCGGATCCGGTCTCGTCCGATCCGGCCGCCGCCGGGGGGCCGGTGACGTGGACGGACGCGGGCGGGTGGCTGGGCGCGGCCCTGGGTACTCCGCCCGCCGCCGGCCCCTGCATCCGGCTGACGGTCCGGGACGACGGCGAAGGCATGACCGCCGAAACGCTGGCGCGGATCTTCACCCCCTTTTTCACCACCAAGGGCCCCGTCGGGGGATCCGGCCTTGGCCTTGCGGTGGTGCACCGGGTCGTCACCGCCCACCGGGGCGCCATCACCGTCACCACCGCGCCGGGCTGCGGCAGCCGCTTCGACGTGGTGTTCCCGGAACCGGAGGACGGCGGCATGTCACCGGCGGAAAGCGCGGACACGACGGCCGCCGTCCGCCACAAGGGCTCGATCCTGCTGGTGGACGACAGCACGCATTTCGGCGACATGCTGATGACCGCCCTGTTCCGCCTGGGATACGAGATCTCGGTGTGCGACGACCCGGTGGACGCCGTCGGCTATGTCCAGGAAGACCCCGGTGCGTGGGATCTGGTCATCACCGATCAGGCGATGATGAACATGAGCGGCACCGAGCTGGTGGCCGCCGTCAAGCAGATCAGGCCCGGCCTTCCCTGCATCATCTGCACCGCCTTCCCCGCCGGCATCACCGAAGAGGCGGCACGCCAGGCCGGGGCCGACGGTTTCGCGACCAAGCCCCTGGACCTGGGAAAGTTCTCGGTGATGGTCAAGGAGGTTCTGACCCGGTGACGGGATGCACCGGGCCACCGGGCGGAGTATTGCCGGGTTATGCCTTCTTGACGAATTCCGACTTCAGGTTCATGGCCCCGATGCCGTCGATCTTGCAGGCGATGTTGTGCCCGTCGGCCCCGTCGGTCAGGCGGATGTTCTTCACCTTGGTGCCGCCCTTGACCACCAGGGACGAGCCCTTGACCTTCAGATCCTTGATCACGGTCACGCTGTCGCCGTCGCTCAGCACGTTGCCGTTGGCGTCCTTGACCACCTGGTCGCCGGCCCCGTCGGTGGCGGCGTCCGCGGCGGCGGGGTTCCATTCATGGGCGCATTCGGGGCAGATCCACAGCTCGCCGTCCGGGTAGACGTGTTCGGAACCGCACTGCGGGCACTTCAGATCGTCGCTCATGATCGTCCTTATGATTGGCGGAGCCGGGGTATCAGCCCCAGCGCAGGGCCGGGGCGTCAGCCCCAGCGCAGGAAGGTCACCCGCGTGTCGCCATAAAGCCGCTCGTCCAGCGGGGCGAAGCCGTCGGGAAGGATGGGCGTGACCGATGCGGTTTCTTCCAGCATCACCACCGCCCGGGGTGCGAACCAGCCGCCGGCGGCCAGGGCGGCCAGGGCCTTTTCCCCCAGACCGCGGCCATAGGGCGGGTCGAGAAAGGCCAGCGTCGCCGGCTCTTTCGGCGGCGGCGGTTTGGTGGCGTCACCGCGCAGGATCAGGGTGGAGGCGCTTTCGCCCAAGGCGGCGGCGTTGGCCCGCGCGCAGTCCAGCGGCCCGCGCCCCATGTCCAGCATCACGGCCCGCGCCGCGCCGCGCGACAGCGCCTCCAGCGCCAGGGCGCCGGTGCCGCAGAAGGCATCCAGCACCACGGCGCCGCCGATGGGCGATTCGCCGTCCGGTCCCCAGCCGCAATGGGCGAGGATGTTGAACAGAGCCTCCCGCGTGCGGTCGCTGGTGGGGCGCACGTCACGGCCCGACGGGGCCGACAGGGTGCGCCCGCGGTGCTTACCGCCGACGATCCGCACGGCCACCACCACCCCGCGGACCATTGCCGGGCTTGCCGCCCTCGGGCCGGTCCAGACGCAGGCGCTCGCTGAAGGACGCCCGGTTGCCCTGGGGCCGCGGCGCCTCCGTCCGCGCGTCCCCGCGGCCCGCCGGGGCCGGCTTCTGGGGGGCGGACTTCGGGGAAGCAGACTTCGCGGGCGCCGGCTTGGCCGGGCGGCCCTTCGGTGCCGGGCGCTCGTCGCCGCCAAAGCGGTTGCCGGCGGGACGTTCGTCACCAAAACGCTCGCCTCGCACCGGACGGCCCTTCGGCGCCGGGCGTTCATCGCCGCCGAAGCGGTTGCCGGCGGGACGTTCGTCGCCGAAACGCTCGCCTCGCACCGGACGGCCCTTCGGCGCCGGACGCTCATCGCCGCCAAAACGGTTGCCGGCGGGACGCTCGTCGCCGAAACGCTCGCCTCGCACCGGACGGCCCTTCGGCGCCGGGCGCTCGTCCCCGCCGAAGCGATTGCCGGCGGGACGCTCGTCGCCGAAACGCTCGCCTCGCGCCGGACGGCCCTTCGGCGCCGGGCGCTCGTCGCCGCCAAAGCGGTTGCCGGCGGGACGCTCGTCGCCGAAACGCTCGCCTCGCACCGGACGGCCCTTCGGCGCCGGGCGCTCGTCGCCGCCAAAGCGGTTGCCGGCGGGACGTTCGTCACCGAAACGCTCGCCTCGCACCGGACGGCCCTTCGGCGCCGGGCGCTCGTCGCCGCCAAAGCGGTTGCCGGCGGGACGCTCGTCGCCGAAACGCTCGCCTCGCACCGGACGGCCCTTCGGCGCCGGGCGCTCATCGCCGCCAAAGCGGTTACCGGCGGGACGCTCGTCGCTGAAACGCTCGCTGCGGGCCGGGCGGCTCTTGAGCGCCGGGGCCTCCGCACGGGGGCTTGCGGCCTTGGGCGCCGCCGGACGGCGGGCCGGCTTGGGAGAGGCCTTTGCGGCAGGCTTGGACGGCTCGGCATCCTCACCGCTCTGGGCGGCGAAGAAACGGGCGAGCTGGTCCTTCAGCACCCGCTTCGGCACCTCTTCCACCGCGCCCTCGTCCAGCTTGCCCAACTGGAAGGGGCCATAGGCGATGCGGATCAGGCGGGTCACCACCAGACCCAGCGTTTCCATCACCTTGCGGATTTCGCGGTTCTTGCCTTCCTTGATGCCGACGGTCAGCCAGGCGTTGGCCCCCTGCACCCGGTCCAGCACCGCTTCGATGGGGCCGTAATGGATGCCCTCGATGGTCAGGCCCTTGGACAGGTTGGCAAGCTGCTTCTCGTTCACCATGCCGTGGACGCGCACGCGGTAGCGGCGGGTCCAGCCGGTGGCGGGCAACTCCAGGAACCGCGCCAGCTCACCGTCGTTGGTCAGCAGCAGCAGCCCTTCGGTGGTCAGGTCGAGACGGCCCACGGACACCACCCGCGGCATGTCGGACGGCAGGGCGCTGAACACGGTGTCGCGCCCCTTTTCGTCCCGCGCCGTGGTGACCAGCCCGGACGGCTTGTGATAGCGCCACAGGCGGGCCGGTTCCGGCTCGGGCACCGGCTTGCCGTCCACCACCAGCGTGTCGCCGGGGCGCACGACGCAGGCCGGGCTGTCCAGGGTGCGGCCGTTGACCTCCACGCGGCCCTCGGCAATCCAACGCTCCGCATCGCGGCGCGAGCACAGGCCCGCGCGCGCCAGCCGTTTGGCGATGCGTTCACCAGCCTCCGGGGCCGCAGAAGCGCCGGTGCCGTCCACAGAATCAGTCTCAGGGGTGTCCATGGCCGCGACCATAGGGCCAAGCGTGTTTTCCCGCAACGGATTCACGCGGACGGCGGCGCAACGCTCCTCTGTTGGAGCGGCGTCAATCCTCCAGCCGGAACCCCACCTGCATCACCACCTGATACTGGGCGACCTTGCCGCCGCGCACCGCACCGCGGATTTCCTTCACCTCGAACCAGTCCACATGGTTGAGGGTGGATGCGGCGCGTTCGACACCGGCGGAAATCGCCGCCTCGATGCTCCCTTCCGCGGTGCCGACGATATCGACCTTCTTATAGACATGGTGTTCCATGACCGAGCACTCCCTATTGCGGTTCTGTTCATTCGGACCGGTTTCGACAGCGTGAACCTGTCGGCATGCGCGATCAACACCCCACGGCATGATTGATCCCACGGCAGCGCACTTGCGCTGTTCGGCCGCTGGCACTAGTGTCCGCCTGTCTCTTCACCCCCGTTTGCCGAGCGAAACCGCGCCCATGAAGGCTGCCGTCATCGTCTTTCCCGGCTCCAACCGCGAACGCGACGCCGTCGCCGCGCTGGAAGCCGCCTCCGGGGTCCGGCCGTTCCAGGTCTGGCACCGCGACACCGAACTGCCCGATGTCGATCTGATCGTCATCCCCGGCGGCTTCTCCTATGGCGACTATCTGCGCTCCGGCGCCATGGCCGCCCATTCCCCCATCATGCGGGAGGTGAAGGCGCGGGCCGAGCGTGGCGTCCGGGTTCTGGGCGTCTGCAACGGCTTCCAGATCATCACCGAGGCGGGGCTGCTGCCCGGTGCCTTGCGCCGCAACGCCGCGCTGAAGTTCATCTGCAAGCACGCCCCCTTGCGGGTGGAAAACACCGACAGCCCCTTCACGGCGAAATACGCCAAGGGGCAGGTGGTGCGTTTCCCCGTCGCCCACCACGACGGCAACTTCTGGGCCGACGCCGACACGGTGAAGCGGCTGGAAGACAACGGTCAGGTCGCCTTCCGCTACGTCACGCCCGAGGGTGAGGCCAGCGAGGCGGGCAACCTGAACGGCTCCGTCGCCAACATCGCCGGCATCTTCAACGAAAAGCGCACCGTGCTGGGGCTGATGCCCCACCCCGAGGACGCGGTGGAGGCCCTGCACGGCAACACCGACGGCCGCGCCCTGTTCGATGGTCTGGTGGAGGCCCTGTCGTGAGTGACGCTACGGAAGTTCAGGTGACGGCGGAGATCGCCGCCGAGCACGGTCTGACGCCCGAGGAATACAGCAACCTGCTGTCGATCCTGGGCCGCGCGCCGACCATGACCGAGCTGGGCATCGTGTCGGTGATGTGGTCGGAGCATTGCTCCTACAAATCGTCGAAGTTCTGGCTGTCCAAGCTGCCGACCACCGGCCCGCAGGTCATCTGCGGCCCCGGCGAAAACGCCGGCGTGGTGGATTTCGGCGACGGCGACGCCATCATCTTCAAGATGGAAAGCCACAACCACCCGTCGTACATCGAACCCTACCAGGGTGCGGCGACCGGCGTGGGCGGCATCCTGCGCGACGTGTTCACCATGGGTGCCCGCCCCATCGCCAACCTGAACGCCCTGCGTTTCGGGTCGCCCGACCATCCCAAGACCCGCCACCTGCTGGCGGGCGTGGTGGCCGGCATCGGCGGCTACGGCAACTGCGTCGGCGTGCCGACCGTGGCCGGTGAAACCAACTTCCACCCGGCCTACAACGGCAACATCCTGGTCAACGCCATGACCGTGGGTGTGGCCAAGGCCGACCGGATCTTCTATTCGGCCGCCGCCGGCATCGGCAACCCGGTGGTGTACGTCGGGTCCAAGACGGGCCGCGACGGCATCCACGGCGCCACCATGGCATCCGCCGAGTTCACCGAGGATTCGGAGGAGAAGCGCCCGACCGTGCAGGTGGGCGACCCCTTCACCGAAAAGCTGCTGATCGAAGCCTGCCTGGAGCTGATGGCCACCGACACCATCGTCGCCATCCAGGACATGGGTGCCGCCGGCCTCACCTCCTCCTCGGTGGAGATGGCGGGCAAGGGCGGTCTTGGCATCCAGCTCGACCTCGACGACGTGCCGATGCGTGAGACGGGGATGACCCCGTACGAGATCATGCTGTCGGAAAGCCAGGAACGGATGCTCATCATCCTGAAGCCCGGCAGCGAGGATCAGGCCCGCGCCATCTTCGACAAGTGGGAACTGGACTTCGCCGTCATCGGCCACCTGACCGACAGCGGCAAGCTGGTCGTCAACATGCACGGCCGGACCTGGGCCGAGCTTCCCATCGCGCCGATCTCCAACGCCTCCCCGCTCTACGAGCGCCCGTGGGAGCCGACGCCGGCCCGCGCCGAGCTGCCCGCCGACATGCTGGCCGGCTGGAGCCAGCCGCTGGGTGCGACGCTGGAAAAGCTGCTGGCCTGCCCCGATCTGGCTTCCAAGCGCTGGTTGTGGGAGCAGTACGACAGCCTGGTCAACGGCAACACCCGCTTCATGTCGGGTCAGGCCGATGCCGGGGTGGTGCGTCTGCCCGACCAGAAAAAGGCGGTGGCGGTCACCACCGACTGCACGCCGCGCTATTGCCTGGCCGACCCCGTGCGCGGCGGTGCCCAGGCGGTGGCCGAGGCGTGGCGCAACCTGACCGCCGTCGGCGCCCTGCCGCTGGCCATCACCGACAACATGAACTTCGGCAACCCGGAAAAGCCGCGGATCATGGGGCAGTTCGTCGGTGCGATCCAGGGCATGGCCGATGCCTGCCGGGCGCTGGATTTCCCCGTCGTGTCGGGCAACGTCTCGCTCTACAACGAGACCAACGGCGAAGCCATCCTGCCGACCCCGGCCATCGGTGCCATCGGCAGCCTGCCCGACGCCATGATCGCCACCGGGCTGGCCTTCCCCGCCGCCGGCCAGACCATCGTGGTGGTGGGCGAGACCAAGGGCCACCTGGGCCAGTCGCTGTTCCTGCGCGAGATCCTGGGCCACGAGGACGGCCCGCCGCCGCCGGTCGATCTGGCGGTGGAGCGCCGCAACGGCGATTTCGTCCGCGGCCTGATCCGCGAGGGCATCGTCACCGCCTGCCACGACGTGTCGGACGGCGGTCTGATCACCGCCATCGCCGAAATGGCCATGGCGTCGGGCATCGGCGCCACCCTGCCCAGCCTGGACGACCAGCCGCCGGCGCTGCTGTTCGGCGAGGACCAGGGCCGCTATGTGGTCACGGTTGCCCCGGACAAGGCCGCCGACATCATCCTGCGCGCGGGCGAGGCCGGCGTGCCGGTGGCGGTGCTGGGCACCACGGGCGGTGCCGCCCTGGTGGGCGGCAAGGGCGAGATCGTCACCATCGCCGCGCTGAAGGCAGCCAACGAAGGCTGGCTGCCCGGCTACATGGCGGCGGCGGAGTAACACCCTTCCCCCCTCTCCCCCGCGGGGGAGAGGGGATGCCGCCTGACTTCGTTGCCCTCTTCCCGGTTTTTCACAGCCCCCCCTTTTCCTTACAGGAATTGGGGGTATCTTGAATGATCGGGATAGCTGATGACAAACCGCACCGTCCGGCTTAGGTATTAGGGGACACCGCCCCGACGACCGCCGGGCGGGCGCCACAAGAGGCAGACGACACACCATGGCCATGGACGCCGCGCACATCGAAAGCCTGATCAGGGAAGGGATTCCCGACGCCCAGGTCCGTATCGAGGATCTGCGGGGGGACGGCGACCATTACGCCGCCTATGTCGAATCCCCGGCCTTCAAGGGCAAGACCCGCATCCAGCAGCACCAGATGGTTTACGCCGCCCTGCAGGGCCGCATGGGCGGTGAGCTGCACGCGCTGGCGCTGCAGACGGCGGTGCCGAAGGACGCCTGATCCCACCCGCCCATCCGGCGCAACGGGCCATACCAAACAGAGGGTTTACGCGATGGATTCCGCCGTTACCGAGCGCATCAAGCAGGACATCTCCCAGAACGACATCGTTCTGTTCATGAAGGGCACGCCGGTGTTCCCGCAGTGCGGCTTTTCCGCCGCGGTGGTCCAGGTGCTGGACCAGCTGGGCGTGAAGTTCAAGGGCGTGGACGTGCTGTCCGATCCGGGCCTGCGCGACGGGCTGAAGGTCTTCTCCCAATGGCCGACCTTCCCGCAGCTTTACGTGAAGGGTGAACTGGTCGGCGGCTGCGACATCGTGCGGGAGATGTATTCGACCGGCGAGCTGCAGCAGCTTCTCCAGGACAAGGGCATTTCGGCGGTCTCCGTCTGAGATTTGCCCCCCGGACGCCGGCGCCAAAGCCTGCGAATCGACACGGCCCTGCATCCTTTCCGGGTGCGGGGCCGTTTCATTTGTAATCATGCGATGAACGCGCCCCGGCCATGCCGGGACTGCCCATCGCGTGGGCAGACGGGGGCGTGTTAGACAGGGGGGATGACGCAAAGCCCCCTCCCCTCTCCCGCGCGTGATCAGGCCCTGACGGGGCTGTTCGCCGCACTCGGCGCTTTCCTGATCTGGGGGCTGGTGGCTCCCGCCTACTTCAAGTTGCTGGACGGCACCGGCCCGGTGGAGATCGTGGCGCACCGGGTGGTGTGGACGGTGCTGCTGGTCGGCGGGTTCGTGCTGGCGTCGCGGCCCATCGGCGCCATCGTCGCGGCGGTGGGAACGTGGCGGCGGCTGGGGATCTTCGTGGTCACCACGCTGCTGATCTCCTGCAACTGGACCATCTTCATCTACGCCGTCAGTTCGGGCCAGTTGGTGCAGTCCAGCCTGGGCTATTACATCAACCCGCTGGTCAACGTGGTGCTGGGGGTGCTGTTCCTGGGCGAACGGCTGACGCGGCAGCAGATGGCGGCGGTGGGCATTGCCTCAGGCGGCGTGCTGTATCTGGTGCTGTCCTATGGGGTGTTCCCCTGGCTGGCGCTGACGTTGGCCGTGACCTTCGGCTTCTACGCGCTGGTGCGCAAGAAGGCGTTCATCGACCCGATCATCGGGCTGGTGGTGGAAACGGCGCTGCTGGTGCCCTTGGCGCTGGGCTATCTGCTGTGGCTGGGGGCGGACAACAGCTTCATCCACGGCGGCATCGGCCACGGGCTGCTGCTGATGGTGTCGGGACCGATGACGGCGGTGCCGCTGATCCTGTTCATGATGGCGGCATCGCGGCTGAAGCTGTCCACGGTGGGGCTGCTGCAATACATCGGCCCGACGGGACAGTTGCTGCTGGGCGTGCTGGTCTATGGCGAAGCCTTCACCAGCGCGCACGCGGTGGCCTTCGTCTGCATCTGGGTGGCGCTGTGCGTCTATTCCGCCAGCGCCTTCACAGCACTCCGGGCACGGCGGGCGGCGGCGGAGTAGAGGGCGGCGGGGAGGACGGATGGTCCACGACACGCTTCGGGCGGAATACGAAGCCGCCGTCCGCGCCATCCGGTCCCTTGTGGAGGCGATGCGGCGGGACGGCACAGCGGTCGAAGACATCGCCCGTGCCGCGCATGAGCAGCGGCGGCGGTTGGCCACCGACTTCAAGGAACGGACGCCCGAACCCATGCGGTCGCTGATCTACCGGCACACCGCCGCCACCTATGGCGATCCTCTCGGGCCGACGCTCGAAACCCTCCGGGCCAAGGGAAAGACCTGGGAGGAGATCATCGAGAGCGCGGCACGGCCCGGACGCCCCCCACGGGGCGGGGACGCCTGACAGGCCGGTCGTCCCGCCGCTCCTCACATATGACGGCCCCGCCTCACACGATGTTGGTGAACCCATTGGTGATGGGATACCGCCGGTCGCGCCCGAACAGCCGGGGGGTGATCTTCACCCCCGGGCATGCCTGACGGCGCTTGTACTCGGCGATGTGCAGCAGGCGCCAGACCTTGTTCACCGTTTCCGCCGGGTGGCCGCGGGCGATGATGTCGGGGATGCCCATGTCGCGTTCCACCAGACATTCCAGAATGTCGTCCAGCACGTCATAGGGCGGCAGGCTGTCCTGGTCGGTCTGGTTGGGCTTCAGCTCGGCGGTGGGCGGCTTCACCAGCACGCGCTCGGGCACCACGCACCCGCCGGGGCCGCGCGCCCCCGCCGGCTGGTGCTGGTTGCGCCAGCGCGACAGCGCGAAGACCATGGTCTTGTACACGTCCTTCAGCACCGAATAGCCGCCGCACATGTCGCCGTAGAGAGTGGCGTAACCCACCGACACCTCCGACTTGTTGCCGGTGGACAGCACCATGGCGCCGAACTTGTTGGACAGCGCCATCAGGGTCAGGCCGCGGGCGCGGGACTGGATGTTCTCTTCGGTGATGTCGGGGTCGCGGCCCGCGAAGGCCGGGGCCAGCATGGACCCGAACGCGTCCATGGCCGGCACGATGGAGATGGTGTCGATGCGGCAGCCCAGCAGTTCCGCCGATTCCGCCGCGTCGTCCAAGCTCTCCTGCGAGGTGTAGGGGGACGGCATCATCACCCCGTGCACCCGGTCAGGCCCCAGCGCGTCCACCGCCACCGCCGCCGACAGCGCCGAATCGATGCCGCCCGACAGCCCCAGGATCACGCCGGGGAAGCGGTTCTTGTTCACGTAATCGCGCAGGCCCAGCACCAGCGCGCTGTAGACGGCCTCCAGCCCCTCCGCCGGGGGGATCATCTCGCCCTCCGCACAGGTCCAGCGGTCGTCGGCCCCGCGCGCCCACCGGGTCAGGGTTAGGTGCTCGGCGAAGCCGGGGGACAGGGACTTCAACGACCGGTCCCCGTCGATGACGAAGGAGGAACCGTCGAACACCAGCTCGTCCTGTCCACCCACTTGGTTGACGTAGATCAACGGCAGGCCGGTTTCGGTCACCCGCGCCACGGCCAGCGCCACCCGCTGGTCATGCTTGCCCACCTCGAACGGGCTGCCGTTGGGGACCACCAGGATCTCGGCCCCGGTTTCGGCCAGCGCCTCGGCCACGTCGGGGGTCCACATGTCCTCGCAGATCAGCACGCCCAGACGCACGCCGCGGAAATTCACCGGCCCCGGCAGCGGCCCGGCGGCGAACACCCGCTTTTCGTCGAACACGCCGTAATTGGGCAGGTCGTGTTTCAGCCGCACCGCGGCCACCGTGCCGCCGTCCAGCAGCAGGGCGGCGTTGTGCACCCGCCCGTCCTGGCGCCAGGGGGCGCCCACCAGCATGGCCGGACCGCCATCGGCGGTGGCGAGCGCCAGATCCGCCACCGCCTTTTCCACGCGGTCGAGGAAGAAGGGCTTCAGCACCAGATCTTCCGGCGGGTAACCGGACAGCACCAGTTCGGTGTAGACCACCAGATCGGCGCCGCGGGCGGCGGCTTCGGCGCGGGCCGCCAGCACCCGTTCGGCGTTCGCGGTCACGTTGCCGACGGTGGGGTTGGTCTGGGCCAGCGCGATGGACAGGCGGGCGGGAATGGAACGGTCGGTCATGGCCTTACGTCAGCAGCAGCGCAGGCGCGCGCCGCGCCCCATGGGTGCCGCGCCCCGCCCGCAAAAAGGTTCGGGCGACAGCCTAGCACACATCGGGCGGAAATCCTGACACCCGGATTTCCGCCCGATGGTGGAACGCTAGCCGAACGCCGGATCAGCGGCTGGGCTGGTCCGGCTGATCGGGCTGGTCGTCCTGATCCTTGGGCCGGCGGTCGCGGACGATGGACAGGGGTACGTCGTCGGCGGTCACCTCCAGGATCGGGTGGCCGTCCAGCAGGGTGGGACAGATGCGGTCCTGCGTGAAGGCGATGAAGAAATCCGCCTCCCGCCACAGCGGCTCGATGCCGTTGACCAGCTTGAGCCAGGGGGGAAGCTCGTAACGCGCGGCCAGCGCGTTGCCGCACACCACCAGGGTGTAGGTGCGTTCGGGCGGGTGGCCACCATTCTCCATCTCGATGAAGGCCTGGAGCTGCTTGACCGATTCCAGCACCGAATTGCCCCAGTAATCCAACTCGAACCGCCCCTCGGCCCCGCGGGTGCCGCCGACCAGGCTGTTGAAATAGACGTATTCGTTGGGGTGCATCGCCCCCAGATGCCAGCCCCCCACCACGCAGATGCCGACGGCGGCGGCGGCGAACGCCTGGGCGATCCGGGCGCCGGCCCGTTCGGCCATCCGCCACGCCCCGTCCAGCCCGATGGCGGCGAACACCACCAGCGGCGGCACGGTGAACAGGAAATGGCGCACCCCGTTGTACACCGTGGGCCGCATCAGCATGAACAGCACCACCGGCAGGATGGCCGCCAGAATGGTGGGCAGCTTGCGCACCGTCGCCTGCCAGCCGCAGGTGTAATAGCACGGGCGCCGGACCAGCCACGATACGCCGATGCCAATCGCGATCAGCAGGCCGGCCAGCACCACTTCCGGCAGCTTGATCAGCAGATAGACGGGCAGATAAAGCGCCGGCGGGCTTTTCGCCTGCACCAACTGGCCGTTGAACAGCGTCTCGATGTTCAGGGGGAAGTGGGAGAAGGTCTGAACCGCCTTCAGGATGTTCCCCGGCTCCTGCACCACCCACGGCCAGAACAGGGCCATCACCCCCAGCGCCACCGGGATCGACGGCAGCAGCGCCACGATGCCCCGCCCGGCGTCGCTGAGCGCGCGGGTGCGCCCCTCGTTGCGCCAGACCACGGCCCACGCGGCCAGCAGCGCCAGCCCCAGATACCCCGCCACCAGCACCCCGCCCACGCGGATGGCCAGCGTCATGCCGAAGACAAGGCCGAATTTCAGCACCGCCGACAGCCGCGGGCGGGGCAATTGATCGAGAATCCGCGTGGCGAAATAGAGCGACCACACGGTGCCGGCGGCGAACGGCACGTCCTTGGTGTTGTTGAACATGGCGCCGTAATAGACGCCCGACAGCGTCAGCAGGACCGCGGCGATGAACCCCGCCCGCGGTCCTGCCAACAGCCGCGCCAGCCGCCATGTGCCGCCGACGCCCAGCACCCCCACCAGCGCGCACAGCAGGTGGCGGGTGTCGTACTCGCTGAACGGCGAGATGGGCAGCAGCGACGCCACGGTCAGGTCGAACAGCCCGCCGTAATAGAACAGATCCTTGAAGACGAAGGCCGATTTATCGGTGAAGCCGCTGAGGTAATAGGCCAGCAGCTTCTTGCCGTAGATGTGCTGGACCTCTTCGTCGATGCTGATGCTGTAATCGCGGAAGGTCAGCAGCGCCAGCACGAACAGCCCGAACAGCAACAGCCGCGCCAGCCCATCCCAGGGGATGACGGCGGCCGGGGCGGTGCGCGCGGTCACCGGCGCCGTTTCGGTGATGGAACGGGACGGCAGATGGTTCACGGCGTGGAATCCTCACGCGGGGATGCCGGGGCCGGGGCATCCCACGACACGGCGGCGGGGTCGGGGGTGCGGCCGAAGCCATAGGTTTCCCGCACCACGAACAGCGGGCGGCCCTTCACCTCGTTGAACACCCGGCCCAGATAGTCGCCGATGACGCCGAGCGTGATGAGCTGCAGCCCGCCCATGAACAGCACCGACACGATCAGCGATTCGTACCCCGGCACGTCCACCCCGTGGAACAGGGTGCGCAGCAGCCGCACGACGATGTAGAGAAAGGCGAAGCCCGACACCGCCAGCCCAAGCAGGCTCCACACCCGCAAGGGGAAGGTGGAGAAGGCGGTCAGCCCGTCCAGCGACAGGCGCAGCAGCTTCAGGAAGCCCCATTTGGTATCGCCGCCCGCCCGTTCGCCCTGTTCATAGGGGATGGTGATCTGGCGGAACCCGACCCAGGCGAAGATGCCCTTCATGAAGCGGGTGCGTTCGGGCATGCGGTTGATGACGTCCACCACCCGGCGGTCCATCAGGCGGAAATCCCCCACCTCCCGCGGCAGCTTCACTTCCGACAGATTGTCGAAGATCCAGTAGAAGCTGCGGGCGAAGATACGGTGGGCCAGACTCTGGCCCACGCGGGCGTGACGGGCGGCGGCCACCACGTCGTACCCCTCGCGCCATTTGGCGATGAAGGCGGGCAGCAGTTCGGGCGGGTGCTGCAAATCGGCGTCCATGGGCACCACCGCATCGCCCGAGGTGTGGGCCAGCCCCGCCGACAGCGCCAGCTCCTTGCCGAAATTGCGCGACAGCTCCACCACCTTCACCCGCGGCTCGCGGGCGTTGACGGCGACCAGACGGGGCACGGTATCGTCGCGGCTGCCGTCGTTGACGCACACCACCTCCCAGTCCATGTCCAGCGTCTCCAGCACGGGGATCAGCCGGGCGAAGAGGGAGTCCACGTTGGGGCCTTCGTTGTAGAAGGGGATCACCACCGACAGCAGCGCGCGGCTGCCGCGGTGGGAGCGGGGCGCATCCGGCGCAGCCGAAACGGGACGTTCACGGGATTGGGTCATGGAGGGGGGCCAAGGTGGGGTGAGTGCGTTCATGACCGGACTCCGCCAAACGGCGCCCGACGGCTCCGGCCAGCCGCGGGGGTGTCCCGGGCTATAACATGCCTTGCAAGCATGGGCAAAACGCCTCAATGTCTGGTTAATGGCTGGCCGTTCCGCCCACGGGCGGAGCACCACCGGAAAGCATGAACGTCCGCCCCTTCCGGCTTATTCCAGAAAGCGGCGGGATGGCGCGCATTTTCATGGTTTTTGCGGTGCATCACGGCGAAAGGGCACGGCGGCGGCCTGCGGCGCTTGCGAATCGGGGGCCGATGGGGGCAGATAGGGGCAGCATCCCCGATCCCGTTCCGGCTTTTTCCCCATCATGATCCTGACCCCCATCCCCGCCGACGTCCTGCCCGACGCCATCGCCTGCTTCGCCCGTCATCTGGACGCGGCGGGGGACACGGTGGCGCTGGCCGCGTTCCGCCGCATCGCCGCCACCTGGCCGGTGGACAACGGCGTGGACACCCCGGCCCAGCGCGCCGAGGGCGAGGAGTTGGCCCATGCCCACGGCATCGGCACCCTGCGGGAGGAACCGTCGTCGTCCTTCATGTGGGACGGCGCGGTGATCCGCACGGTGGTGGAGGCCACGGTGATCGTGCACGAGGTGGCCCATTGGCTGTGTGCCGCGCCCGAGCGCCGCCATCTGCTGGACTTCGGCCTCGGCCCCGGCCCGGAAACCACCCAGCGCAAGGAAGCCCGCGCCCACAAGCGCCTGAGCTTCGAGGACTGCATGAAGGAGGAGGCGCAGACCTCGCTCCTCGGCGTGCTGTGGGAGGCGGAACTGGGCCACCCCGCCATTCTGGCGTTCCTGGAACAGAACTGGATGGAAGCGTGGGAGCGGCCCGGCACCGCCGCCTATTTCACCGGCCATGTGAACGAGCTGCATGAACGCGGCCTGATCGACGCCGAGGGCCGCCCCACCACCGCCCGCGCCTGGGCCGACGCCCGGCGCCAAGGAGTTGCCGCATGAACACCGTCACCGTCGTCCCCCTGGCCCCGGAGCACGAGGCGGCGTGGCGCCGGCTCTACCACGGCTACCGCGGCTTTTATAAGAACCCGCAGGACGACGCGGTTCTGGACCGGCTGTGGGGCTGGCTGCTGGACCCGGCCCACCCCATGGAAGGGCTGGTGGCGGTGCGCGATGGCGTGCCGGTGGGTCTGGCCCATGTGTGCGCCACCCCCTCCCCCATCCGGGCGGCGGACATCGGCTTTCTCAACGACCTGTTCGTGGACCCGGACATCCGCGGCGGCCGTGTGGGCGAGGTGCTGTTGGCCGCCGTCGCCGATCTGGCCCGCGCCCGCGGCTGGCCGCTGGTGCGGTGGATCACCGCCGACGACAACTACCGCGCCCGCACCCTGTACGACCGCGTGGCGGTCAAGGCGGGGTGGAACACCTATGAGATGAAGACGGTCTAGGTCTTCGCACGGGCCGGGGAATGACGGAACAACCATCCCTCAGGGGCGGCGTGCCGGTTCCACATTCACGATTCGACACGCGCAGCACCCCCGCCGCGCTTGCCCACGACCGATGGCGCGCCCTGATCGGCGTTCTGTTCGATGCCCAGCCGGTCATGGAGGGGGAGCACGGCTTTTCCGTCCAGCTCGACGCCTGGCGGGTTGACGATGTGGGGCTGGCGCTCATGACCGCATCGCCCCACCGCTTCAGCCGGTCGCGGGCCAAGATTTCCCGCGACGGTATGGACGGGTATCTGCTGCAATTCTACACCGCGGGCGAAAGCCGGGACTGGGGCGGGGATTACGCGGCGGGGGCCGGCGATCTGTATGTGATCGACATGGCCCAGCCGGTATCAACCCTGACCACCCGCCATTCCCACATCGACATCGTGGTGCCGCGGCGGCGGCTGGCGGAACAGCTTCGCACCCCGGACCAGTGCCATGAGCGGGTTCTGCCCGCCGGCCTGCCGCTCGTCACCCTGCTGCGCGACATGGCGCTGAGCTATCTGCGGCAACTGCCGTTCCTGTCGGCGGCCGATGCGTCCGCGGCCCTCACCCCCCTGATCGGGCTTGCCGCCGCCGCGATCAACGGCACCGCCGGGGACGATCACGCCACGGCGGTGAGGACCGGCCTCTTCGTACAGATCCGGCGCTTCATCGACAACCGGCTTCTCGACCCCGGCCTGTCGGTGGACCTCATCCTCGTCAGGTTCGGCCTGTCGCGGCGCAGCCTGTACCGGCTGTTCGAACCGGTGGGCGGCGTGGACGCCTATATCAAGAAACGCCGGCTGGCCATGGCGCAGCGCGCCCTGAAAGACCCTGCCAACAGTGCATTGTCGATCGCCGACATCGCAACCATGCACGGCTTCGCCAGCGCCGAGCATTTCACGCGGAGCTTCCGCGGCGCATTCGGCGTGACCCCGCGCGAAATGCGGTTCTACGCCCCCGCCGAATCGGGGGGCGGCACCGCCGACATCCCCGATGCCGCGTGGTCCCGCTGGATCGCCGAGATCGGGCGCTGACCGCACCGCCTTTCCCCGGGCTGGCATCACCGGTCAGCTTTCTGGCTCTGCCGGTCAGATCGGCAGCCGCCCGCCGGGACCTTGTTGAAACGGATCATGAGATCGCTATCAGTCGGCGTCACCACCACCGACGACTCCGACATGCTGCATATCTCCGACATTTGCGACAATAATAGCCCGGAAATCGCCAATCCTCTGTTCTGGTTCTATTGCCCGTTCGGCATCGTCGTTCTCGTCATCCGGTTGTTTATCATTGCCTCCTTCGTCTTCTTTTCCGTTGTGACACCACCGGAATGGCGGCGCGTGTCGTTCCCGGTCCTGCGGTGGCTTCTGGGGATCCGCGTCGGGCTGAACCGGACGAAGCGTGCGATCGGGCAGGAGATCGGGCGCACGGTCGTCGCGGTCAACCACGTGTCCGTCATCGACTATTGGGTCACGCCCGAGATCGGGCATCCGGTCGTGGTGAGCGGCACGGCCCTACGGCGGGAAAACCGCCTCGATCCCATCATCTTCAAGACGATGGAGCTTGTTTCGGGCGTACGCTTCCTGCCGGCGCGCGACGCGCGGGGGATTGCGGCGTTGCTGGAGCGGTGGCGGCTGAAAAAGGAGGCGACCACCCTCTACGTCCCGGCGGAGATGACGATCAACAACGGCAGGGGACTGTTCCGGTTCAACCCGACGCTGCTGTCCCGCGGTTTCCCCGTCGTGCCCATGGCCTTGACCATCACCACGTGCCTGGGCCTCGTGCCGCACCCGTTGATGTCCGGGGGGCTGGCGACGATGCTGCGCCTGCTGATGCTGCCGCGGGTCCGCTTCGCGGTGGCTTATCTACCGGCACAGCACCGCGCGCCGGGGGAGGCCCCCCAGCACTTCGCCGACCGCATCCAACGCATGATCGCGGACCATCTGGGGATTCCCGCCACAGCCTTCACGGTCGAGGACAAGCGCCTCTACCGCAACGCCAAATCATCGGGAGCGCGTGTGTCATGAGCCGGCCCACGATCATCTTTGACTACGACCTCACGCTGTCTCCGGGGGAAAGCCTGGCCGATGTGATCGGTCTGGCCATCGACAGCCATCGGGACGGGGCGGAACTGCGCCGGCGTTTCGACGACCTGCAGGGGCGGTGGCAGGAGGGGCCACGCACCCCCGCCGACCTTCTCACCGCCTTCCGGCTGGTCAGGGCGATCCGGCGGTCCCACATCGACGCCTATGTGGACACGCGCCGCCGGTTGCCGGACGATCTCGGCCATGTGTTCGACGAGCTTCGCCGCCGTGGTGTCCGCCTGCACATCGTCTCGTCGGCCTACCGGGACTGGCTCCTCCCCATCGGGCGCGCCTGGGGGTTTTCCGATCACGAGATCCATGCCCGGTACCATCTCGGGTGGTTCGGCGGGGCGGCCCATCCCCTCACCGTGGGCCACCTCCTGCGGTCCGCGTCGAAAGGCCGGATCATCGAGACCCTGCTGCGCGATGGCGCGGCGGGGCGCCCGCTGATCGTCGTCGGCGATTCCGCCGAGGATCTCCGCGCGGCCCGGCATGTGGCCGCCGACGGCTTTGTGGCCGCCGGCTATTACGCGGCCAGCCCGGTCGATCCCCCGGCTCTGCCGGGCGTTGCCGTCCAACGGGTGGGCTGCCGGGACGCTCTCCCCGCCACCCTTCTGGCGGCTGTGGCCCGCCCGTGACCGCCGTCAGCGCCAGAACACCTCTTCCCCGATCTCCTTCAAACTCCCGCACCCGGTCAGCACCATGGCGATGTCCAGTTCGGTGCGCAGGATCTTCAGCAGGTGGGCCACCCCCACCGGCCCGGCCACCGCCAGGGCATAGAGGTAGGGCCGCCCCACCATCACCGCGGCCGCACCCAGCGCCAGCGCCTTCAGCACGTCGGTGCCGCGGCGGATGCCGCCGTCCAGCAGCAGGGGCACACGGCCCGCCACCCGTGCCGCCACCGCCGGCAGCGCCTCGACGGTGGCGGGAACGCCGTCCAGCACGCGGCCCCCGTGGTTGGAGACCACGATGCCGTCAACCCCGTGGGCCAGCGCCCGCTCGGCATCGTCGGCGTGCATCACCCCCTTTACCAGCACCGGCAGGCGGGTGATGGTCTTCAGCCACGCAATGTCCTCCCACCGCGCGGCCACGGCCAGCAGGTGGCGCAGGGCCGCGCGCTCGTCGTCGAAGGCGGGGGCCGGCGGCTCGCCGCGCAGGTTCACCGCCTCCACCCCCGGCGGGAGACGGAACCCCGCCCGCTGCTCGCGCGGGCGCAGGGACACCGGCGCGTCCACCGTCACCACCAGCGCGCCGTAACCGGCAGCCTCCGCCCGCCGCACCAGATGGGCGGTGAAGCCGCGGTCGGCGTGGATATAGAGCTGGAACCACAGCGGGGCGGCGGCGTGGGCGGCGATCTCCTCCAGCGTACGGCCCGCCTGGGTGCTGATGACGGCAGCGGCCCCCAGCGCCCCGGCGCCGAGCACCGTCGCCACCTCCCCCTCGGGATGCACCAGCGTGTGGAGGGCGGCGGGGGCCAGCAGGATGGGGTGGGCCAGGGTGTGGCCGAACAGGGTGACGCGGGTGTCCACGTCGCGCACAGCGGGCAGCGCGCGGTTGATGAGCACCCGGTCGTCGAAGGCCGCGGCGTTGCGGCGCAGGGTCCGTTCGTCCCCAGCGCCGCCGGCGATGTAGGCCCACGCATTCTCCCCCATCCGGTCCCGCGCCGGGGCCTCGTAATCGGATGCGGTGGCGATGCCGGCGGGGATCATGGACGGGCCTCAGAATATGCGAGTGATTATCACACGCGAGGTTATCCGCTTTGCGCCCGCCGCACCAGCACGAAGCGCTGGTAGACGAAGCCGATCAGCAACAGCACGGCCCCCAGCCCGATGAAGGACACCGCCCGCCACAGGCCGGTCAGCGCCGACAGGTCGATCAGGAAGACCTTGGCCACCGTCAGCAGCACCACCACCAGCGAGGCGTAGCGGAACGCCAGCACGTCCCGCCACAGCCCCAGCGCCAGCAGCACCCCGCCGAAGCCCAGCCACGCAACGGAGTAGGCGTAGAGTTCGCCGTCGGTCACCCCCAGCCATTCGGCGATGACGGGGCCGTGGACCGCGTGGCGCACCTCCAGCGTCAGCCACACCCAGGCCAGCGCCAGAGCGGCCACCCCGGCGGCCATGGACAGCCGCGCCATGCCACGGCGCCCCGACACCGCGGCAAAGCCCGCCGCCAGCCCCGCCGGCAGGGCGTAGAGCAGGAACAGCAGGTTGACGAGGACGGTCTGACCCACCGCATCGCCGGTGAACAGCGGGTTGCCGGCCAGCAGATGGCCGATCACCACCTGCGCCGCCCCTACCCCGGCCAGGATGCGCCAGCCCCACTGCACCACCGGATTCGCCACCCGTCCCGCCCGCACGAACAGGAACAGCCCCAGACCCAGCCACCACAGGCTGTTCAGCCCCTGCTCCAGCAGGCCGTAATCCAGGCGGTCCAGCGGCCCGTCGCCGGCCCACAGGCGGATCTGGAAGCTGACCAGCAGCACCAGGAACGACAGCGCCCCCCCCTCCAGCGTGGTGCGCAACAGCGGGGTCAGCCGCTCCCCGAACAGGTGGCGGGCGGTCAGGAAGGCGGCGATGGACAGGCCGTAGCCGTACCAGAACCACCCGCCTTCCGGCAGCGGGTACCACAGGACGAAGGGATTGCCCGACAGCCGCACGATGGCCGCCGCCGCCAGGGCCAGGGCCACCGCCCGCAGGCTGGCATAGGGGAGGAAACGGTGGACATAGGCGGTGGCGGTGACCGTCCAGGCCAGCGCCACCGTCAGCCACGCATCGCGCAGGATGAACGCCGCCCCCAGCGCCAGACCGGCCAGGGCGGCGGTGGCGTGCCCGGCCAGCACCTGCCCCCACTGGGGATCGTCGCGGTGACGGGCGGCGTAGAGCGCCAGCCCGGTGTGCAGGGCGGCCAGCGCCGCGGCCAGCAGCGCCCAGTCGGGGTCCGGCTGGCCCGAGGTGGCGAGCGCGTAGGCGTGGGCCAGCAGCAGCAGCGACCCGCCCGACCCCACCAAGGTGAAATAGGGCGCGCGCCGGGTGCCGTGGGCGGCGGTGAATCCGGCCAGCGCCAGCCCCGCCGCCGCCAGGATGCCATAGATCCACACCAGCCCCGGTTCGCGCAGCGGATACCCCTCCAGCACCCAGCCGGCCAGGACCAGCAGCGGGATGGCGGCCACGGCGGCACCGGACGACCGCTCGCCCCGGCGGTCGTCGGCGAACAGGGTCACCGTCCCCCCCGCCGCCAGCACGGCCAGCAGCGTCACCGACCCCACGTCGGCCAGAACGAAGCCGGCGCCGGCCAGCGTCAGCACGGACAGCGCGATGCCGGGACCGTCGATGGCCCCCGAAACCCCGGTTCCCGCCGGGGAACGGCGGCGCAGCGCCGCCAGCAGGGCCGCGGCCAGGATGACGAACAGCCCCGCCGCCCACGGCGCCCCGCCCCCGCTGCGCAGGACGATGTGGGCGCCCACATAAAACATGCCCCCGGCGTGGACCAGCAGCACCGCCCAGCCCCAGCCGCGCCAGCGGGCGGTCAGCGCCGTCACCACCGTCACCGCGGCGAGGTAGGAGAACAGGCCGATGCCGGTGGCATCCTCGCCCCCGATCAGGGCCGGCACCGCCAGCGCGCCCACCATGCCCAGGGCCGCCACCGGCGCCCCGTGCAGGATGCCCATGCCCACGGCCACCAGCGACACCAGCGCCAGCCCGCCGAACCCCACCAGCGGCCCGATCAGCCCATAAAGGCCATAGGCGGCGAAAATGGCGGCATAGGCGGCCAGAAGCCCCGCCCCGGTGGCGCTGGGCGCCAACTGGTCCGGCCCCAGCCGCCCGGCCCCGCGGGCCGGGGGATGACGGCGCAGCCGTTCGCCCACCCCGATCAGGGCGGCGGCCAGCAGCAGCCCCAGCAGCACCCGCGGCCCCGGCCCCAGCAGCCCCGATTCGATGGACACCTGCACCAGGAACGCCCCGCCCAGCGCCAGCGCCACCCCGCCGATCCACACCAGCCACCGCCCGGTCAGCCGGCTTTCCAGATCGGGCCGGGGCGGAGGAGGAGGGGGCGGCGGCGGACTGGCCTCTTCCCGCGCCAGCGCCGGATCGGGGCCGGATTCGGGGGCGGGAGGGGATTCGGCGGCGAGATCAGGGGTGGGCCGGGCGGCGGCTTCGGGGGCCGTTTCCCGGCGCTCCTCCTCCAGAACCTGCGCCAAGTCCGGCGGCGGCATCATCCATGGCGGCGGAACGGCGGATGTCTGGGCAGCCGCGGGCGGCTGCACCCCCAGCCCGGCCTTGTGCAGTTGCTGCTCCAGGAACTCCACCCGTGCGCGCAGGCCGTTCACCTTGAAGAAGGCCGCGAGTCCGAAGAACGGCAGCAGGGCGTAGCCCAGCGCCAACACGATCCAGATCCCCTCGTCCACCTTCGGGCCTCCCCCGCCAGCTTCGACCCTATCGACTATAACGGAGCAATAATGTCTGGCGATGGGCGTGAGGGGGTAATCTGGCCGCGCCCTTCCCGTATTGGGCACGAGGACGATGGAATGCACCCGGCATCCCCATTGGCTCGTATGTGCGCACGGGTCTTCAAATGCGCCGCCATCACCATTATGGTGCTTTCCAGAACGGGCGGACGTGCCCGGCCCCAGCCCATCGAAGGTCCGATTTCCGCGATGTCCAGACCCAACAGCTTCCGCACCGGCCCCGACGAGAACGGCCATTTCGGCATCTACGGCGGCCGCTTCGTCGCCGAGACCCTGATGCCCCTGATCCTCGAGGTGGAAAAGGCGTACAACGCCACCAAGGACGACGCGGGCTTTCAGGCCGAATTCCGCGAACGGCTGGTCAATTACGTCGGGCGCCCCAACCCGCTCTATTACGCCGAACAGCTCACCAAGAAGCTGGGCGGGGCCAAGATCTACTTCAAGCGGGAAGAGCTGAACCACACCGGCGCCCACAAGATCAACAACTGCATCGGCCAGATCCTGGTGGCCCGGCGCATGGGCAAGCGGCGCATCATCGCCGAAACCGGGGCCGGGCAGCACGGGGTGGCCACCGCCACCGTCTGCGCCCTCTACGGCATGCCCTGCACCATCTACATGGGCGAGGTGGACATCGCCCGCCAGCAGCCCAACGTGTTCCGCATGCGCCTCTTGGGGGCGGAGGTGCGCTCCGTCACCTCCGGCTCCAAGACGCTGAAGGACGCGATGAACGAGGCGCTCAGGGATTGGGTGTCCAACGTGGACGACACCTATTATCTGATCGGCACCGCCGCCGGGCCGCACCCCTACCCCACCATGGTGCGTGATTTCCAGTCGGTGATCGGCACCGAGATCCGCGAGCAGATGCAGGCGGCGGAAGGCCGGCTGCCGGATTCGCTGGTGGCCTGCGTCGGCGGCGGGTCCAACGCCATCGGCACCTTCCACCCCTTCCTCGACGATCCCTCGGTGGCGCTGATCGGGGTGGAAGCGTCCGGCCACGGCATGGAGACGGGCAAGCACGCGGCGTCCCTGACCGGCGGGCGCCCCGGCGTGCTGCACGGCAACCGCACCTATCTGCTCCAGGACGAGGACGGGCAGATCGCCGAGGCCCATTCCATCTCCGCCGGTCTCGATTACCCCGGCATCGGGCCGGAGCATTCGTGGCTGCACGACCAGAAGCGGGTCGAGTACGTCTCCATCACCGACACGGAGGCGCTGGACGCCTTCCAGACCTGCGCCAGGGTGGAGGGGATCATCCCCGCGCTGGAATCGTCCCACGCGCTGGCCGAGATCATCAAGCGCGCCCCCGCCCTGCCCGCCGACCACCTGATGGTGCTGTGCCTGTCGGGCCGCGGGGACAAGGACATCTTCACCGTCGCCGAACACCTGGGAGTCACGCTGTGAGCGCCGTTTCCACCGAGGGCCGCATCGCCCGCCGCTTCGCAGCCCTGAAGGCCCAGGGCCGGGCGGGTCTGGTCACCTTCATCACCGCCGGCGACCCGGACCACGAGACGTCAGCCGCCCTGCTGGCCGGGCTGGCGGACTCAGGGGCCGACCTGATCGAACTGGGCATGCCCTTCACCGATCCCATGGCCGACGGCCCGGCGATCCAGGTGTCCAGCCTGCGCGCGCTGGCCAACGGCGCGCGCATGACCCGGACGCTGGATCTGGTCCGCGGCTTCCGCGCCAAGGACGCCGACACGCCGGTGATCCTGATGGGCTATTACAACCCCATCTACGCCTATGGCGTGGACCGTTTCCTGGCCGACGCCCGGGAAGCCGGTGTCGATGGCCTGATCGTCGTCGATCTGCCGCCGGAAGAGGATGGCGAGCTGTGCCTGCCGGCGCTGGACGCCGGGGTGTCGTTCGTGCGGCTGGCCACCCCCACCACCGACGACGCGCGGCTGCCGGCGGTGCTCGCCAACACCTCGGGCTTCGTCTATTACGTGTCCATCGCCGGGATCACCGGCACGGCGTCCGCCGACAATTCCCGCGTGGCCGAGGCGGTGGCGCGGCTGAAGCGGCACACCGACCTGCCGGTCGCCGTCGGCTTCGGCATCAAGACCCCGGCCCAGGCGGCGGAGGTGGCCCGCGTGGCCGATGCCGCCGTGGTGGGATCGGCCATCGTCAGCCGCATCACCGACAACCTGAACGCCGACGGTACGCCCCGCCCCGGACTGACGGGCGACGTGCTGGGTTTCGTGCGCGAACTGGCCGCCGGCGTGCGGGGCGCGCGCGGGTGACCCATGCGCTGCTGACCACCCCCCGCCTGGCGCTGCGGCTTGTGGAACCGGACGACGCCGGACCCCTGTCCGCCCTGCTGGCGGGGGATTCGGACGGCATCGCCATGACCGCCCGAATCCCCGACCCGGCGACGGAGGAGGGGACGCGGGACTGGATCGTCCGGGTGCGCGGCGAGGGCAGCCACGCCTGCACCATCCTCCACCGGGACAGCGGGCAGCCGCTGGGGGTGGCGGGATGGATGGGGTGCGACTCGCCGGCTGACAGGATGCCGGAAATCGGCTATTGGATCGGCCGTGCCCACCGCCGCCGGGGCTTCGGCAGCGAAGTGGTGGCGGGCCTGCTGGCGCATCTGGCGCAAAACGGCGCCCGCGGTGCGGTGGCGGAAGTTTTTCCGGAGAACGCGGCCTCTCTGGCGCTGCTGCGGCACCTGGGATTCCGCGCTTCCGGCCTTGTGGAACGCGATCTTCCGCTGCGCGGGGGCTTGCGCCGCCTGCAGCGGCTTGTCATTGATGGGCCGCCGTTTGCGGTGACGTGACCCGGCGCCTTCCTTTCTTTCGGTCTTCAGCCCTTTGGACCTGCGATGAACTGGCTCACCAACTACGTCCGCCCCAAGATCCGTGCGCTGGTCGCCCGCAAGGAGGTTCCCGACAACCTCTGGCACAAGTGCCCCAATTGCGAGGCGATGCTGTTCCACCGCGACCTTGAGGATAACCTCTCGGTGTGCCAGCACTGCGGCTTCCACATGCGGCTCGACCCGGTGAAGCGGCTGGGCATGCTGTACGACGATGGCGAATACCATCCGATCGACGTGCCCAAGCCCCTGGCCGACCCGCTGAAGTTCCGCGACCAGAAGCGCTACACCGACCGCATGAAGGAAGCCCAGGGCAAGACCGGGCGCCAGGACGCCATCGTGGTGGCGCACGGGTCCATGGGCGGGCTGCCGGTGGTGTCGGCGGCCTTCGACTTCGGCTTCATGGGCGGGTCCATGGGCATGGGTGTGGGCAACGGGCTGGTGGCCGCGGCGGAACAGGCGGTGGCCCGCCGGGCGCCGCTGGTGGTCATCCCCGCGTCGGGCGGGGCGCGCATGCAGGAAGGCATCCTGTCGCTGATGCAGATGCCCCGCAGCACCGTCGCCGTGGACATGGTGAAGGAAGCCGGCCTGCCCTACATCGTCGTGCTGACCGACCCGACCACCGGCGGCGTCACCGCGTCGTTCGCCATGCTGGGCGACATCCACATCGCCGAACGGGGCGCGCAGATCGGCTTCGCCGGTGCCCGCGTAATCGAAAGCACCATCCGCGAAACCCTGCCCGAGGGGTTCCAGCGCTCGGAATACCTGCTGGATCACGGCATGGTGGACATGGTGGTCCACCGCAAGGATCTGCGCGACACGCTGATCCGCGTCATCAGCCTGCTGATGCAGCCCATCACCATCGAGGCGGCCCCGGTCCAGGACGTCCCCACCATCGCCGTGGAGGAGGCGGACGCCGAAACCCCGGACGCCCCCGTGGTCGCGGAAAAGGCCTGATCCATCCCCCATGAGGCCCGCCCCATGACCTCCCGCGCCGATCCGGTGCTGGACCGGCTGAAGGCCCTGCACCCCAAGGTCATCGACCTGTCGCTGGACCGGATCCACCGGCTGCTGGGGGCGCTGGGCGGCCCGCACCGCCGGCTGCCGCCCGTGGTGCACGTGGCCGGCACCAACGGCAAGGGGTCCACCGTCGCCTTCCTGCGCGCCATGCTGGAGGCGGCGGGCAAGCGGGTCCACGTCTACACCTCCCCCCATCTGGTGCGCTTTCACGAGCGCATCCGGGTGGCCGGGACGCTGATCGGCGACGATGCCCTGACCGCACTCCTGGAAGAGTGCGAGCGGGCCAACGCCGGGCACCCCATCACCTTCTTCGAGATCACCACCGCCGCCGCCTTTCTGGCCTTTTCCCGCACGCACGCCGACGTGGTGCTGCTGGAAACCGGGCTGGGCGGGCGGCTGGACGCCACCAATGTGGTGGACCGCCCGGCGGTGACGGCGATCACCCGCATCTCCTACGACCACCGGCAATTTCTGGGCGGCACGCTCACCGCCATCGCCGGCGAGAAGGCCGGGATCCTGAAGCCCGGCGTCGCAGCCGTCTTCGCCCCCCAGCCGGAGGAAGAGGCCGCCCGCACCCTGGCCGCCCGCGCCGCTGCCGTGGGCGCGCCGGTCACGGCCTGGAGCGTGACACCGGAAGACGGCGGGTTCCGTTTCGACAGTGCCGCCGCCCACCGCCGGCTGCCCCGCCCCGGTCTGGCGGGCGCCCACCAGATCACCAACGCCGGGGTGGCGCTGGCCTGCCTGGACCATCTGCCCTGGGTGATCGACGACGAGACCGCGGCCCGCGGCCTGGCGGCGGTGGAATGGCCGGGACGGCTCCAGCGGCTGACCCGCGGCCCGCTGGCCGAGGCCCTGCCCGCCGGGTGGGAGCTGTGGCTGGACGGCGGGCACAATGATTCGGCGGGGGAGGTGCTGGCGGTCCACGCCGCCGGCTGGGCCGCCGACGGCCGCCCGCTGGACCTGATCTATGGGATGCTGTCGAGCAAGGAGCCGGCGGAATTCCTGTCCCCCCTCGCCCCCCACGTCCGGCGGATGCGCACGGTGGCGATTCCGGGGGAGGACGCGGCCCTGCCCGCCGATGCCGTCGCCGCGGCGGGCCACGGCGCCGGCATTGCCGACACCGCCGCAGCGGAATCGGTGGCGGCGGCCCTGGACGCACTGAGCCGTACAGGCGGCGCTGCGCCGGCCCGCGTGCTCATCTGCGGGTCTCTCTATCTGGCGGGAACGGTGCTGGCGGAGAACGGCTGAGCCGCTTCTCCACCAACCTTGTCAACAGACGGTTCCTGTCAGCGGACGGTCAGTGGACCGTCACGCCCCGCACCGGCAGCACGGCGGCGGCCACCGGGCCGTTCAGACCATAGGGGCGGTGCAGTTCCTTTTCCAACGTCTGCCAGTCGGGCGCCCCGCCGAGCTGATTCACCAGTTGAGACGTCAGGATGAACACCGCGTGCTCAAGCGGGCGGTTGTCATCGGCGTGGGCGTTGACGGCCAGACAGGAATCGGTGGCGCTGGACACGATGACCGCGGCGGCGTTGGCACCGGGGCCGGGATCGGGCAGCGGCACCGGGGCCGGCGTGCTGCCGGTCTGGCGCAGCCGTTCCAGATTGCCGGCCAGGAGACTGCTGTGGATCGCCTGGTCGATGGCGGCGGCCATGGCATAGCCCGCCTCTTCGTCCACGGCGGCCCGCAGGTGGCGCAGGCCCGCGATCAGCCCATGGGCCACGTCCCCGGCGGAACCGCGCTTGCCCGCGGCGGCCACGGCGTTGGTGACGATGGCGGTGACCACCGGCAGGCTGGAATCCATCTCGGGCACCTGGGGTGCAACGGGGATGCCGGCGGGATCCTGGGTATCGGACGGGTTCATGCTGCCTCCTCGCGGTTGGAGCCGCGCGGTGAGCGCAGCGGGAAACGATGGGGCGGATGACGGCGAAGCGCGTCGCGCGTGATGCTCATGTTTAGGTATCCTCCTGAAGAGCGATAACCGCGCCGGACCCGATCTGTGGCGTCCGGCCTTTCCATCATCTGTGGGCGGCAGGCCCCGGCTTCAAGCCGTCCCCTCTGGTGGGAGGGGTGCCGTCACCCCACATGAGGCACCGTGCGGCCCCCTTTTCCCGGAGCCGGGCCGGTTTTTCACCACGAGGGAACGCGCCATGTCGCCGCTCAGCCTGCTGCTCAACATCGCCTGGATCGTATTCGGGGGCTTCTGGATGGCCCTGGGCTGGGTGGCGGCGGGGATCATCATGATCGTCACCATCATCGGCATCCCGTGGGCGCGGGCGGCCTTCACCATCGCCTTCTACACCCTCCTGCCGTTCGGGCAGCAGGCGGTGCGCCGCGACCGTTTCCGCGGGCGGGAGGATCTGGGCACCGGGCCGCTCGGCACGCTGGGCAATCTGGTGTGGTTCCTGCTGGCCGGCTGGTGGTTGGCGCTGGGGCACCTGCTCACCGCCGCCGCGTGGGCGGTCACCATCGTCGGCCTGCCCTTCGCCTGGGCGCATCTGAAGCTGGCCGGGCTGGCCCTGTGGCCCATCGGCACCGAGATCGTGCCGGCGGACACGGCGGACCGCCGGGGGCCGTACCCGGCCCCCTACCGCTGAGGCGCGGACGCCTCAGCGCATGGCGAACAGTTCCTGGTGAAACCGCGTGCCCACCGGCATCCCGTGGGCGGCGAAATCGCGGCGCAACGCCTGCCCGAACCCCGACGGGCCGCAGAACCACAGGCTGGCGTCGCGCCACCGGGGCACGGCGGCGCGGATGCGGTCCCCGGTCAGACGCCCGTCGCGGGAATCGACCAGCACGTGGAGCCGGATGCCCGCCGCCTCGGCATCGGCGGTCAGCCGGGCGATGGCCTCGGCGTCGTAATCGGTGGTGGTGTGGAACAGATCCACCGTCTGGGGCCGGCGGGGGGATGCCGCCAGATGCTGCATCCGGGCGATGAACGGGGTAATGCCGATGCCGCCGCCGACCCAGATCTGGTGCGGGCAGTCGTCATCGAAGGTAAAGCAGCCGTACGGCCCTTCGACCGTCACCGTCTGCCCCACCGTCAGCGTGTCGCGCAGGCGGCGGGTGTGGTCGCCCAGTTCCTTGACGATGAAGGTCACCTGGGGGTCGCCCGGGTTCCACGCCGACGCGATGGTGTAGGGATGCGCGCCCTCGCCGGCGTTGGACATGGCGAAAGCGAACTGCCCCGCCGTGTGCCCGGGCCAGCCGCGGGGGATGTCGATGCGGGCTTCCATCACCCGGACGCCGGGGTAATAGGTCAGGGCGGCGATGCGGCCCTCCACCCGGCGCCCGGCGGCGACCCGGCCCAGCAGCACGATGACCGCCGCCCCGGTGCCGCCGGCCAGCAGAACGGCCAGCAGCACGCCGAACGGCGTCGCCCAGGTGCCGGCATTGACCAGCACCACCGTGTGGAACACCAGAACCAGATAGACGGCGGCCAGCAGCCGGTGGGTCTTGACGAACAGGCGGTAGGGAACGCGCGTCACCAACGCCATCACGATCAGCACCACGGCGGCGTAGAAGGCCCATTCGCCCACCCCCTCCGCCGTGCCGCGGAGCGCGGCCAGGGTTTGTTCGACGGTGCCGTCCGGCACCGGGCGCGGGCCGCGGTGGGGCCGTTCCAGCAACCCCCAGCCGACGGCCCATTTCGGCCCCTTGGCCCACAGCCAGTGAACGATGCCAAGCGAAAGCCCGCCGATGCCCAGCCATTTGTGCAGGCGGTACATCTTGTCCAGCCCGCCCATCCACCGTTCGGGAAAACGGGGGCGCAGGGCCAGGATCATCGCCACGCTCATGCAGCCCATGGCCAGGACACCGCTGTACTGCACCATGGCACCGCGCACGGCAAAGAAGGTTGACGCCTGGAAAACCGCGGGATCGGCGGCAACCCACAAGACCGACAGCAGGGCAAGGAAACCCCAAAGGGAAAGCCGGATGTTTTGCATGATCGTATCTTCCGGTCTCGAAAAGCCAGACGGACCGGCGGCGCCGATAGCCGCCCCCCGGTCCCGAAAGCCGTGCGCCCGGATTGCAACGCGCGTGTTTCAAAAAGCGGCACAGGTTTCTGAAAAACGGAACCACTTTTTCAAAACAGCACAGCCGATGGCAGGCGGCATGGGGTCAACCCTATGCCGGCCAAGCTGAACGGTGGATGAACCCACCCATACACCGTGAGTGACAGAGATATGCACAAGGAAAGGGGGAGTGGCGGTTCACTCCCCCTTTCGCCCCTTTCGGAGGTCTTGTGGTTATTAGCGGTTCTTTTTCACGAAATCATATCACTTCGGTCAGGCTTTCCACCAACTCCTGTTCCCGTTCCATGGCCGCCAGCTCTTCGCCCACGAAATCACGCATGGACAGGACGCCCACCACCTTGCCGCCCTCGATGACCGGCAGATGGCGCAGACGGTTTTCGAACATGCTGCGCAGCGCCTCGCGCATGGTGGTGTTGCGGTCCACCGTCACCGGGCACCGGGTCATCACCGCCGACAGCGGCGTGGTATCGGGGTCCAGCCCCGCGGCGACCACACGGTCGGTCAGATCGCGTTCGGTAAAGATCCCCTCCAGATGATCGGCGTTCCGCCCGGTCACCACCACCGAGGCCACATGGGCGTCCCGCATGTGTTTGGCCGCGTTGCGCACGCTGTCCGCCGGATCCAGATGAACGACGGTCTTTTCGGTGACCATTTCCCCCACATTGCGGTGCATCATGTCCAGCGCTCCTCTTCCCGATCTCGTGTGTGCAACGCACCGTGTTTTTACGCTGTTGCACAATTTATCTTCGTGTTGTCAGCCCATGTATTTTAAGTTTTCTTTTTCATTCTGGATTGCTGATGAAGAAAGACTATCTCGTTTTTCCAAGTCTTGGGAGATGTCTGGAACGGATAAGCACAGGATGGGAGCCATGAGCGGGCAACATGCGTCATTTCCGCCCGAAACGGGGGCCGCGAGGCTGAACTGGCACGCCGCGTGGCCGGAGCGGCCGGGGCTGACAAAGGGACATTAACCCTTATTCAACTTTATATATGAATTCTGTCCGAACGAAGCTTCCCACGGCATGGCGCACCCGCCATGGGATGCTCAGGGATCGATGGGATATGTGCAATGTCATGGTTGGCAAAGCTGAGCGGCGGAAAGAAGGGTGATTCACCCAGCGGCAGCACCCGCCGCCGTGCCCAAAGCGTTCCCCCCGTGCGCATCATCATCGACCGCAACGAATACCAGGCGGAAGAATTCGCCCTCGGTTCCTTCCGCATCCGTCCCTACGACGGCGACCTGATCGCCAAGCAGCAGTTCGATTTCCGCCTGGCCTTCGCGCTGGGGGAAGAGGCGTTCGACATCGCCTGCCGCGGGCAGGTGGTGAAGCTGGACGAGAAATCCGGCCTCGTCGCCCGCTACCAGAAACCCCAGCCCTTCTACGAACGCAAGCTGGTGGAATACATCTGCCTGCTGAAGGGCGTGTGATCCGGCGGGCCGCCCGCCCCTCCCCCCATCCCGAGTCGAAAAACGCCGGAAACACCACTTACCCATTTGCGGAATGTGGTCTTTTGTGGCAAAAGTCGTTCGTTTCGCCAACGATCGGCGCAGCCTTCCCATGCACCGGCACGGCGGGCGCCCCCCGTTCTGTCGCAAATCCGACAATGGGGGCGGCCCGCCGCCCCCCGGCACCGCGTCCGACATCCGACAAAGTTGGCGTTCCGTGCAAACGTGAAAAACCTGACAATCGTTTAAAAACAACGCCTTAGAATTTGGCACTCTTCTTGCTTTTCTCCCTGCCAGCAACATGGACACACCCGCACCGGGGGTTCCCGGCGGGCAGGCGGCAAGGAGACGGCGGAGATGGTGACACTGACGCAAGCGGCGGTGACCACGCTGGAAGGTGTTCTGGCCCGTTCGGGCGGTGAGGCCCGCGGCCTGCGCATCGCGGTGACCGATGGCGGCTGCGCCGGCCACAAGTACCAGATGGGTCTGGAACGCGACCCCGGCGACGGCGATCAGGTGCTGGAATTCGGCGGCGTGACGGTCTTCGTCGATCCGGCCAGCCAACCCTATCTCGACGGCGTGGTGGTCGATTACGTGGAAAGCCTGGAAGGCTCGGGCTTCCGCTTCGACAACCCCAACGCGGCCAGCACCTGCGGCTGCGGCAAGTCGTTCTCGGCGGGCGAAAGCTGCTCGTCCGCCGGGGCGTCCTCCTGCGGCTCCCACGGTCACGAACACAGCTACGGCGAAGCCTGCTGAGCCGCCCTCCCCCCGAGGCCGGTTCCCCGATCATTCCGACACCGGCCCCCTCGCGCGCCGGATACGAGAGAGGCAGAGTCCCCCCATGTGGAACTACACCGACAAGGTCAAGGAACACTTCTTCAACCCCAAGAACGCGGGCGCGCTGGAAACGGCCAACGCGGTGGGCGAAGTCGGCTCCATCACCTGCGGCGACGCGCTGAAGCTGATGATGAAGGTCAACCCCGACACCAACGTGATCGAGGATGCCCGCTTCCAGACCTTCGGCTGCGGTTCGGCCATCGCGTCCTCCTCGGCGCTGACCGAAATGATCATCGGCAAGACGGTGGACGAGGCGCTGGTCATCACCAACCGCGACATCGCCGAGTATCTGGGCGGGCTGCCGCCGGAAAAGATGCACTGTTCGGTCATGGGTGCCGAAGCGCTGCGCGCCGCCATCGCCAACTTCAAGGGCGAAGAGTGGGTCGATGACCACGAAGAGGGCGAGCTGGTCTGCAAGTGCTTCGGCATCGACGCCGCCATGATCGAGCGCGCGGTGACCGTCAACAACCTGACCACGCTGGAGGAGGTGACCAACTACACCAAGGCCGGCGGCTCGTGCCAAACCTGCCACGAGAAGATCGAAGAGGTGCTGGAGGCGGTGCTGGCCAAGCAGGCGGCCAAGCCGCCGGAAAAGTCGCCGCTGCTGCCCGTCGCCGACATCAAGCCCGCCCCGACGCCGGCCCCCAAGGCCGACGCCCCGGTGGCCGCGGCGCCGAAGATGACCAACGTCCAGCGGATGCAGGCCATCATGATGGCCATCGAAGAGATCCGCCCGCAGCTTCAGCGCGACGGCGGCGATGTGGAGCTGGTGGATATCGACGGCAAGGACATCTACGTCCGCCTGTCCGGTGCCTGCACCGGCTGTTCCCAGTCGGCCAGCACCATGATGGGCGTGCAGATGAAGCTGGTCGAGAAGCTCGGCGAATTCGTGCGGGTAAAGCCCGCCTCCCTGCTGGCGAAGGTGTGATCCATGACGGGCGTCTATCTCGACAACAACGCCACCACCCGCGTCGATGACGCGGTGGTGGAAGCGATGCTGCCGCTGTTCACCCAGCATTTCGGCAACGCATCGTCCATGCACGCCTTCGGTGGTGCTGTCGGCGGGCTGATCGAAAAGGCCCGCCAGCAGGTCCAGGCCCTGCTGGGGGCGGCCCACGACACCGAAATCGTCTTCACCGCCAGCGGCACGGAAAGCGACAACACCGCCATCCTGTCGGCGCTGGAGGCGTACCCGAAGAAGCGCACCATCATCACCAGCGTGGTCGAACACCCCGCCGTGCTGTCGCTGTGCGATTACCTGGAAAACAAGCGCGGCATCACCGTCCACCGCATCCCGGTGGACAGCCGCGGCAATCTCGACATCGACGCGTACAAGGCGGCTTTGTCGCCCGACGTCGCCATCGTGTCGTTCATGTGGGCCAACAACGAGACCGGCACCCTGTTCCCCATCGAGGAACTGGCGAAGATGGCCAAGGCGGTGGGCGCGCTGTTCCACACCGACGCGGTGCAGGCGGTGGGCAAGATCCCCATGCGGCTGGCCGACTCGTCCATCGACATGCTGTCGCTGTCGGGCCACAAGCTGCACGCGCCCAAGGGCGTGGGGGCCTTGTACGTCAAGCGCGGCACCCGCTTCCGCCCCATGCTGCGCGGCGGGCACCAGGAACGGTCGCGCCGGGCCGGCACGGAAAACGCACCGGGCATCGTCGGGCTGGGCAAGGCCGCCGAACTGGCGCTCCAGCACATGGCGGATGAGAACACCCGCGTGCGGGCGCTGCGCGACAAGCTGGAGCGGGCCATCCTGGCGGCGGTGCCCAACTGCTTCGTCACCGGCAACCCCGACCTGCGGCTGCCCAACACCGCCAACATCGCGTTCGAGTACATCGAGGGCGAGGCCATCCTGCTGCTGCTGAACGAAAACGGCATCGCCGCGTCGTCGGGATCGGCCTGCACGTCGGGCTCGCTGGAGCCCAGCCACGTGATGCGGGCCATGGGCGTGCCCTACACCGCCGCCCACGGTGCCACCCGCTTCTCCCTGTCCCGCGACACCACGGAAGAGGAGATCGACCACGTGATCGCCGTGGTGCCGGGCATCATCGAGCGGCTGCGCGCCCTCTCGCCCTATTGGTCCAAGAGCGGGGCCGACGCCAAGGGCTTCGCACCGGTCTATTCCTGACCGGTGCGGCCCGCCCCCCGTCCGTAACGCCGACCTGTCGATTCCAGGGGAAAAGGTGACGACCATGCTGATCGAACGGCCCTTTGCCACCATCAACGACACCACGTTGCGCGACGGGGAGCAGACGGCGGGCGTGGCCTTCACCCTGGACGAGAAGATCGCCATCGCCCGCGCACTGGACGCCGCCGGGGTGCCCGAACTGGAAATCGGCATCCCGGCCATGGGCGAGGACGAGCGCGAGGGCATCCGCGCCGTGGCCTCGCTGGGCCTGCGGGCCAAGATGATGGTGTGGTGCCGCATGCACGACACCGACCTGCAGGCGGCACAGGCGTGCGGCGTGGGCTTCCTCAACCTGTCCATGCCGGTGTCCGACATCCAGATCGGGCGCAAGCTGCGCCGCACCCGCGACTGGGCGCTGGGCGAGATCGAGCGCAAGATCAAGCAGGCCTGCGATCTGGGGTACGAGGTCAGCCTGGGCGGCGAGGACTCCTCCCGCGCCGACATGGATTTCATCCTGGCCGCGGTGACGGTGGCGCAAGGAGCGGGGGCACGGCGGTTCCGCTTCGCCGACACGCTGGGGGTGCTGGACCCGTTCCAGACCCGTGCCTGCATCGAGCGCATCCGCCGGGAAACCGACATCGAAATCGAAATGCACGCCCACGACGATCTGGGTCTGGCGACCGCCAATTCCCTGGCCGCCATCCAGGGCGGGGCCACCCACGTCAACACCACCGTCAACGGCCTGGGCGAACGCGCCGGCAACGCGCCGATGGAAGAGGTGGTGATGGCGATGAAGGTGCTGTACGGCCGCCCGACCGGCGTGGACACCCGCGCGCTGTCGGCCATCTCCCATCTGGTGGAGGCGGCGTCCAACCGCCCGGTGGCGGTGAACAAATCCATCGTCGGCGATGCGGTCTTCACCCACGAGGCCGGCATCCACGTGGACGGGCTGCTGCGCGACCGCCAGACCTATCAGGGCTTCGACCCGGCGGAGGTGGGGCGCGAACACCGCATCGTGCTGGGCAAGCATTCCGGCACCTCGGCGGTCAAGATGGCCTATGCCCAGATCGGCATGAGCGTGGACGACGCCGCGGCCCAGGCCATCCTGCCGCGGGTCCGCGCGCTCGCCACCCGCGCCAAGCGCCCGCCGACCCCGCAGGAGCTGATGAGCTTCCACGCCGACGCCGTTCTCGCCCCTTCCGAATAAGTCCGGTCCCCACGGGAGAACCGCCATGGCCGCCGCTTCCGACGCCGCCCCCGGTCTGATCCGGCTGATCAAGGAAGACGTGCTGTGCGTCTTCGACCGCGACCCCGCCGCCCGCACGGTGTGGGAGGTGATGACCTGCTACCCCGGCATCCACGCCCTGATCGCCCACCGCCTGTCCCACACGCTGTGGAAACGCGGCTACCGCTGGCCGGCGCGGTTCCTGTCGTACCTGTCCCGCGCGGTGACCAACATCGACATCCACCCCGGTGCCCGCATCGGGCGGCGTTTCTTCATCGACCACGGGGCCGGCGTGGTGATCGGCGAGACGGCGGAGGTGGGCAACGACGTGACGCTGTACCACGGCGTCACCCTGGGCGGCACCTCGTGGAACAAGGGCAAGCGCCACCCCACCCTGCGCGACGGGGTGCTGGTGGGATCGGGGGCCAAGATCCTCGGCCCCATCACCGTGGGCGTCAACGCGCGGGTCGGCGCCAATTCGGTGGTGACCAAGGAGGTGCCGGACGGCATGACCGTGGTCGGCATCCCCGGCCGTCTGGTGCGCCCGGCGGGCCAGGGCCGCGACCGCCAGGACGGCATCGACCTGGATCACCACCTGATGCCCGACCCGGTGGGCAAGGCGATTTCGTGCCTGATCGACCACATCAACCGCATCGAGGCGCGGCTGGAAGCCCACGCCTCGGCGGAAGAGGCGGAACGGCTGGGGCATCTGTCCGGGGTGGTGTGCGATTCCTGCGGCAACGTCTGCGACCAGGACAGTTGCGCCGCCCCCGATCTGGACCCCCGCACGCCCCTGGAACGGGCCGTGGAGGCGGCGGTCAGCACCGCCACCCTGAAGCGGCCCCATTAAGTCTCAACCACGAATCATCGAGCAACCGGGCCGGCGGACCACCGCACCCCCTCCCCGACCACCGGCCCACGAGAGGAGCGCCCATCGCATGAGCTTCAAGGACGATCTGGAAGACCTGGAAACGGCGGAAGATTTCCTGACCTTCCTCGGCGTTCCGTTCGACCGCCGGGTGGTCAACGTGAACCGCCTGCACATCCTCCAGCGCTTCCACAATTATCTGGCCGAGGACACCGCCATCGAGGATCTGGACGACGAGGGGATGGCGACCCGCTACCGGCTGCACCTGCAGCGGGCGTATCAGGATTTCGTCACCTCCTCCGCCATCACGGAAAAGGTGTTCAAGGTCCATCAGGAGCAGGCCCAGCGCATGAGCGACCGTTTCGTGCCGCTCGATTCCCTCATCGCGCCGCTGAAGTAACGGCAGCCGACGCCACGGCCACCCGCACCAGCGCCACCGTCACCAGCCCCATGGCGGCGATCACCGCCGCCATGGGCACCGCCGTGCCGTTGTCCAGCGCGCCGACCGCCGCACCGGTTCCGGCCCCCAGCACGAACTGCAGAACCCCCATCAGGGCCGCCGCCCCGCCGGCGTTGCTGTGCGCCCGCGCCATGGCGGAAGCGGCACCGTTGGCCATGATGCAGCCGATGCTGGCGATGCACACGAACAGCGGGGCCAGCAGCCCGGCCAGCCCGCCGGCCCCGGTCACCGCCGCCGCCAGCAGCACCGCCCCGCCCGCGGCATAGGCCAGCACCGCCACCCGCAGGATGCGCGTCTCGCAGAAGCGGCGCAGCAGCCGCACGTTCACCTGCGACAGGATCACCATGCCCAGCGCGTTGCCGCCGAAGATCAGGCCATAGAGCTGCGGCGACACCCCGTGCTGCTCGATCAGCACCATGGGCGAATTGGTGATGTAGGCGAACAGCCCGGCCATCACGCACCCGCCCGACAGGGTGAAGGCGACGAAGGCCCGGTCGCGCAGCAGCGCCCCCCAGGCCCGCAGCATTCCCCCGACCCCGGCACCGGAGCGCCGCTCCGCCGGCAGGCTTTCCTCCAGCCCCAGCCACACCGCCAGCGCCGCCGTCAGCCCGATCACGGTCAACACCCAGAACATGGCCCGCCAGCCGGCCACCACCAGCAACTGCCCGCCCAGGATCGGCGCCAGGATCGGCGCCAGCCCCACCACCAGCATCAGCGACGAGAACACCCGCGCCGCGTCCCGCCCGTCGAACAGGTCGCGGATCATCGCCCGCCCGATCACCATGCCGGCACTGCCCCCCATCGCCTGCAGCAGCCGCACCGCGATCAACTGCTCCACCGAAGTCACCAGCGCCGCCAGGGCCGAGGCGACGGCGTACAGCAGCACCCCGGCGATCAGCGGCCCCCGCCGGCCATAGCGGTCCGACAGCGGCCCATAGATCAACTGCCCCACCGCCAGCCCGGCCAGGAACACCGCCAGACTGGCCTGCACCGCGCCGGGGGTGGCGTGGAGATCCTCCACGATCCGGGGAAAGGCCGGCAGGTACATGTCGATGGACAGCGGTGCGAAGGCCGACAGGGCCCCCAGCACCAGCGTCAGCCGGCGGAACCGGGCCGGGGACATGCTGTCCACGGAAACGGGGTGGGTCATGGGAAGCGTCCTCAGAAAAAAACAACGGCAGCAGTGGCGTGGGCCGCTGCTGCCGCGGTTGCCGGGCTGCCCCCGGCACCTGGACCGCCGGGGATCAGGCGAAGCGGGTGGCCTCGCCGAAGCTCAGGCGCGGCAGGCGGGGGAACAGGGCGTCGGGCTTGCCATAGCCGATGTTGATCAGCAGGTTGGCCGCCCACGGGCTGTCGGGGAAGAAGGCGGCGGCCGCCTTTTCCTTATCAAAGCCGGACATCGGCCCGCAATCCAGACCCACCGCGCGCAAAGCGATGATCAGGTATGCCGCCTGCAACGAGCTGTTGCGGAACGCCGTTTCCTCCAGCAGGGCGGCGTTGCTGCGGAACATCTCCGGCGCCGCGGCGAAATGGGGGAACAGCACCGGCAGCGTGTCGGGGAACGCGCGGTCGAAGGCGACGATGGCCGTCACCGGGGCCGCCATGGTCTTGTCCACGTTGCCGGGCGACAGCGTGGGCTTCAGCCGTTCCTTGCCCTCCGCACTGGTCACGAAGACCACGCGCATGGGCTGGGTGTTCATGCTGGTGGGGCCCATCTTGGCGATGTCATAGGCCTGCTCCAGCAGCGCCGGATCGACCGGGCGGTCCTGCCACGCGGAAAAGGTACGGGCATCGCGGAACAGAACGTCGAGGGCGGAAGAGGAAACGGACGGATGGGCGTCGGCCATGGTTCGGCACCGTTGCAGGAAAAAATGTGGTGCCACTATCCGCCCGCCCGCGGCATTGATCAAATTGATAGACTGTATGGCATCCATCCATCAGATGAATGAACGCCGGCTTGAAGATTATCCCCAGCCGCCGTACACCAGGACATTCAGCAAACCGACCGAGCCGGTATGAGACCCCGTTTCCCCTTCACGTCCGCCCGCATGGCCTGGGCGGGGCTTGGGCTTCGTACGCGTCTGACCGCGTTCCTGCTGCTGACCCTGCTGCCGCTGGTGGGGCTGGTCGCCGCCATGGTGGTGCAGGAGCGCGGCCAGAAGATCGAACTGGCGCGCCACGACACCTTTCTCTTCGCCGAACGGGGGGCGGTGCAGCAGGGCGAGATCTTGCAGCAGGCGCGCAGCGCGCTCCGGATGCTGGCCCTGATGCCCGAGGTGCGGCGCACGGTCCCCGGCCGGTGCCCGCAGATCCTGGCCCAGGCCGCCGGCCTCTACCCGTGGAGCGCCGGTTTCTCGGTGGCGGCTCCCGACGGGCGCCAGCTCTGCACCAGTTCCGGGATGCCCGCCCCGTCCATCGCCGACCGCGGCTATTTCCGGCGGGCGGTAGAAACGCGCCAGCTTGCCACCAGCGGCTTCATGCTCGGGCGTGTCAGCGGCAAGCCGCGCATGGCCGTGGCCCTGCCCGCCCTGGACGAGACCGGCGCGGTGGAAGCGGTGCTGATCACCGGCGTCGATCTGCAATGGCTGTCCGCCCTGTCCGCCGAGGTGGCGGAGGCGTCGGGCGGGGTGGTCACCGTGTTCGATGCCCACGGCACGGTGCTGGCCCGCGAACCCGATCCCACCGGCCTCACCGGACGGTCCATGACCAGCCACCCCCTGGTGCAGGAAATCATGGGACGGGGTGCCGGCGTGGCCGAAGGGACGGGGCTGGACGGGATACCGCGGATCACCGGCTTCGCCCCCCTGGGCGACAGCGGCGCCCGGATCACCGTGGGCGTGTCCCGCGACCGGACCGTCGCCGCGGTGGACCGCAAGCTGCTGCTGGGGTCGGGGGTGATGGTGGTTCTGGTGTTTCTGACCGTCATCGGCCTGTGGCTGCTGATGGACCGGCTGGTGCTGCGCCAGTTGCGTGGGCTGCTGGCGTCGGCGGAACGGCTGTCGGCGGGTGGATTCGACCCCAGCCATCCCTGTGCCCCCCATCACGCCGGGGAAATCGGCGAGGTCAGCCGCGCTGTCCACGCCATGGGGCGGACGCTGCAATCCATCGCGCTGAAAGACCCGCTGACCGGTCTGGGCAACCGCCGCTTTCTCGACGGCCATCTGGCCCGGCTGGGGGGTGCCGGCCCGCCGCCGGACGGGGCGGGCGTGGCGGTGCTCTATCTGGATCTCGACGGGTTCAAGCCCATCAACGACCGCCACGGCCACCCGGTGGGCGACGCGGTGCTGACGGAGGTGGGGACGCGGCTGCTGCGGTCCATCCGCGACGGCGACGTCGCCGCCCGGCTGGGCGGGGACGAGTTCGTGGTCCTGGCCCGCATCCTCCCGGAACCGGCGAGGGGCGCCGACGCCGGGTCGGGCAGCGCCATGGCGCTGGCCGCCCGGATCATCCATGACCTGTCGGTGCCGCTGACGGCGGGTGGGCTGGACCTGCACATCGGGTGCAGCGCCGGGGTTGCGCTGTGGCCCCGGCACCACCCCGACCCGGCCCAGGTGCTGCACGCCGCCGATCAGGCGCTCTATGCCGCCAAGAAGGCCGGGCGCGGTCAGGCCGTGCTGTGGCGGGAGGGAATGCCCGCATGAACCTCAACGCCATCGACCTCAACCTGCTGAAGGCGTTCGACGCGCTGATGGTGGAGCGGGGCGTGACCCGCGCGGCCCAGCGCATCGGCCTGTCGCAGCCGGCCATGAGCCACGCCCTGTCCCGCCTGCGCGACGTGTTCAAGGACGAGTTGTTCGTGCGCACGCCCGCGGGGCTGGAGCCGACCAACCGCGCCCGCGATCTGGCCGCCCTGCTGGAACCGGCGCTGGAGGGGGTGCGGGCCGCCCTCACCCTCGCCAGCGGCTTCGACCCCGCCACCAGCCACCGCACCTTCACCGCCGCCATGGCGGAATACGCCGAAATCGCGCTGGTGGAGCGGCTGACGGAACGCTTCGAACGGTTGGCACCGGCGGCGGCGCTGCGGCTGGTTCCCGCCACGTCCTCCGATTACGAGGGACAATTGGACCGCGGCTCGGCGGATGTGGCGCTGCTGCACCTGCGCGACTCACCGGTGCGGTTCGAGCGGCGGCCGGCGTTCTGCGACCCCATGGTGGTGATGGCCCGGCCCGGCAACCCATGGCTGGAGCAGCCGCTGACGCCGGCCCTCTACGCCGCCCTGCCCCATGTGCTGGTGTCGCCGCGGGGCACGGTGACCGGCGGCATGGACGAGGCGCTGGCCCAGCATGGCCTGAGCCGCCGCATCAGCCTGTTCGTCGGCACCTACATGGCCTTGCCGCTGGCCCTGGCGCGGTCGGATCTGGTGGCGACGGTCCCGGCCCACACCGCCCGGCGAATCGCCGCCATGGCCGGTTTGGACATCCACCCCCTGCCCTTTGCCCGCCGGTCGGAGGTGTCCATGGTCTGGCACCGCCGCTGCCGCAGCGACCCGGCGCAGGAATGGTTCCGGGAACTGATTCTGGAATTGGCCCCGGAGTCGTAACCCCCGGCATGACCCACAAACACCGACGGCAGGCGCGCGGGGGAGAACCCGCGGCCTGCCGTCGGTGTGCGGACCGCCCGTGACGGGCGTCCGGGATCAGATGCAGTGGTACTTCAGCGGGGCGAAGCCGTTGAAGCACACCGCCGAGTAGGTGGTGGTGTAGGCGCCCGTCGCATGGATGCGCACGCGGTCGCCGGCCTTCAGGTCCATGGGCAGGGCGTATTCGGCGCGCTCGTACAGCACGTCGGCGCTGTCGCAGGTGGGACCGGCCAGCACCACCTGTTCGCACTCCTCGGTGCGGTCGCCCAGCACCTCGATGGGGTACTGGATGGCCTCGTCCATGGTTTCGGCCAGACCGCCGAACTTGCCGATATCCAGATAGACCCAGCGCTTCACATCGCCCGCCGACTTGCGCGACACCAGCACCACTTCGCTTTCGATGACGCCGGCGCTGCCGACCATGCCGCGGCCCGGCTCGACGATGGTTTCCGGCAGGTGGTTGCCGAAGTGGCGGCGCAGGCTGTCGAAGATCGCCTGGCCATAGGCCGCCGATTCCGGCACGTCGCTGCGGTAACGGGTGGGGAAGCCGCCGCCCATGTTGATCATGCCCAGGTCGATGCCCAGGATCTCCAGCTCACGGAAGAGCTGCGCCACCTCGAAAATGGCCTTGTCCCACTGGGTCAGATCCTTCTGCTGCGAGCCGACGTGGAACGACACGCCCCACGGGGTCACGCCCAGCTCGCGCGCCTTGATCAGCAGGTCGCGGGCCATGGGCAGGTCGCAGCCGAACTTGCGCGACAGCGGCCACTCGGCACCCTCGCCGGAGGTCAGGATGCGGCAGAACACACGCGCACCGGGGGCGGCGCGGGCGATCTTCTCCAGCTCTTCGATGCTGTCGTAGGCGAACAGGCGCACACCCTTTTCATAGGCGGTGCGGATGTCCGCTTCCTTCTTGATGGTGTTGCCGTAGGAAATGCGGTCGGGCGTGCAGCCGGCGGCCAGCACCATGTCGATTTCCGGCACGCTGGCGGTGTCGAACGCCGACCCCAGACGGGTCAGCAGCGCCAGGATTTCCGGGGCCGGGTTCGCCTTGACCGCGTAGAAGATGCGGGCGTCGGGCAGCGCCTCGTTCAGCGCGCGGTAATTCTCTTCCACCACGTCCAGGTCGAGGACAAGGCACGGGGTCTGCGGGCGCTGTTCGTCGAAAAAGCGCGCAATCTTCTCGTTCATCTTCGTCTCCCGGACACAAGATGCTGGACGTAATTCGGGTGATGTGCAGACAAAAACGGAGCGGCCGAACGCGCCACGACGATCCGATAGGAACGGATCAGGCGTTCAGGCCGCCCATACTGGACTGCCGGGGACTGTTCAGACAGACGACAAGTCGAAGACGGGTGGGCTTCGGCCCACCGACAACAACATGAACCATCGTAACCTCCAAGTCGCCGCCTTGCTTAAGGGACGGTCGGGGATCACGCGTTACGTCGTTGCATAACCACATCTCGAAAAGACGAGGGGCGGGCCAGCGGCACGTGCGCTTGCGAGTTCGCGTTACATAGATCCAAAGGCCGGCGATGAAAAGAGGAAAATGCTCCACGCCCGAAAAAAATCCGCCCACCCGGCCACCCCTGTCACGAAACCTAAAAAGGACTGTCAAATCATGGACTTGACAAGCGACAGCACCACCGTGGGCACCGGCATCCGGCTTGTGGCCGCCGCGGCGTGCGGCATGGCGCTGGGACTCGACCGGGAGATGCGCCGAAAGGCGGCGGGCCTGCGCACGCTGACCCTGGTGTCGGTCAGTGCCGCGGCGACCACGCTGGTGGCGCTGTCGCTTTACCGCGGGGCACTGGAGGCCGGGCACAGCAGCGACATGGACCCCACCCGCGTGATCCAGGGGCTGGCCCAGGCCATCGGCTTCATCAGCGCCGGCGTGATGGTCCGCGCCGGGCTGTCGGTGCGCGGGGCCACCACCGCGGCGATGATCTGGATGGCCGGCGCGCTGGGAATCGCGTGCGGGGCCGGGCTGTTCGCCATCGCCGGCATCACGCTGGGGCTGACGCTGCTGGTCACGGTGGGGCTGACGCGGGTCGAGCGGCGGTTCTTTCCCCCCGACTCCGAGGGGGAAGAAGGTCAGGAGCGCACGAACAGGCGGTGAGCGGCGAACGCCACCAGCGACGCCAGGGCGATGGCCCCCATCATGGGCACGGCGGTGGCGTTGTTCAGATGCCCGACCACCATCCCCGCCAGCGCCGCCGCCCCCATCTGGATGAAGCCCAGCAGGGACGACACCAGCCCGGCCATGGTGGGATACGGCCCCACCGCCCCGGCCATGGCGTTGGGCAGGGTCAGGCCGGCGCCGATGTTGTAGACCGCCATGGGCAAAACAACGGCCAGCACCGACGGCGGCCAGCCCACGGCCAGCATCACCCCCGCCGCCCCGCCGGCCAGCGAAATCAGCGTGCCCAGCCGGATCATGCGCGCCACCCCCAGCCGCGCCGACACCCGCCCGGCGGCGAAGCTGCCCAGCATGTACCCCAGCGCCACCCCGCCGAAGCTGAGGCCGTAGAGGGCCGGCGACAGCCCCACCCCCCCGATCAGCACGAAGGACGAGGCGGAGAGAAAGGCGAAGATCCCGCCATAGGCCCCGGCCACCACCGCGGCATAGGCCAGGAACCGCCGGTCCCCCAGCACGCGGGCGTAATTGCCCATCAGCCGCCCCGGCCGCAGCGCATCCGCATCGCGGTGCCGGTTGGTTTCAGCCAGCAGCAGGGCCACGGCGACCAGCGCCCCCGCCCCCAGCCCCACCAGCGCCAGGAACGTGCTGCGCCACCCCACGTGCGCGGTCAGGAACCCGCCGATCATCGGCCCCACCGCCGGCCCCAGCGCCATGGCCATGGCAAGATAGGCCAGCACCGTCGCGGCCCGGTCGCGGCCATAGACGTCGCGCACCACCGCCCGTGCCACCACCGGCCCGCAGCTCGCCCCCAGCGCCTGCACGAACCGGGCGGCGACGAGCTGGTCCACCGTCTGGGCCAGCGCACACGCCGCGCTGGCCACCAGATACAGCACCACCCCGCCCATCAGCACCGGGCGCCGCCCGAAACGGTCGGACAGCGGGCCGTAGAGAAGCTGCCCCCCGGCAAAGCCGATCAAAAACACCGAGAGCGTCAATTGCACCGTGGCGATGTCGGTTCCGAACACCGTCACCAGCATGGGCAGGGAGGGCAGATAGAGATCGGTGGACAGCGGCCCGAAACCGACGAGCACCGTCAGCAGAACACGGATGACCAGGGAATCGGAACGGGGCATGGCCGGGCGGGAAAAACCGTACAGGGAGACTGACCATATCAGCCGAAATCATTTTGTCACCCCTGCCGCGGCGCAACCCACATCTGCCCCGCCGCCCGAGAAGGACACTTATAAGGACACACCCCCGAACCGCCGCCGGTAATCCGCCGGGGACGTGCCCAGCCGGGCGCGGAAATGGTGGCGCAGCGTGTCCGCCGACCCGAAGCCGCAGGCGGTGGTGACGTCCTCCACGCTCAGATCCGTGGTTTCCAACAGCTCGCGCGCGCGGGCCAGCCGTTCGGCGGTCAACCAGTCGCCCGGCGCCTGCCCCGTCGTCTCGCGGAAGCGGCGCAGGAAGGTGCGGCGGCTCATGCCGGCGGCCTCGGCCATGGAATCGACGCTCCACACCCGGTCCAGCCCGGCGCGCATCCGGTCCAGCAGCGGCCCCAGCCGCGCCCCTTCCCGTTCGGGAGGAACCGGACGTTCCACATATTGGGCCTGCCCGCCCTCGCGGTGGGCGGGGACCACCAGACGGCGGGCCACGCGGTTGGCGGCGGCGGCACCGTGGTCGGTGCGCACGATGTGCAGGCACAGGTCGATCCCCGCCGCGCTGCCGGCGGAGGTCAGCACGTCCCCCTCGTCCACATACAGAACGTCGGGGGCGAAGCGGATGGCGGGGTGAGCCTCGGCCAGACGCGCGGCGTAGCGCCAGTGGGTGGTGGCCCGCCGCCCGTCCAGCAGGCCGGTGGCCGCCAGCACGAACACCCCCGAACAGATGGACACCAGCCGCGCGCCGGCCCCGTGCGCCCGCCGCAAGGCACCCACCAGACCGGCGGGCACCGGGGTATCCGCCCCGCGCCAGCCGGGCACGATGACGGTGCCGGCCCCGTCCAGCACCTCCAGCCCGCCGTCGGCCACCAGCCGCACGCCGCCGGTGGCGCGCAGGGGGCCGGAGTCGCAGGCGGCCACGGCGAAGGAATACCAGCCCGCCCCCATCTCGGGCCGCGGCAGGCCGAACACCTCCACCGCGATGCCGAATTCGAAGGTGCACAGGCCGTCATAGGCCAGAACGGCCACACGGGGGTTGGGGGGCGGGATTGGCATGATCTTCACGGTAATCGGCACCGGCGCCAATGGTCAAGGCACGCCCCCGTCGCCACACTTCCCGCCGTTCCCCACCCTCCCTGCCGGACACCGACACCATGACCAACGCCGTGACCGAGATCCCCGCCGCCCCGCCTGCCGAAGCGCTGGCCCATTTCGAACGCCGTCTGTCGCTGGAAACCGACTGCGCCGACGTCAAGGCCGCCCTGGACGGTGCCGGGCCGGGCGGCGGCACCGGCTTCGTGCTGGTGGACGTGCGCGGACGGGCGGCCTTTGCCCGGTCCCACGTGCCGGGGGCCATCGGCATTCCCCACCGCGACCTGACCGAACGGCGGCTGGCGGCGTGGCCCATGGACACGCTGTTCGTGGTCTATTGCGCCGGCCCCCATTGCAACGGCGCCGACCGCGCCGCGGTGCGGCTGGCGCGGCTGGGCCGCCCGGTGAAGCTGATGATCGGCGGCATGGCCGGCTGGGCGGACGAGGGGTTCCCCTTCGCCGCCAACAGCTAGGCCACCGCCGACACGTCCTTGCCGTCGGGGCGGGCGCCGCCGGCCAGCGCGGTGTAGAGGCGCAGATACCGCTCCACCATGCCCTCCACCGACCCGCGACGGCGGGCGGCGGTGCGGCAATCCTCGGAATCCAGCGCCTCGCAGGCGGCGATGGCCTCGGCCATGGCGGGCACGCCGTCCACCAGAAAGCCGGTGGTGCCGTGCTGGATCACCTCGTCCAGGCCGCTGCCGGCGAAGGCCACGGCGGGGGTGCCGCAGGCCATGGCTTCCAGCACCGGGCGGGGATCGGCAGCACCGTCCCGTCCGCCGGCCAGCAGGCAGCGCGCCGACCCCAGCAGCCAGCGCAGGCGGGAAAAGCCCACCGGCCCCAGATAGCGGCGCACCCCGTCCAGCCGCGGGCGGATCTCGCCTTCGAAATAGCCGCGGTCCATCTCCGGCCCGGCGATGAGAAGCTGGATATCCGCCGCCGCCGCCGCGTCGAGGGCGCGGTGGAAGCCGCTGGCCGGCTCCACCGCGCCGGTGGCGACGGCAAAGCGTTTCTTGGGAACCCTGATCGCCAGCCGGTCCAGCGCCATGCCGGGCATGATGATCCCCGCCTTCAGCGCCCCGGCGGGCAGGGCGGCCAGCGGCCCCCGCGACGGGGCGGCGAACACGGTGCCGGGCCGCTCCACCCCCAGCGCTCCGGGGGGATAGGCGTCGGCGGGGGCGTACAGGGTCACCAGCGCCGGCACCTCGGGCGGGGGCAGGGTGTCGGCAAAGCCGGTGCCGTGCAGGTGGACCACATCCACCGGCACCCGCCGGACCATCTCGTCCACCAACGCCTTCTGGCGGCCCAGCACATGGCGGCGGGCGGCACCGGACAGGCCGGGGCGGGTGCGCGGCAGCGGCACCAGCGTGCCCGCCACCGCCGACCCGTCGCAGGCCAGCACCAGCGACCGGTGCCCGGCGCGCACCAGGGCGGCATCGAGCGCCAGCACCGTCTGCCCCGCGCCGCCGTCGAGGCCGGCGGCATCGCCGCCGGGCGTCAGGGGGGCGAAGGGATCCGCCACGGTCAGAACGGTCAGTGGCATGGCCGCCGCCCTCCTGTTCCCGTACCAGCGGCGCGCCGTTTGCCGTCGGATCTCATGCGGACGTCCCCTCCTTCCAAACCCGGTCTGCAAAACCTCTGTCTGCAAACGATGGTGCCGCCGCCCGTGTTCCGGGGGTGGGGAAAAGGGAAAATGGGTCATCCAGCGGCGTCACTCTCCCCCGCCCGTTGGTGGGGTCCGGCGCACAAGGTGGTGAGCGCCTGCGCCGTGTTGATCAGCGCGATGTGGGAAAAGGCTTGCGGGAAATTGCCCACCTGGCGCCTGGCGACGGGATCGTATTCCTCGGCCAGCAGGCCCACGTCGTTGCGCAGGGCCAGCAGGCGGCGGAACAGCCGCACCGAATCGCCCTGCCGTCCCTGAAGCAGGTAGTTGTCGGCCAGCCAGAAGGAACAGGCGAGGAACGCCCCCTCCCCCGCCGGCAAGCCGTCGTCGGTGCGTTCGCTGTCGTACCGCAGCACCAGCCCGTCGGCCAGGAGATGCCGTTCCACGGCATCCACCGTGCCGCGCACCCGCGGGTCGCCGGGGGGCAGGAACCCCACCAGCGGCACCAGCAGCAGGGCGGCATCCAGCCGGCGGGAGCCGTAGGACTGCACGAAGCTGCCCAGATCGGGGTTGAAGCCGTGCTCGCACACCTGGGCGTGGATGCGGTGGCGCAGGGCCCGCCAGCGGTCGAGCGGCCCGTCCAGGCCGAAATGCTCGATCCCCTTGACCGCCCGGTCCAGCGCCACCCACGCCATCACCTTGGAATAGGTGAAGTGCTCCGGGCCGCCGCGGGTCTCCCAGATGCCTTCGTCGGGCTCCTCCCAAACGGATTCCAGATGGTCCATCAGCACGCGCTGGAGGTGCCAGCCGGCCTCGCTGTCGTCCAGGCCGCTCTCCCGGGCCTGGTGCAGGGCGTCCATCACCTCGCCGAACACGTCCCATTGGCTCTGGTGGGCGGCGGCGTTGCCGATGCGCACGGGGCGTGATCCCTCGTAGCCGGGCAGCCAGTCCGCCTCCCATTCGATCAGGCGGCGTTCGCCGGCCAGCCCGTACATGATCTGCATCTGCTGCGGATTGCCGGCCACCGCCCGCAGCAGCCAGTTGCGCCACGACCGCGCCTCGTCGGTGTAGCCGGCGTTCATCAGCGCCAGCAGGGTGAAGGTGGCATCGCGCAGCCAGCAGAAGCGGTAATCCCAGTTGCGCACCCCGCCCAGCCGTTCGGGCAGCGACGTGGTGGGGGCGGCGGCGATCCCGCCGGTGGGGCGGTAGGTCAGCGCCTTCAGCGTCACCAGCGATCCCGTCACCGCGTCGGTCCAGGGGCCGCGGTTGGTGCAGCGGCCCGACCAGCCGCGCCAGAAATCCTCGGTGTCGGTCAGGGCCGCTTCGGCGTCGATCGCCTTGGGCGGGCGCTGGTGGGACGGGGCGTAGGTCAGGACGAAGGCCGCCCGCTCCCCCGCCGCGACGGTCAGTTCCCCCACCGCCGCCCCATCGGCGATGCTGTGGCGCACGGGGGCGTGGAGCACCAGCATGTCCGGCCCGGCCACCGCGCAGGCGTCGCCCTCCGCCGTGTGCGACAGCCAGGGATCGACGCGGCCATAGCCGAACCGCGGACGCAGCGTGCTGCGCACCGTCACCCGCCCGTGGCGCCCCACCACCAGCCGCACGATGTCCGACGCCGCCCCGCGCAGCGGCATGAAATCCACCAGCGTGACGCCGCCCCCGGCGGTGTCGAGGTCGGTTTCGAGAATCAGCGTGCCGGGGCGGTAGCGGCGCGATACCCGCACCACCGGATCGGCGGGGGCCACCTGCCAATGCCCGTGCTCCGGCCCGCCCAGCAGGGCGGCGAAGCAGGCATCGGAATCGAACCGCGGCCAGCACAGCCAGTCGATGGAGCCGTTCCGCCCCACCAGGGCCGCGGTTTCGCAATCGCCCAGCAGGGCGTAATCTTCCAGGCGCAGGGGCATCGGCGGGTCCGGGGGCAGTCAACGGGACGGATTCGTTCCATCAACTCCCCCAACCGGACGAAGGTTCCCCCTTTTGCGCCGCAAGCCCCCGGTTATTCCGCCGCGTGGCGGTGGATGTGGGACTCGGCGTGGGGCCGGGCGCCGGCGGCGTTCAGATATTCCATACCCATGCGGTCCAGCAGGGCCAGAACCTGTTCCGACTGACGTTTCAGGTCGCCGGCCAGCCGTTCGGCGGCGGCACGGTCACCGGATTCCAGCGCCAGCAGCACCTCGCGCCCCTTTTCGTGGACCAGACGGTGCGGCTCGGCCATGCGGCGGTAGGAGTCGAGACGCATGGTCTGCGGGTCGTTCACGTGATCGTACCAGCGGCCCAGACGGCACGAATGATGGGTGGACAGGTCGGCGGGCAGCATCTGGCGCTGGCCGCCCAGGGTTTCCATGATCTTGGTGACGAAGGCGACGTGATCGCTCTTCGCCAGATCGACGATGCGGCGCATGTCGTCGGTGCTGATGCGGTCGGCGTCGGCGGTGGTCATCACTTCGGCGTCGAAGCGGATGTGCAGCCCCTCGCCCGTGTTGGCCACGATGGTGCCACAGGCGGGGCGGCGGCCCGGCATGTCGATTTCAACGGGCGAGCCGGAATGGGCGTGCAGTTCGGTTTCCACGAAACAGCCGCATTCGGACAGGTCGCGCATCAGCCCCTTGGCCGTCTGGCCACCGCTGCGCACCTGGGTTTCCGACAGGGTGGGACGGCGGCGGGCCTTGCGGCGGTTGGCCATGTCGGACGAATTGCGGATGGCGCGGGCCAGCAGGGTGGGAAGCTGCACCAGCGCCTCGCGCATGCGGTCGGCGCTGCCGCCCACCGTCATCGCCACGCGGGTGGCGGAGCGGGTGTTGTTCATCACCTGCTCCATCATGCCGTTCACCTGCATGGTGTGGGCGGCGACCTCCTGCACGCTGCGGGCGATTTCCTGGGTGGCGGCGGCCTGTTCCTCGATGGCGGTGGAGATGGAGGCGTTGATCTCCTCCATATGGTGGACGGTGCCGGCCACCTCTTCGATGCCGGTGATGGCGGTTTCGGCCACCTGCTGGATGGCGGCGACCTTGGCGGCGATCTCGTCGGCGGAATTGGCCGACTGGTTGGCCAGATGCTTCACCTCGTTGGCGACGACGGCGAAGCCCTTGCCGGCTTCGCCGGCACGGGCGGCTTCGATGGTGGCGTTCAGCGCCAGCAGGTTGGTCTGGCTGGCGATGCTGCGGATGATGTCCAGAATGCTGCCGATTTCCTGGGCGGCGGTGCTGAGCTGGACCATCACCCCCTTGGCGCTGTCGCTGTTGGATACGGCGGTGCGGGCGGTCTCGGCCGCTTCGCCCACCTGACGGGCGATTTCACGGATGGCGGCGTTCAGCTCCTCCGCCGCCGAGGCGACGGTTTCCGCCGATCCCAGCGAGGTGGTTGCCGATTCGCCGGCCTGGATCACCGCATCCTCCACCGATTTGCACACGGTGTTCAGGTCGCCGACCGAGCGGTTCAGGTCGTCGGTGAAGCCCAGCACCGACCCCACCATGTCCGACGACTGGTGGTCGATGTTGTCCACCATGACGTCCACGCCGTGGACCCGCTCTTCCAGCATCTTGTCCCAATAGACCGACAGGGCCGCTTCCATGTCGAACATGATGGCGGAGCTGAGGGCCCGCTGCTGGCGGGCGATGTCGGCCAGGGCGCGGGCCGAGGTGAACATGCCCCCCTTGCTCTCGGCGATCGCGGTGATGAATTCGCCAAGGACGAAGCTGTAGGCCCCCATGTACCAGTTGGGCGACAGGCCGATGCGGTGGTGGGCCAGCCCGATGCTGCGCACCGAGGCCCAATATTCCTCGTCGAACCGTCCTTCGACCAGACGGCGCCAGTGGGCGGCCTGCGCCCGCTTGGCCGCCTCGATCCGCGAGGGATCGGAGAACAGCGCAGCCAGCGCCGGTTGTTGCAGGGTCCGGGCATAAAAGCGGTCCAGGATGCCGGGCATGATCCGGTCGATCAGGGGACGAAGCGGCTGCAGATCCTGCACCGTCCGGTCATCGAGACCGAAATAAACAGCGCGCGAGGAACGATCTTGCGCAGCCCGTAGATTTTCATTCGTGTGCGTCATCATCTTCATAGTCCCGCCGCTGACCCGGATACCCTTGCCCAACATTTTCCGTCATATGTCGATTTTTATATGCCACGCGATCTCATATGAAAAGCGTGTAAGCCTCGTTACATTCTCTTCATATGCGACCTCTTGTCGCCGGCCCCACACCTCGAAAAGAGTGGGCTGCACGCGGGAACCCGAGCCGCTGCCGTGGGTTATTCTCCGTGCCCCCGTCCGCCAGCCCCACCCGCGGGGGTGCCAGCGGATAAGGAGTGCCGTGGATGATCGGCCGGGACCAGCTTGTCGATGCCTTGAACGGCCTGATCCACATTGTGGAGGACAGCCACGAGGGCTACCGCCAGGCCGCGGAAAACGCCGCGGAGGATGGCATGAAGGGCCTGTTCAACGACGTGGCCGCCCAGCGCGGTGCCATCGTGCGGGAGCTGCAGCGGCTGGTGGCGGAACAGGGCGGCGCCCCCGGCATGGGCGGAACGGTGACCGGCAGCACCCTGCGCTTCTTCCTGGACCTGAAACAGGCGGTTCTGGGCCACGACCGCACGGCACTTCTGGATGGGATCGAGCGGGGGGAGACGGAATGTCTGCGCCTGTACGACCAGACCCTGGATCTGGACATCCCGCCCGAGGTGCACAGCACCCTGGCCCGCCACCGCGACCGGATCGGGCTGGATTTCGGCCGCATGAACGGCCTGCGCCTGACGGTGGAAAAGGCGGAAGAAGCGGATCAATAGGGGGCGAAGTGTCCTTTTCCCTCTGCTGCATTGCGGGAACGTCCGTTGTGCCCGATGCCCCGCGGGATTAGGTGACAGGGAAACGGCCACCATCCAAAGGGTTGATAATCATGACGGAACGCCTGATCAACGACGGCGCCTTCGCCCTGTTCCAGATTGAGAACCGCGTGTGCGTCAGCGAGTTGAAGAAGCGCGGTGACAGTGCCGACGCGGCCATCGCCGCCGCGTTCGAAGCCGACAAGAACCGCTATGTCCACAAATTCGCCGACCTGCTGAACAGCCTGAAGGCGTCGGGGCTGTCGGTGGTGCGCAACGGGTAACGTCCGTCGGGCTTAACGTCCGTCGGTTTTTTCCGTGTGCTTCGCGCTTCAAACAGCAAATCGCTTGAAGCGTGAAGCGCACTCTAGGCTCTGTGGACAAAGGTTGGTATCCAAATACGAATAGCGGCGAGCTTGACGAAGGCGATGAAGGAAGAGCGGGTCTTGTCATAACGGGTTGCGACCCGCCTCATCTGTTTGAGTTTGTTGAACATTCTTTCGATTTTGTTGCGAGCCTTGTAGGCCTCCTTGTCAAAAGCGGGCATTGTCTTGCGGGTTGGGTTCGGCTTGATGATCGGACGGATAGCCCGGATCAGCAAATGCTCACGGTTGGCATCGCTATCATAACCGGCATCGGCGAGCAGGGCCTTGGGAGAGGGGATCTCCAGCGGGATTTCCATCAAAGGGATCAATTGCTTGCTGTCGGATGCCTCGCCCCCGGTCACGATGAAGGCCAGGGGCCGCCCGGTCCGATCGCACCGTGCGTGGATCTTGCTCGTAAAGCCGCCGCGCGAACGACCAAATCCCGCCGCGCAGGTCCCCCTTTTGCGCCCGCGGCTTGGCTGTGACCCCGAACCGTCGTGCTATCGACCATCTGATCCTTCCAGTCGTCGGTAATGCCCAACTCGACCAGCGTTTCGAGGATCTCGTCGAAGACCCCTTGGACACACCAGCGCCGGAACCGCCGAAAGATCGAATTCCAGTTTCCATAGCGCTCCGGCAAGTCCCGCCAGGGAATACCAGTACGCAAAACATAGTTTATCCCGTTGAAAAAACGGCGATTGTCATGGGCTGGCCGGCAGCCTCGCCCGCGCTCCGAAGGCAAAAGCGGGCCAATCACCGCCCATTCGCCATCCGATATCTCCCCGCGCTCCATCAAGACCTCCCATCCAAATGAAGTCTTGAATCAGATTCTCCCTCCGTTGGGAAGCCCCTTTGTCCACAGAGCCTAAAGCAGCGGCTGCGCGCTGCGCCGTTCCTCCAGCACCGCCAGCAGCGCGCGCTGCCCGGCGGGATCCATGGTGCGCCATGCCTTGATTTCCGCCAGCGTGCGCAGACAGCCCATACAGGTCAGGCTGTCCTCGTCCAGTGTGCACTGACGGCGGCAGGGCGAGGGCACCCGGTCTTGGGGCTCGGGAACGGTGGCGGTATCGGCAGGCATGGGCGGCACGCACAGAGTGAGGACGGGGGGCAGCTATAGCATGGCCCCCGCCACACCGTCAGCGGCAAAACCAACCATTCCGGTGGGCCTTACTCCACGGCGTTGGGCGGGTCGGGATCATCGTCCCACCCGCCTTCCGGGGCGGGGAAACGCTCCAGCCATTGGCGCACCAGCACCACGTGGTGGGATTCCTCCGCCGCGAAGTCGCGGGCCAGCCGGGCGACCTCTTCCACCGCGGTCTGTTCGGCCACGGCAGCGTAATAGGCGTGCCCGGCCTCCTCGCACGCCAGCGCCATGCGCAGCGCGTGGTGGGGCGTCATCAGGTAATGGGCACCGTCGAAGGCCGCGGCCTCGGGCGACTCGGACGTACCGGTCCATTGGAATTCCCACGGCGCCACCTTGGGCAGCGGGCCGTGGGCGGCGGCGATCGCCGTCACCTCGTCGCGGTGCAGGCGGGAATAGCGGGCCATGTCGCGGAACAGCGCCGCCACCTGCCAGTTGTTGTGCGCCTCCATGCTGTCGGCCAGTTCGTCGTAGCGCAGGGCGGCCTCGCTCTCCAGCTCCACCGCGTGGGCCAGGAACAGCGGCAGGCTGGACGCCCCGCCGGTCACCGTCGGGGAAGAGGGGGCGGCGGTCATACGGCAAACTCCGCTTCGATGGCGTCCAGGGTGGCCGCGGATGCGGCGGGGGCGGTGTCGGGGGCGAAGGGGCGGCGGTTGCCGGCCAGGAAGACGCCCAGCCCGAAGCCGTCGTCCTCCAGCGCGTTGCGCATGGCGATGGCGGCGTCCTGGGCCGGTTCGCGGCCATAGGGGTGAACCGTGCTCTTCCACCCCCGCTGTTCCGGGCGGAAGGTGACGCAGGGGCTGAGCACCTGGATCACCGAGAAGCCCGGATGGCGGATGCCCTCCACGATCAGCCGCGCCACCCCGTTGGGGTCGCCGGCAAAGCCGCGCGCCACGAAATTCGCCCCGCAGGAAATGGCCAGCGGCACCGGCTGCACCGGCGACACGCCAGGGCCGTGGGGGGTCAGCTTGCTGTTGCACCAGTCGGGTTCGGTGGTGGGCGACGCCTGCCCCTTGGTCATGCCATAGACCTCGTTGTCCATGATGACATAGGTCAGGTTGACGTTGCGGCGGCAGGCGTGGAGGAAATGGTTGCCGCCGATGGAAAACCCGTCGCCGTCACCGCCGAACACCACCACGGTCAGGTCGGGCCGCGCCAGCTTCAGCCCCGAGGCCGCCGCCAGCGCCCGCCCGTGCACCCCGTGGAAACCATACACGCTGGTGTAGGCCGGGATGCGCGACGAACAGCCGATGCCCGACACCACCGCCGTCTGGTGGCGGGGCAGTTCCAGCAGGGCAAAGGCGCGGGTGGTGGCGGCCAGCACCGAATAATCGCCGCAGCCGGGGCACCAGATGGGCTTGACCGCCGATTTGTAATCCTGCGGCGTCGGAGCCGGAGCCGCGTCCAACGCGGGCTGATCCACAGACTGATCCATGCTCACAGGCTCCCCACCGCAATGAGAGACTCGGACAACAGGGGCTTCAGGGCCGCTTCCACCTCGTGCGCACGGATGGGCAGCGGGCCGGGGCGGCTCATCACCGCCACCCCGCGGGGCAGGTCGTAATGGGCGCGCAGGTATTTGTGGAACTGGGCGCCGTGGGTCTGCTCCACCACCAGAACCCGGTCCACCCCGGCGAGGGCCGCGGCCATGGCCGCCGGCTGCACCGGGGACAGCAGCCGCACCGCCACCAGCCGCACCGCATGGCCGGCGGCGCGCAGGCGGGCCGCCGCCTCCCGCGCCGGACCGGCGGACGAACCCCACGTCAGGATGGCCACCGGCCCTTCCCCCTCCACATCGGCCCAGGCCGGGCCGTAGTCATGGAGCGTCAGCTTGCGCTGGCGCTTGTCCAGCTGGCGGTGATGGTCGGCGGCCTGGGACGACGGCAGGCCCCGTTCGCTGTGCTCCAGCCCATCCGCGGTGTGCTCGCCGCCGATCATGCCGGGGATGGCGGCGGGGGAAACGCCGTCGTCGGTGACGGCGTAGCGGCGGTAGTCGCCGGCCTGGGTGTCGGCCAGCCGCCGTTCGGCCCGGTGGGGGGCGTCGGCGGGCCGGGCGATGACGGCGCGCGACTGACCCATGGCCTGGTCCGACAGCACGATGGCCGGGGTTTGCAGCGCCTCGGCCAGATGGACGGCCCATTGGGTGGTGAACAGACAGTCGCCGATGGAATTGGGCGCCAGCACCAGATGGGGCGCATCGCCGTGCAGGCCATAGACGGCGATGTTCAGGTCCGACTGTTCCGATTTGGTGGGGATGCCGGTGGACGGGCCGCCGCGCATCACGTCCACCACCACCACCGGGGTTTCCGACGCCACCGCCAGCCCCAGCGCCTCGGTCATCAGCGACAGGCCCGGCCCGGCGGTGGCGGTGATGGACGGCACCCCGCCGAACGAGGCGCCCAGGCACATGTTGATGGAGGCCAGCTCATCCTCGGCCTGCACCAGCAGCCCGCCGGTGCGCGCCAGATTGGGGGCCAGCCATTCCAGAATTTCCGTGGCCGGCGTGATGGGATAGGCAGCGCAGAACCGCACCCCGGCCTTCAGCGCGCCGAACCCCGCCGCCTCGTTGCCCGAAATGTTCCAGCGCGCGCCGCCGTCCGGTTCCGGCGGCGGCAGGGTCAGGCCGAGGCCCCAGCCCTCCACCGCCGTGGCCCCGGCGTCGATGGCGGCGGCGGATGCGGTGACGGCGGCATCCCCCTTCTTGCCCAGCGCGTCGCGGATCACCGCGTCCAGCCCGGCGCGCGGCAGCCCCACCAGGGCCGCCACCACCCCCAGCCCCACCATGTTGACCCGCCCGCCGGGCACGGTGCCGGCCAGCTCGCGGATCGACACGTCCAGCACCCGCGCGCCCGAGGCGGTCAGGACCGGCGGCACCTCGCCCTGTTCGGGATCGGTGATGATGATGCTGGCGGCGGTCATCGGCAGTTCGGCGGCGAACCGCTCCACATTCTGCCAGTCGAACGCCACCACCAGATCGAAGACGTCCCCCGGCGCCAGCACCGGGTTGGGCGACAGCCGGACGAAGGCCGCAGCCTCCCCCCCGCGGATCTGCGGGCCGGAAGAGCGGGACATCAGCCCGTACCACCCGACCTTGGCGGCGGCGTCCAGCAGCATCTGCCCCGCCGTCATCACCCCGGCGCCGCCGCTGCCCACCAGCGCGACCGTGACCTGATCCCGTTTCATGCCGTGCGCCTGCCTTCCCATGGACCGGACCGGGCGTTTTCCGCCCGGATGTTGGTATCCACCCTTCATGACCGACAAAAGGATACGAAGGAATGATATGGCGCAAGCGGTAACGGCAACGTAGCAAAATGCCGCACAGTTCACTGATTTTTTATAAATCAAACAAACAGAGCCACAAACATATGATGAGACCCGCAATCGGCGGAAGCGTGGGTCGTAACGAAGGGTCAGCCGGTGCGCAGCACGGTGGTCATTTGGCTTTTGCGATCATGTCCGTCATATACTCGTTCAGGTCGCGAAAATCCTTAATTGTCCATGCGAAGGCAGGCAAATTTACACCGTTTTCCCGCAAGGTTCTTGGAATCAGATCGCCATTCGGACGGAGTATTACGGATGACACGATGACACCTGGGTAATCGAACAGACGCTTCTTGAACTCGCGTGTCGTAAGATCCGGTGTCGGAGGATTGCTTTTATCGGCCAAAGGCCCGGTGCCTTTGATATCCTTACCGTGGCACAGAGCGCAGCGGTTCAAGAAAATCCGCTCTCCATTACGGCTGTCCGCCAAAACCGCAGATGGCATGCCCAACATTACCACCAATGCGGTGATGAAATATTTCCTAATCCCCATGGTGCTCCGTCTTTGATAATCCCGATGCATCCGTGCAGGAAAATGCTGACCGCGCGAGTGCCGCAAGACGTGGCCGTCGCGCCATGCGCCCTACTCGCCGTAACGCTCTTCCCGCCACGGGTCGCCGTGGTTGTGATAGCCGCGCTGCTCCCAATAACCCGGACGGTCGTGGGCGAGGAATTCGATTCGCTTCACCCACTTCGCACTTTTCCAGAAATAGAGCTTGGGCACCACCACCCGCACCGGGCCGCCGTGGTCCAGGCTGATGGGGCTGCCCTCCCACCCCGTGGCCAGCAGGGTGTCGTCGTCGTCGAAGGCCGACAGCGGCAGGTTGGTGGTGTAGCCGTCGAAGGAATGGAACAGGACGAAGGCCGCCTCGGGCTTGGGGCGCACCAGATCCAGCAGGTGGCGGGCGCTCACCCCCTCCCATGTGTTGTCGTAGCGCGACCATGTGGTGACGCAATGGATGTCGGTGACGATGCGGAACACCGGCTGCGCCGTCAGGTCGGCCCACGACCAGTGCAGCGGCTGTTCCACCAGCCCATCGACGGTCAGCGACCAGCGGCTGGGGTCCAGGTTGGGCACGATGCCCAGATCCAGCACCGGCCACGCCGCCGTCAGGTGCTGGCCCGGCGGCAGACGGTCGTGCCGGGGATCGGCGGAGGCGCCGGTCAGCCCGCGGCCCTGGCGCGCCCAGGCTTCCTTCGCCGCGATGAGCTTGTCGTTGGGGGTGTCGTCGGTCATGGGCCGGGAATCCCGAGTCGGTGTGGCAAGCCTTTAGACATGCGCCCCTTTTCCCGCCCGTCAAGACGGGGCCGGGCATAAGAAAACCCCCGCCCGATGGGGGCGGGGGTTTGCTCCGGTTGTTACCCTGCGTTCGCAGGATCACATGTGCAGCGGACGCCCATCCACGGCGAGCGCGGCTTCCTTGGTCGCTTCCGACAGGGTCGGGTGGGCGTGGCAGGTGCGGGCGATGTCTTCGGCCGACGCGCCGAATTCCATGGCCAGCGCCAGTTCCGCCACCATTTCCGACACGTTCGGCCCGATCAGGTGGGCGCCCAGCACCTTGTCGCTGTGGGCATCGGCCAGGATCTTGATGAAGCCGTCGGTGCTGTTGATGGCGCGGGCGCGGCCATTGGCGGTGAAGGGGAACTTGCCCGCCTTGTACGCCACGCCGGCGGCCTTCAGCTCCTCTTCGGTCTTGCCGACCGAGGCCACTTCCGGCCAGGTGTAGACCACGCCGGGGATGACGTCGTAGTTCACGTGACCGGCCTGGCCGGCCAGGATCTCGGCCAGCGCCACGCCCTCGTCCTCGGCCTTGTGGGCCAGCATCGGGCCTTCCACCACGTCGCCGATGGCATAGATGCCGGGCACGTTGGTGGCGAAGTGATGGTCGATCTTCACGCGCCCGCGGTTGTCCAGCTCCACGCCCACGGCGTCCAGGCCCAGGCCGTCGGTGTGGGGACGGCGGCCGATGGCCACCAGCACCACGTCGGCTTCCAGCGTCTCCGCCGCACCGCCCGCCGCCGGCTCCAGGGTCAGGGCCACGCCCGACTCGGTGGTGGTGGCGCCGGTGACCTTGGTGGACAGCTTGAAGGTCAGGCCCTGCTTGCCCAGGATGCGCTGGGCCTGCTTGGAGAGTTCACCATCCATGGTCGGCAGCACGCGGTCGAGGAATTCGACCACCGTGACCTGCGCGCCCAGGCGGCCCCACACCGAGCCCAGTTCCAGCCCGATCACGCCGCCGCCGATGACGACCAGACGCTTCGGAACCTCCGGCAACGCCAGGGCGCCGGTGGACGACACGATCTTCTGCTCGTCGATGGTCAGGCCGGGCAGCGGGGTGACTTCCGAGCCGGTGGCGATGACGATGGCCTTGGACGCGGTGACGGTCTGGGTGGTGTCACCCTCGACCACCACGGTGTTGGCGGCGGTGATGCGGCCCGCACCCTTCAGCCACGTGATCTTGTTCTTCTTGAACAGGAACTCCACGCCGCCGACGTTGGACTTCACCACCTCGTCCTTGTGCTTCATGACGCCGGGCAGGTCCAGCTCGACGCCAGCCACCTTCACGCCGAAGCGGGCGAGGCCGTGCTTGGCCTCCTCATACTTTTCCGAGGCGGCCAGCAGCGCCTTGGACGGGATGCAGCCCACGTTGAGGCACGTTCCGCCCAGGGTGCCGCGCTTTTCCACGCACGCCACCTTGAAGCCAAGCTGTGCGGCGCGGATCGCGCAGACATAGCCACCGGGACCGCCGCCGATCACGACGACATCAAACGTGCTCTCAGCCATTTGGGCTTTTTCCTTCCGCCGTTCGTTCGCTCAATATCGGTTGCGTCCGCGCCCTCTTGGTCTTGAGGCTGGGGTTCGGCCGCGGGGCCGATTTATGCCCCCCCTTTCCCCCCGGCGCAACGGCGGAGTTCATCCTTTCGGAATAGACGCCGCCGTATTGGCGAAAATGGCGCAAGTGAAGCCCGTCTTTTGGGCAAAATCACACAGCAAAGACCCAATCGGACACCATGTGGTCAATGGTCAGACCACTCAGCACCATGGTATCGCCGCTGGTGAAATTCACGTGCACGCCGTCGGCGGCCCCGGCAAAGCTCCATCCCATGCCCCCCGACACCTGAATCCGGTCGCCCTGCCAACCGTTGAAATCGGTGATGACATCGTGCCCGTCGCCGCGGCGCATGACGAAGCTGTCGGCCCCGCTGCCGCCCGTCAGGGTGTCGCTGCCGGGGCTGCCCATCAGGTAATCGTTGCCGGCATCGCCGTACAGCCGGTCGTTGCCCGACCCGCCATACAGCCCGTCGTTCCCCGACCCGCCGTAGAGCGTGTCGTTGCCGGCCACCCCCCACAACTGATCGTTGCCGGCCCAGCCCCACAGCACATCGTCGCCGCCCTTCCCTTCCAGATAATCGGCCCCACCCGCCCCGTTGAGGGAATCGGCCTTCGCCGTGCCGTAGAGGGTCAGGCCGGCGGGGTCCACCGGGGCCGGCGGCTGATAGGCCACCACCTCCAGCGAGCGGCCCAGCAGGGATTCGGCGTTGGTGTCCACCGAGAAGAAATAATTGGCGCTGAGGGCGCTGCCCAAATCCGACATGATGGTGCCGTTGGCGGTCTGGCCGTTCCAGGTCGCCCCACCGGCGTATTCGTCGAACATGCCGATCATGTGGCCGAACTCGTGGGCAGCCAGCTCGTCCTGATAGTCCGGCCCCCAGGCGGTGTCGGTGTACCAATTCAGCAGGTCGCAGGCACCGTAGCTGTTGTGAACCGCCACGTCGTAATCGGCGTTCACGTCGGTGAACTGCACATCCACCTTGATGGCATAGGCCGACGCACCGTCGGACAGGCAGAACTTGTTGCTCCACAAGCTCTCGATGCCCTTTTCCCAGGTGGACACCAGCGCCCCGGCGTCGTCGCCGGTCAGATTGATCTTCGATGTGATGGTGAAGGCGCTGCCATCGAACGACAAATCATAATGAACATACCAGGAATAACCGCCATCCGCCCGATTTTCATAATAATCGACCGACTTCGACAGGTTTGTCCCGTACGTGTACGTGATTTCATTCCCCGCGTTCGCAGCCATGACCCCAGCCTCACCTTGGTTTTGTTGGTGAGTGAACTATACATTAACGGGATTTTAACTGCCTGTGACCAAGTTGATCCCTTGCCCATTGCTCAGGGCTTTTCAGCTTTGGTCAGAGAGACTCGGGGGAAGGCATAGATCCTTCCGGCAAACAGCCGCCACGGCCACCCCGAAGGATCGGATGAAACACGGTTTGGCGGGGTACCTCATCGGCGCGGGGCCACGGCACGAAACACTGACGTTGCCGCGGGCGTTATCCCAGCACACACATGATGTCACTGTTTGGGAGAGTTCCGATGCGGATGCTGAAAATCGTCGCCCTGCTGGGTCTGGTCGCCAGCGGCGTTGCCGCCTGCAACACCTTCGAAGGGGCGGGCCAGGACGTACAGGCCGGCGGCCGCGCCATCGAACGCTCGGCGGACAGCGTGCAGAAGAAGATGTAACGGAGCCTCATCCCCCTCTCCCACCTCGGGAGAGGGCCGGGGTGAGGGCCGATTTTCACAGCAGGAGCCCAAAAATCGAGCCGTCAGGCTCGAAACACAAGGTTTGGAACGGATGTCGGGCTGACGCACGGCATCCGGCCCTCACCCAACCCTCTCCCCGGCGGGGAGAGGGTATAAGGGGGCGTGCTGCTTACAGCTTGGGCGGCTGGCCGGCGGGCGGCGCACTGCCGTCCGCGGGTTTGCTCATGTTCTGCAGGCTGAAGATCACCTGCCCCAGAAGCTGCTCGATGCCGGGCGTGCTCTGGGTGTACTGGATGCGCCCGCCCACGGGGAGCATCTGTTCCTCCCCGCCCGGTTCGAGCGCCAGATACTTGCCGCCCAGCAGGCTTTCGCTGGCCACCAGGGCCGCGGTGTCCACCGGCAGCTTGATGCCGTTGCCCACCGACAGGTGCACGATGGCCTGGAACGTCTTCTGGTCCAGGGTCATCTCGGTGACGGTGCCGACCTTGACGCCGCTGATGCGCACGTCGGCACCCGGCTGCAGCCCGCTGATGCTGGAGAAAGCCGCGGTCAGTTCATAGCCCGACACCTTGCGCAGATCGGCGCTGGTGTAGGCGAAGACGAGAAAAAGACCGGCCACGGCGAGGACGACCCCGCCGAGGACGGTTTCAATGGAATTACGGCGCATGCCTATCGTCCTGATCGTGGAGACCGCCGGGCGTTACGCCGGGGTCCACGGCTCATAGTCGCCGGTGGCGGGGGCACGGGTGCCGCCGGCCAGCGTGTGGCCCGACGGACGGTACGCCTGCACCGAACCGGATGCGTTGGGCGCGTGCTCCTTCTGCCACGGACGGTGGAAGGGGCTGTCCTTTTCCGGCAGCGGGTCCAGACGGGTGTGATGCAGCCAGGAATGCCATTCCGGCGGCACCTTCGACGCGTCGGGCTCGCTGGCATAGATCACCCAGCGGCGTTCCTTCACGCCACGGCGGGCGTTCTTGTCCCGATAGTACTTGTTGCCGAAACGGTCGGTTCCGACCAGTTCACCGCGGCGCCACGTCATGAAATTGATGTGGACGTTGGCCATCCGCGCGATCAGGGAGATCTTTTCGCTCATCGTCCGTGCATTGTCGGGGGCCGGTGCGGCGCCGGGGCGGCCGTCGTGCCGTGCGTGAAAGGAAAGGGTTCTGTCGAACGGCGCGCACTATGACACCCCAGCCGCCGTCCGTCCACTGTGACCGAGCGTGCGGCCCGGCAAAGGCTCAGGTGAACTTGCGCTCGGTCAGCAGCAGCCGCACGGCGAAGCCCAGGAACAGCACCCCCGCCACCCCGTCCAGCGCCGTGCGCATGGTGCGGCTGGTCAGGAACGCCCGCGCGGCCCCGGCGCTCAGCGCCGCCACCCCCATCAGGTACACGCAGCCCATGCCGGCCAGGATGCAGCCCAGCAGGAAGGTCTGCAGCGCCACCTGCCCCCGTTCGGGCGCCACGAACTGCGGCACGAAGGCGAGGTAGAACAGGATAACCTTGGGATTCAGCATGTTGGTCAGCAGGGCGTTGAGGAACACCACCCGCGCCGTGGCCGGGGCCACCGCCGCCGGGGCCATGTCGCCCGACCGCTGGGTCTGCACCGCCGCCCACAGTGCCCGCCCGCCGATCCACGCCAGATACCCCGCCCCGGCATAGCGCAGCACGTCGAACAGCGCGGGCGAGGTGGCGATCACCGCCGACACGCCGGCAGCGGCCAGCAGCGCCTGCACCACATTGCCCAGCGTGATCCCGGCGGTGGCGATCCACCCGGCCCGCCGCCCCTCCATCAGCCCGCGGGACAGCACCAGCAGCGAATCGGGGCCGGGGGCCAGCACCAGCACCGTGGCCGCCACCAGATAAAGCTGAAGCAGATGGGGATCGAGGGGCATCATGCACCGCACAAGAAAAGGGAAGGACCAAGAACCGGCGCGGATCATAGATCCGCCGGCCAGGGAATGAGAAGTGCCAGAAAGGCAAAGGTTCAATCGGGCCAGCGCCGGTGAATCCACAGCCATTGTTCCGGGCGTTCGCGGATCCACGATTCCAGCAGCGCGTTCAGGTGGACCATCACCGCCCGCGCGTCGGCGTTGCGGTCGCCGCTGTTGGGCAACGCCAGCGGCGGCAGCACCGTGATGCGGAACCGCGCCCCCCCGATGCGCTCGGCCCGCACCGGCAGCATGGGCAGCCCGAATTTCAGCGCAAGCTGCGCCCCCGCCGGGGCGGTCATGGCGTCGCGCCCGAAGAACGGCACGGGGATGCCGTCGTTCATCTTCTGGTCCACCAGCATGCCGATGTGACCACCGTCCTTCAGGTGACGCAGCATCATGCGCGCGCCCTCCGCCCCCTTGGGGATGTGCAGGGGCGTGGCGGCGTCGCGGTTGCGCAGCAGCAGACGCGCCACATAGGGATTGTTGGGCGCGCGGTAGACCAGCGCCAGCTCCAGCCCATGCTGGCGCACCGCCGCCCCCGGAATCTCCCAATTGGCCAGATGGCCGGAAATCAGGAACCCCGCCTTGCCGTCGTCGCGCGCGGCGGCCACGTGCTCGGCACCGACGAACTCCGTCCGTCCGCCGGGGGCGGGGCGGCTCAGCTCCTCCAGATGGGGGTATTCGGCGATGGTGCGGCCCAGATTGTCCCACATGCCGCGGATGATGGTGTCGATCTCGGCGGCGGATTTCTCGGGGAACGCGCGGGTCAGGTTGCGCCGCGCCCGCCGGGTGCCGCCCAGCCGCGGCCCCACCGTCCGCCCGATCCACCCGCCCAATGCCGAGGCGGCAGCGCACGGCAGCGCCCGCACCACATAATAAAAGGCATAGAGGAGCACCGCCTCCAGACGATAGGCGGCGTCGCGCAGGACCGGGTGGGACGTCCGGCTCATGGGGGTATTCTCCGGTTACGGAACCGCCGGCAGCAGCCGGCGCACAGCATCGCCGTCCTGCCATACCGCGCGGACCGGCAGCACGTCCACCATGGCGCGGGCCTCATGCGGCAGGCGCACGGCATCCTTGGCGGTGGTGGCCGGGCGGGCGTTCAGCCGGGCGGCCCGCTCCACCAGATCCATCACCGTGTCGGGGGTATAGGGGTGGTGGTCGGGGAACGGCACCCGCTCCACCACCACCGCGCCTACGGCGGCCAGGGTGTCGAAGAACTTCGCGGGCCGCCCGATGCCGGCGAAGGCCAGCACCCGCCGCCCGCGCCACCCAGCCCCGTCGGGCACCAGGGCGGCGCGCAGGATGGGCAGACCGGGGGCCTGGGCCGCCACGCCCGCGCGGTCCTCCCCCATCACCACCACGGCCCCGGCCCGCGCCAGCCCGGCGGCCACCGGCTCGCGCAGCGGCCCGGCGGGGATGAGGAAACCGTTGCCGAACCCCACCGCCCCGTCGGCCACCACCAACGCCAGATCGTGGGCCAGATGGGGATTCTGAAAGCCGTCGTCCATCACCACCACCGTGGCGCCCGCCGCCGCCGCCGCCCGCGCACCGGCCACCCGGTCGCGCGACACCCAGGCGGGGGCGGATGCCGCCAGCAGCAGCGCCTCGTCCCCCACGTCCGCGGCGGTGTGGCGGGCGGGATCCACGGCCAGCGGCCCCCGTTCCCGCCCGCCATGGCCGCGGGTGAGGAAATGCACGCGGTGGCCCAGGGCGGCGAGCATCCTGGACAGGGCGAGGCACACCGGGGTCTTGCCGGCACCGCCGGCCACCAGATTGCCGACGCACACCACCGGCACCCCCGCCCGCTGCGGCACCGCCCGGCGGCGGCGCAAGGCCCCGCCCAGCCCGTACAGCGCCCCCAGCGGCGCCAGCACCCATGCCGCCAGCCCCGGCGGGCGGTACCAGAAGGCCGGCGTCCTCATGACGGGCGCAAGGCCGGAGTCCCCAGGGCCGGGGCCAGCAGCGGGGCCAGCGCCTCCGCCACCCGGTCCACGGCGCGGCGGTTGCCCTCGGTCACCCGGGCGGCACCGGCCACCAGCGGAGCGCGGGCGGACGGGTCGGCCAGCAACGCTTCCACCGCGGGGGCCAGCGCGGCGGCATCGGCCAGGGGCCGGGCGCCGCCCGCCGCCTCCAGCGCCGCGGTGATCTCGGCGAAGTTCCACATGTGCGGGCCATAGAGCACGGCACAGCCAAGCTGCGCCGGTTCCACCGGGTTCTGGCCGCCGTGGCGGATGAACGACCCGCCCATGCACACCACCGGGGCCAGCCGGTAGAACAGCCCCAGCTCGCCCATGGTGTCGGCCACGTACACCGCATCCCCCGCCCCCGGCAGCGCGCCGGTGGAGCGGGACGCCGCCGCCAGCCCCCGTTCGGCCATCAGCGCCGCGATGGCAGGGCCACGGTGGGGGTGACGGGGGACGATGACGGTCAGCAGGCCGGGCAGCCGGTCCGCCAGCGCCCGGTGCGTATCGGCGGCCAGTTCGTCCTCGCCCGGATGGGTGCTGGCGAACAGCCACAGGGGCCGGTCACCCACCGCGCCCGTCAGCGCGTCCAGGGCCGCGGCGTCGGCGGGCGGCGGGGCGGCGGAGTATTTCAGGTTGCCGGCGCACACCACCGGCCCGGCGCCCAGCGCGCGCAGCCGCTCCCCATCCCCGTCCGTCTGGGCCAGCACCAGGGAAAAGGTGGAGAGAAGCCCGCGGATGAACCCCGGCGCCCGCCGCCAGCGCCCGAACGACCGCTGCGACAGCCGGGCGTTGACCAGGGCCGCGGGGATGCCGCGGCGGCGGATGCCGTGCAGCAGATTGGGCCAGATCTCCGATTCGATCCACAGCACGGCGTCGGGCCGCCAATGGTCGAGAAAGCGGTCCACCGCCGCCGGCAGATCCACCGGCACGTACTGATGGAAGGCCCCCGCGGGCAGCCGCCGCCCCATCAGCTCCGCCGAGGTGACGGTCCCGGTGGTCATCAGCACCGACAGCCCCGGATACCCGGCCAGCAGCCGGTCAACCAGCACGAGGATGGAGTTGGCCTCGCCCACGCTGGCGGCATGGACCCACACCAGCGGGCCGGGCGGGCGCGGGCGGGCGGCATGGCCCATCCGCTCCCCGCGGCGCTGGGGATCTTCCTTGCCGGCGGCCAGCCGGCGGGCGAGGGAGAGACGGACCACCGGCCCGGCAACACGGGTCAGGCCGCGGTAAAGAGCGTACATCATGCAACAGGCGGAATGGGACCGAAACACCCCGCCCCGGTGGAGCACCGGCGCGGGGGCGGCACCTTAGCATGGGCCGCGCGGCGACGCTAATTCCCGTACCGCATCCTTCACCCGCAAAGCGTCGGGCAGGGCATGCCCGTCGGCGGTGTTGTCGAAGACGCACCAGACCGGCCCCCGCCCCGCCTCCTCCGCCAGCCGGCGCGCCAGGGCATCGAGAACGGCGGGCGGATAGGCAGACCGGTACATCACGGGCGATCCGTGCAAGCGGCGGTAGACCAGCCCGCGCCATCCCCCCGGTTTCGCCGCGTCCGGCACCACCGCCGGGTCGGCGGCCACCCGCGCCACCCGGTGGGCGGCCAGCAGCCCGCCGGCGGCGGGCACGAACCACGAGCGGTGCCGCGGCTCGCACACCACATCCCCGCCGAACCGCTGCCGCAGCCCGGCGAAGAACGCCCCCGCCACACCTCCGTCGAACCGCAGCGACGGGGGAAGCTGCACCAGCAGCGGTCCCAGCCGGTCCCCCAACTCCGTCACCTCCCCCAGGAAACGGGCCAGCGGTTCGCCGGCATCCCGCAGCCGGCGGTCATGGGTGACGGTGCGCGGCAGCTTGACCGCAAAGCGGAACCCCGGCGGCACCGACCGTGCCCAGCGGGCATAGGTGGCCGGGCGGTGCGGGCGGTAGAAGCTGGTGTCGATCTCCACCGCCGGCATGACGCGGGCGTAGCGGTCCAGGTGCGTCCCCCCGCTGGGAAACAGCGGCGCCACCGCCGCCGCGATCCCCCACCCCGCGGTGCCCAGGAAAATCCGGTTTTCCCCCGATGTTTGTCCATCCATTTACACACCTTGAAAATGTTATTTTATCAGATCAACACTTTCCTATTGCGCATATCGGATTTCCGGGGCAGAGTTTCACAGCCGGCCGGGTTTCAATACTGCCAACCCACCGCGCTCTTTCCATACGAACCTGACTCCAGGCCCGGCGGACATACCGCCGGGCCTTTTTTCTCATGCTCTTGACCGGTGGGCCGTGATGGTGTCCTGTTCCATACGGCACCGTTTTCACCCTCTTGAGCATCTCTTGAACACCCAGCGAGACAGGAGCGTTCCCCCATGGCCGGCGGCGTGGCATTGGACCGGGATGGCGTCACCGCCACCCTCACCCTCAACAACCCGGAACGGCTGAACGCCTTCGACAAGCCGCAATGGCTGGGGCTGCAGGACGCTCTGGACCGGGTGTGGGCCGACGGCACCTTGCGGGTGGTGGTGGTGCGCGGGGCGGGAAAGGCGTTCAGCCCCGGCGCCGACATTTCCGAATTCGCCGCCGAGCGCGGCTCGCCGGAGCAGGCGCAGGAGTACGGCGTGCTGATGGACCGGGTGATGGAGCGGCTGCGCGACTGCCCGCTGCCCACCATCGCCGCCATCGACGGGCCGTGCTGCGGCATCGGGCTGGCGGTGGCGCTGGCCTGCGACCTGCGCATCTGCACCGAATCCAGCCGCTTCGGCGTGCCGGTCAGCCGCCTGGGCATCTCCATGGCGCTGCCGGAATTGAAATTGCTGTTCGACGTGGTGGGCCGTCCGGCGGCGCTGGAAATCCTGCTGGAGGGGCGGGTGTTCGACGCCGCCCTGGCACGGCAGATGGGGCTGGTCAACCGGGTGATGCCCGACGGCGGGCTGGAGACGGAAATCGCCGCCACCGCCAAGCGCATTGCCGACGGCGCCCCGCTGGCCGCCCGCTGGCACAAGGCGTTCGTCACCCGCTGCGCCGACCCTGCCCCCCTGACCGAGGCGGAAATCGCCGAATGCTACCGCTGCTTCGGCACCGAGGATTACCGCGAGGGCTACAGCGCGTTCCTGGAAAAGCGGCGCCCGGTGTTCCGCGGGCGTTGACCGCGGGAACGGCGCCCGTACCATGGGCGCCATGACCACCGACGCCGCCCCCCTGTTGCTCTCCGCCGCCGACGCCGCCCTGGCGGCGGCGGAAGCCACCCCCGCCCCCGGCGCGCCCGCCGCCATCGACACCGGGGCTCTGCGGGACCGGCTGGCGATGTCCACCCGCCCCATGCTGCTGCTGGGGGACGGGCCGGGGTGGAGCGATGGGGCGTGCGCGGACATCGCCCTGTTCGCCGGTGCCAACGCCCTGACCACCGCCGTCACCGCCGGCGGCAGCGACCGGCTGGACAACGAAAACCCCTGTTACGCCGGCACGCTGGGGCCGGCGGCCGACCCGCGGCTGACGGCGCGGCTGGAGCTGTCCGACTGTCTGGTGGCGGTGGGGGAGGTGCCGGCGCCGTGGGCGGACCATCCGGCCCTGCTTCCTCTGCCCGGCGATGCCGCGGCGGTGGCCGCCGCCCTGGTTGCGGGCGAGCCGGTGGCCGAGGTGCCATGGACCGGCTGGGCCATCGCCGCCCGCAACGATTATGCCGACTGGTCCGCCGCCGATCCCTGGCCGGGGCCGGTGGATGTGGGCGCCATCCTGGGATGGCTGCGCGAGCGGCTGCCCACCGACGCGCTGGTGGCCGCCGACGGCGGGCCGCTGGCCGGGCTGGTCCAGCGCCACCTGCTGTTCCGCCGTCCGGGCCGGCTGGTGACGGGAACGGAAGGGATGGCGGGGTTCGCGGCGGCGGCGGCGGTGGCCGCCCGCACGGCACGGCCCCGGCGCATGGCGGCGGGGTTCACCGACGGCGCCGGTCTGCTGGCCGCCCTTCCCCTCTTGGCCCAGGCGGCGGCGGCGCGCGCGCCGGCCCTGGTCGTCGCGCTCAACGAGGGGCCGGTTGATCTGGCCGCGGCGGCGAACGCCCAGGGTGCCTTTGCCGTCACCGTCGCAACGTCCCCCGATTTCATCCAGGCCTTTTGGGACGCCCTGTGGAGTCGCACCGCCGCGCTGATCGAATTGCGTGTGGAGAGCGGGCAGATCACCACTCAAACGCTGTGGGACGCCGCCCGGGCCACGGCCATGACCCAAGCGGAGGGCTGATTTTCCCCAGCCGCGCACCCCACGGCCACGGAATTGCATAATTTCTGCAACGCACCAGCGCCTTAGAACGTGCGTTCCCGCCCCGTTGCCGGTATAACCGAGTCTGGCGGGTGTATTACCCGCCGCAACGAGATATTCCGGGCTGATCCGGCCACGGAAACCGAAACAGGACGGGATGATGGACTGGGACAAGCTCCGCGTGTTCCACGCCGTGGCCGAAGCAGGCAGTTTTACCCACGCCGGCGAAACGCTGAACCTCAGCCAGTCGGCGGTCAGCCGCCAGATCAGCGCGCTTGAGGAAAGCCTTGGCGTACCGCTGTTCCACCGCCATGCGCGCGGGCTGATCCTGACGGAACAGGGTGAGCTGCTGCACCGCACGGCACGGGAGGTCTTCGCCAAGCTGTCGATGACCGAGGCGATGCTCACCGAAAGCAAGGAGCATCCCAAGGGGCCGCTGAAGGTCACCACCACCGTCGCGTTCGGCACCACATGGCTGACGCCGCGCATCCGGGAGTTCATGACGATCTACCCGGACATCCAGCTCACGCTGCTGATCGACGACAGCGAGCTGGATCTGGCCATGCGCGAGGCGGACATCGCCATCCGCATGAACACGCCGCGCCAGCCGGACCTGATCCAGCGGCACCTGATGACCATCCGCTTCCACCTCTACGCCCACCAGACCTATGTGAAGCGGCGCGGCACCCCGCGCACGGGCGCGGAACTGGCCGAGCACGACGTCATCGCCTACCCGCCCGACAGCCGCGCGCCCATCGCCAACGTGAATTGGCACCTGGACCTGATGGATTCGCCGGCCAACGGCTTCAAGCCGGTGCTGCAGGTCAACAGCATGTACGCCATCTACCGCGCGGTGCAGAGCGGGCTCGGCATCGGCGCCCTGCCCGACTTCCTGGTGGAGGACGGCAAGGATCTGGTGCGCGTCCTGCCCGAAGCGCCGACGCCCAAGGTCGATGCCTATTTCGTCTATGCCGAGGAACTGCGCCATTCCAAGCGCATCGCGGTCTTCCGCGACTTCCTGGTGAAGAAGGTGGCGGAAAGCCAGTTCTGAGCCCCCGAAAGCCCTCTCCCCCCGGGGAGAGGGTTGGGTGAGGGCCGGTTTTCGCGCGGACACGCCTGAAAACCGTTGCGAAGCACCCTCGAATCTTACGTTTGGAGAGTCTGACGGCTCGCTTTTCGGGCTGACGCGCGAAAAGCGGCCCTCACCCCCCTGCCCCTCTCCCCGGGGGGAGAGGGGGGGATGCCGCGCTTTGCGTGGGTTACTCGGTGTAATATCCGCTGCCCACCAGATACTGGCCTTCGCGCATCACGTAGGAATGCTTGTGCTCCACCTTGTTGCTGGAGCGGTTGAGCCAGACGTATTCCACCACCCCGCTGGGGTTCTTGGCGGTGGCGGCCTGCATTTCCTTGACGATGGACTTGCCCTCGGCGTCGGTCAGGTTGGCGGCGTCGGTGCCGGTCAGCTTGGGATTGCCGCCCGACGCGACATAGTGGCCGGCGTCGTCGAAGACGAAGACGTACAGATCACCGCGCACGAACCCGCCCTTGGGATCGTTGAACGCCTGCGCCGCCTTGTCCGGGCCGTTGGCCTTGAGATAGGCGACGGCATCGGTGACCAGGGTCTTGGCCTGTTCCGGCGTCGAACGGTCGGCCAGCGCCGGCTGGGCCAGGGACGCCGCGGTCAGAAAGGCGGCGGCCAGCAGCGATGTGTGACGAACCATGATGAATCATCCTTGGTGGTTGGCATCGAACAATCCATCGGGTGAGATCATGTTTTCTGCGGGCTGGACCGTTTTCCGGCACCGTGCCCATTGCCCTTCTCATAGGGGGCGGGGACATTATACCCAGGCGGCATGGGAAAACCATCCGCGGCATCAGGGATGCGACCATTCGGCAAGAGTACGAAGAATCTTGCCCGACGGCGGTTCCCTGTTCTTAATTTCCGTCCCTTCCCCCGGTAACGGAACCGCACCCGCATGACCCTGGACCAGATTTTCGTTCTGCTGCTGCTGGTGGCGGTGTTCATCGCCTTTATCCGCGAAAAGATGCCGCCCGATCTGGTGGCGCTGGTCACCACCGCGGTCCTGCTGGGAACGGGAATTCTGTCCACCAACGAGACGCTGGAGGTGTTTTCCAACGCCGGGGTCATCACCGTGGGTGCGATGTTCGTGCTGTCGGCGGCCCTGGAGCGCACCGGCTGCATCGAGGCGGTGGGCGACGCCGCCACCCGCATGGTCGGGCGCACGCCCCTGCTGGCGCTGGGCGGGCTGATCGTGCTGGCGGCGTCGGTGTCGGCCTTCATCAACAACACGCCGGTGGTGGTGATCCTGACCCCGGTGGCCATCCGCCTGTGCCGCCATCTGAAGATGGCGCCGTCGAAGATGCTGATACCTTTGTCCTATGCGGCGATCTTCGGCGGCACCTGCTCGCTGATCGGCACCTCCACCAACCTGCTGGTGGACGGGGTGGCGCAGAAGCTGGGCCAGCCGGCGTTCGGGCTGTTCGAAATCGCGCCCTTCGGCATGGTCATGGCGCTGATCGGCACCGCCTATCTGCTGCTGACCGCCCCGCGCCTGCTGCCCGACCGTGAAAGCGCCACCAGCGTGCTGGACGGCGCCCCCTCCCGCCGGTACCTGACCGAAGTGATCGTGCTGCCCGGCTCCCCCCTGATCGGCAAGACGCTGGAGGAGGCGAAGCTGCGCACCGCGTCCGGCGGACGGGTGGTGGACGTGGTGCGGGCCGACGAATCGCTGCGCCGCCGCATCATGGAGGTGCGGCTGGAGGCCGGCGACCGGGTGGTGCTGAAGGTGGACATGGACGGGCTGATGGCGCTGCGCGCGCGCACCGGCATCGAATTCGACCCCACCAGCGTGACCGGCGCCGTTTCCACCCGCTCGACCACGGTGGTGGAGGGGATCGTCGGGCCGCGCTCGGCCTTCGTCAATCACCGGCTGGGGGAATTCAACCTGCGGCGGCGCTACGGCGTCTACATCATCGCCGTCCACCGCCAGGGTGAAAACCTGCGCACCGCCTTCGACGAGGTGCGCATGGCGGTGGGCGACACGGTGCTGATCGAGGGGCCGGAGGACGGCATCCGCCGGCTGGTGGAATCGGGCGACCTGATGAACCTGACCCGCCCGGAACACCGCCCCATCCGCCGGGACAAGGCGTGGATCGCGGTGGCGACGGTGGTGGCGGTGGTGGGGCTGTCGGCGGGGGACGTGCTGCCCATCGCCGGGCTGGCGCTGATCGGGGCGGTGGTGGTGGTGGTTCTGGGCTGCCTGCCCCACGCCGACCTGTACAAGTCGATCGAGTGGCGCATCCTGTTCATGATCTTCGGCATGCTGCCGCTGGGCATGGCGCTGGAGAACACCGGCACCGTCGCCCTGATCGCCCAGTCGATCACCGGCGCCGCCGGCCATTTCGGCCCGTGGGTGATGCTGTCGCTGGTCTATCTGCTGGCGCTGATCCTGACGGAGGTGGCATCGAACAACGCGGTGGGGGTGCTGCTGACCCCCATCGCCATCGGCATCGCCACCCAGATGGGCGCCGATCCCCGCCCCTTCATCGTGGCGGTGATGTTCGCGGCCTCGGCCGGCTTCGCCACCCCCATCGGCTATCAGACGCACCTGTTCGTCTATGGCGCCGGGGGGTACAAGTATATGGACTTCGTGCGCATCGGCCTGCCGCTCGACATCCTGTTCTGGATCGCGGCAAGCCTGCTCATCCCGGTGTTCTGGCCGTTTTAGCCCCGATAGGGGTGCTTTTCCATCCAATGCCGGGCGATGTCGATGCGCCGCGTCACCCACACCCGCTCGTGCCCGGCCACATAGTCCAGGAAGCGGGCCAAGGCCGCGGCGCGGCCCGGACGGCCCACCAGACGGCAGTGCAGGCCCACCGACAGCATCTTCGGCGCCTCCTCCCCCTCGGCATAGAGGGTGTCGAAGCTGTCCTTGAGATAGGCGAAGAACTGGTCGCCGCTGTTGAACCCCTGCGACGTGGCGAAACGCATGTCGTTGGCGTCCAGCGTGTAGGGCACGATCAGCTGCGGACGGCCATACGTCGTGTCCCAATAGGGCAGATCGTCGGCGTAGGAGTCGGCGTCGTAAAGGAATCCCCCCTCCTCCGCCACCAGACGGCGGGTGTTGGGGCTGCAGCGGCCCAGATACCAGCCCAGCGGGCGTTCGCCGGTGACGCGGGTGTGGACGGCGATGGCGCGTTCCATATGCGCGCGCTCCACCTCCACCGGCAAATGCTGGTAGTCGATCCAGCGCCAGCCATGGGTGGCGATCTCCCACCCCGCGTTCTTCATGGCCGCCACCACGTCGGGGGTGCGTTCCAGCGCCATGGCGACGGCGTAGACGGTCACCGGCATGTTGCGCCGGGTGAAGATCCGGTGCAGCCGCCAGAACCCGGCGCGGGAGCCGTATTCGTAGATCGACTCCATGTTCATGTGCCGGGCGCCGGGAATCGGCTGGGCGCCGACGATTTCCGACAGGAAGGCTTCCGACGCCGGATCGCCGTGGAGGACGCAGTTCTCTCCGCCCTCCTCGTAATTGATGACGAACTGCACCGCGATGCGCGCCCCGCCGGGCCAGGCGGCGTGCGGCGGGGTGGCGCCATAGCCCACCATGTCGCGGGGATAGGGAGCCTCGGTCATCGGACGAATCCTCGAAACGATGTCAGGGAAACGGATCAGGGGGATGCGGTCTCGTCGCCCGGCTCCGGCTCGGGCACCTGATGGCGCAGGATCAGCGGCGTTTGCAGGGCCGAGAACAGCAGGGTCAGCGGCATGATGCCGAACACCTTGAAGTTCACCCAGGCATCGGTGTCCATGGTGCGCCACACCGCCTCGTTCAGCACGGCCAGCACCACGAAGAACACCGCCCAGCGCAGCCCCAGGATGCGCCAGCCGGCATCGGTCAGCGACAGGACGGCCCCCAGGATGCGCTTCAGCAGGTTGCGGCGCAGGGCGTGGGCGATGAACAGGGCGGTGGCGAAGAACAGGTTGACCAGCGTCGGCTTGAGCTTGATGAACAGGTCGTCGTTCAGCCACAGCGTCAGCCCGCCGAACAGCAGGACGAAGCCGGCCCCCACCACCGGCATCAGCGGCACCCGCCGTTCCATCCACCAGGACACGGCCAGGGATGCCGCGGTGGCGGCCATGAACACGGCGGTGCCGGTCATGATCCCGGCCCGCGCGTTGGCGAAGAAGAAGGCCGCCAGCGGCCCGGCTTCGATCAGCATTCGGATGAGCGGTGTCATGCCGACTCACATACTCCCTCTTGCGGCCGGCGGAAAGGCCGCAGAGGGCGCGGTCACTCCATTTCCTCGGCGTAATGGCAGGCCGCGCGGCGCCCGTCCACCTCCCGCAGCGCCGGCACGTCGGTGGCGCAATTGGGGCGGGCGTAGGGACAGCGCTTGTGGAAGGCGCAGCCGGGCGGCGGGTTCAGCGGCGAGGGCAGCTCGCCCTTGGGCACCACCCGCTCCAGCCGCAACCCCGGATCGACCCGCGGCGTCGCCGCCATCAGGATGCGGGTGTAGGGATGGCGGGGGCGGCTGAACACCACGTCCTTGGGCCCATGCTCCACCGGGCGGCCCAGGTACATCACCATCACCGAATCGGCGATGTGCCGCACCACCGACAGGTCGTGGGAGATGAACAGGTAGGCGAGGTTCAGTTCCTCCTGAAGGTCCATCATCAGGTTCAGCACCTGCGCCTGGATCGACACGTCCAGCGCCGACACCGGCTCGTCCGCCACCACCACGCGGGGGTTCAGCATCAGGGCGCGCGCGATGGCGATGCGCTGGCGCTGCCCGCCGGAGAACATGTGCGGGTAGCGGTCGATCTGGTCGGGGCGCAGCCCCACCTTGGCCATCATCGCCAGCGCGCGCTCCCGCCGCTCGGCCTTGGGCGTGCCGGTGTTGATGACGACGGGTTCCTCCAGGATCGACCCGATGGTCTTGCGCGGGTTCAGCGAGCCATAGGGGTTCTGGAACACCATCTGCACCGTGCGGCGCAGTTCCTTCATCTCGTCCTTGGTGCGCCCCAGCACGTCGCGGCAGTCATAGAGCAACTGCCCCTCGGTCGGCGGCTCGATCATGGTGACGGAACGGGCCAGGGTGGACTTGCCGCAGCCGGACTCGCCCACCACCGCCAGCGTCCGCCCGGCTTCCAGGCGGAACGACACGCCGTCCAGCGCCTTCACCGTCGCCGGGGGCTGGAACAGGCCGCGGCGGGCGGTGTAGTGCTTGCGCAGGTGGATGGCTTCCAGCACCACCGGACGGTCGCCGGGGGCCGGCGTGGAAGCCGGGGTATCGATCAGGGCCGCGGTCATCACGCCGCCTCCTTTCCAGCGGTGCCGAGAGGGAAGTAGCAGCGCACCCGCCCGTCCCCGTCGGGGGTCAGCGGCGGACGGCCGGCGCGGCAGGTGTCCTGCGCGAACCGGCAGCGCGGCGCGAACAGACAGCCCGCCGGGCGGTCGGCGATGCCCGGCACCACGCCGGGGATGGTCGGCAGCCGCCGCTTGCCCACGGCCCGCTCGGGCAGCGCATCCAGCAGCGCCCCGGTGTAGGGGTGGCGGGGGTTCTCGAACAACGCCCGCGCGCTGCGGGTTTCCGCCACCTGGCCCGCGTACATCACCATGACCCGGTGCGCGGTTTCCGCCACCACCCCCATGTCGTGGGTGATGAGGATCAGCGCCATGCCGCGGTCCTTTTGCAGCGACACCAGCAGGTCGAGGATCTGTTTCTGAATGGTGACGTCCAGCGCCGTGGTGGGTTCGTCGGCGATCAGCAGGCGCGGGTTGCAGGCAATGGCGATGGCGATCATCACCCGCTGGTTCATACCGCCCGAAAGCTGGTGGGGGAAGGCCGACAGCCGGCTTTCCGGGGCGGGGATGCCCACCTGCTCCAAGAGTTCGATGGCCCGGCGTTTCAGCGCCTTGCCCGACAGCCCCTCGTGCACCTTCAGGGTTTCCATGATCTGGAAACCGACGGTGAAGCAGGGGTTCAGGCTGGTCATGGGTTCCTGGAACACCATGGCCACGTCCTTGCCGGTCAATGTCCGGCGCTGGCGGGCGGGCATGGACAGCAGGTCGTGACCGGCGAACATCATCCGGTCCGCCTCCACCCGTCCGGCATCCCCCAGCAGGCCCATCAGCGCCAGCGAGGTCACCGATTTGCCGGAGCCGGATTCGCCGACGATGCCGACCACCTCCCCCTCGTCCAGCGTCAGGTCGATGCCGTCCACGGCGCGGAAGGTGCCGGCGCGGGTGGTGAAGGCGACGGACAGATTCGTGATGTCGAGCAGCGCCATGGGATCACCGCTTCAGCTTGGGATCGAGGGCGTCGCGCAGACCGTCGCCCAACAGGTTGAAAGCCAGCACCGTCACCAGGATCGCCACCCCCGGCCACGTCACCACCCACGGCGCCCGCTGCAGGTATTGCAGCGACGACGCCAGCATGGTGCCCCATTCCGGGGTCGGCGGCTGGGCGCCCAGCCCCAGGAAGCCCAGCGCCGCGGCGTCGAGAATGGCGGTGGAAAAGCCCAGCGTCGCCTGCACGATCAGCGGGGCCAGACAGTTGGGCAGCACCACGATCACCATCAGCCGCAGTGGCCCCGCCCCGGCCACGCGGGATGCGGTGACGTAATCCTTGGACATCTCGGCCATCACCGACGCACGGGTCAGGCGGGCGTAATGGGGGATGACCACCACCGAGACCGACAGCATGGCGTTGATCAGCCCCGGCCCCAGAATGGCCGCCACCACCACCGCCAGCAGCAGGCTGGGCAGCGCCAGCAGGATGTCCATGAAACGCATGATGATGGTGTCGGTCATGCCGCCGGCGAACCCGGCCACCATGCCCAGCCCCAGCCCCACGGCCAGCGACAGGGTGACGACGATCAGCCCGATCAGCAGCGACAGCCGCGCGCCGTACAGGATGCGCGACAGCACGTCGCGCCCGATGTCGTCGGTGCCGAGGATGTAGGTCCATGACCCACCATCCGCCCACACCGGCGGCACCAGAATGGCATCCCGGTACTGGGCGATGGGGGAATGGGGGGCGATGACGTCGGCGCCGATGGCCAGCACGGCGATGACCGCAATCACCACCAGCCCGGCGACGGCGCCGGTGTTCTGACGGAAATGATACCAGAATTCCGCCACCGGGTGGGGCGGACGGACGGCGGGAACCGTCCCGGCACCGGAGGAAGGATTGGTCTGGGCTTCGATGGTCATGGGTCGGTTCCTTCTCCGCCGCCGCTCAGCCGCGCCCGTGGCGGATGCGGGGGTTCAGCACGCCGTACAGCAGATCCACCAGCAGGTTGACCGCCATCACCGTGGTCGCCACCAGCAGCACCCCGCCCTGAAGCGCCGGGTAGTCGCGGCGGTTGATGGATTCCACCAGCCATTTGCCGATGCCGGGCCAGGAAAAGATGGTTTCGGTCAGGATGGCCCCGCCCAGCATGGTGCCCACCTGCAGCCCGATCACCGTCACCACGGGGATCAGCGCGTTGCGCAGCGCGTGCAGCCCGATCACCCGGCGGGTGCTCAGGCCCTTGGCGCGGGCGGTGCGGATGTAATCCTCGCTCAACACCTCCAGCATGGCCGAGCGGGTCATGCGCGCCACCACCGCCAGCGGAATGGTGCCCAGCACCACCGCCGGCAGAATGAGATGCCGGATGGCCGAGCGGAAGGCGTCCATATCCCCCGCCATCCAGGTGTCGATCAGCATGAAGCCGGTCACCGGCTCCACGTAATACAGCAGGTCCAGCCGCCCCGACACCGGCGTCCAGCCCAGGAACACCGAGAAGAACAGGATCAGCAGCAGCCCCCACCAGAAGATCGGCATGGAATAGCCGGTCAGGCTGGCCGCCATGATGCCGTGGTCGAACGGCGACCCGCGCCGCACCGCCGCGACGATCCCCGCCGGCAGCCCGATCAGCACCGCAAACGCCATGGCGAACAGCGCCAGTTCCAGCGTCGCCGGAAACAGGGCCAGGAATTCGCTGAAGACCGGGTTGTGGGTGACCAGCGATTCGCCGAAGTTGCCCGACAGAACCCCGCCCACGTAATCGGCGAACTGCTGCCACAGGGGCCGGTCCAGCCCCAGCTCGTGGCGCAGCATGGCCAGACGGTCGGGCGCGATGCCGCGCTCGCCCACGCGCACCTCGATGGGATCACCCGGCACCAGCCGGATGAGGATGAAACTGAGAAAGGTCACGCCCAAAAAGGTCGGCACGACCAGCCCCAGCCGCGTCAGTACGAAGCGCAGCATCGGCAACCCCGGTTTTTGCAAATGCGAAAACGACGACAAATAAAGCTAAGACGCCGGCGGGGTGCATCCACCCCCGTTGCCGTACTTCCGGCATTCCCCAAACGGCAATGGCGAGGGGGATGCCCGCCCTCGCCATCGCCTGTCAAGCATAAATCCGCATGAGACCGAATATTACTGCTTCAGGTCCACACCATTGAAACGATGAATAGCGAACGGGTCCATCTTGTAATCAACGACACTCTTCGCAAGCGCCATATGCTGGACGGAGTGCGCGATGGTGTACCACGGCACCTCTTCCTTGAAGATGACCTGCGCCTGTTCGTACAGCTTGGTGCGCTTGGCCTGATCGGTGGTCTGCTTGGCCTGCACGATCAGGTCGTCGAACTCCTTGTTGCACCACTTGGCAAGATTGTTGCCGCCCATGCGCGCGGCTTCGCAGCCCAGCAGCGTGCCCAGGAAATTGTCGGGGTCGCCGTTGTCGCCGGTCCAGCCCATCATGCCCATCAGGTGTTCGCCCGCCTGCATGCGCTTGCGGTATTCACCCCATTCGTACTGCACGATCTTCGCCTTGATGCCGGCCTTGGCCAGATCGGCCTGCATCATCTCGGCCATGCGCTTGGCGTTGGGGTTGTAGGGGCGCTGCACCGGCATGGCCCACAGGTCGGTGTCGAACCCGTTGGGATAGCCGGCGTCGGCCAGCAGCTTCTTGGCCTTTTCGAGATCGACGGGGTAATCCTCGATCTCCTTGTTGTACGACCACATGGTGGGCGGGATGGGGTTGGTGGCGGGCACGCCCGACCCCTGGTACACCGCGTCCACGATCGCCTTCTTGTCCAGCAGCATGCTGACGGCCTTGCGCACGCGCACGTCGTCGAACGGCTTCTTGGTGACGTTGAAGGCGAGGTAGCCGACGTTCAGCCCCTCCTGCTCCATCACGTTGATGCTCTCGTCCTTCTTCATCGCCGCCAGATCGGCGGGATTGGGATAGGGCACCACATGGCATTCGCCGGCCTTCAGCTTGGCGTAGCGGACGGCGGCGTCGGGGGTGATGGCGAACACCAGATTGTCGAGCGGCGTGCGCCCGCCCCAATAGGCGTCGAACGCCTTGTAGCGGATCACCGCGTCCTTCTGGTACGCCACGAACTGGAACGGGCCGGTGCCGACCGGAACCTGGTCCAGCTTTTCCGGGGTCTTCTTGGCCAGCAGCGCCTCGGCGTATTCGGCGGAGAAGATCTTGGCGAACGGCATCGCCATGTTGGCGATGAACGGCGCCTCCACCCGGTTCAGCGTGAAGCGGACGGTCAGGTCATCGACCTTTTCCACCGCCTTCAGCAGGGTGTCCATGCCCATGTCGGCGAAGTAGTCGTACGCCCCGCCCGACACCTTGTGGTACGGGTGATCCTTCTTCCACTGCCGCTCGATGGAGAACAGCACGTCGTCGGCGGTCAGGTCGCGGGTCGGCTTGAAATCGCCCACCGCGTGCCACTTCACGCCCTTGCGAAGCTTGAAGGTATAGACGGTGCCGTCGTCGGAAACCGTCCAGGATTCGGCCAGGGCCGGAATGACCTTGGTGCCGCCGCGTTCGAAATCCACCAGCCCGTCCAGGACCGGCAGAGCCACGTCGAAGCTGGTGCCGGTGGTGTTCAGCGCCGGGTTGAAGTTTTCCGGGCTTCCTTCGGAGCAATAGACCAGCGTCTTGGCCGCCTGGGCCGGAGCCGCGAGCGCGAGGGCGGCGGCCATACCCAGACCGGCACCCAGCAGGATGCGCTTCATTCTCTCTACCTCCCGGTATTTTTCCCTGTTCAGGGCCGTTGCAGCGGCAAAAACAGATGAGCCGGCCCTGTCCCTGTGTCTCATTTGGCGCGTGCCCCCGACGGGTGTCAACATGGGATCGTTTCCATCCCGCCCCCGGTTGACGCTTAGGGCACACAAAGCGGCGCCGGCCACCACCCAGATGGGCGGGGCCGGCGCTTCGGATCTCCGAGAGGTTGAAGCAAGCGCTTGAAAGCGCCGCGCTTTTTCCTTAACGCGCCGCGGTGGGCGTGCCGGTGCCGAACAGGCTCTGCGCCATGGCCAGATGCTCGCGCAGGGCGGGCAGCGTCTTTTCGGCGAACGGCTTGAACGGGGCCATGTCGGGCGCGCTGGACGCCGCCACCATTTCGAACAGGGCGATGGTTTCCTGGTGCGCCTTGATCTGCCCGGCCAGATAGCTGTGATCGAATCGGCTGAGCGGCATGGTGCGCAGGGACTGGAGCTGGTTCTGGTGGCTGGCGTCCGGCATCAGCGCCGTGCCGATGCCCTGGGCCTGGGCCAGAGCCACCAGTTCGCGGTTCACGGCCGTGTGATCCTGCTGCATCCGCTGGCCGAAGGCGCGCACGGCGTCGTTCTGGGCGCGGCTCTCGGCCACCCGGCCGGCCTCGACCTCGAACAGCCCGCCGCCGCCGGCATCGCGCACGAACTCGGCGGCGGTCGATGCCGTGACGGGGCTGGACAGCATGCCGGGGCGCGGAATATCGCCCGCGCTGTTGGGCAGGCCCAGCGCCGGGGCACCCGGCGGCGGTTCCACCGGCGGGATGATGACCGTGGTGCCGGGGGCCGGCATCATCGTATGGCCGGGGGCCGGCATCGGGGTCGAATGGCCCGGCATGGTCTGGGCCGGGGCCGTCTGAGCCAGCGCCGCCGCCGGGATCAGAAGCGCCGCCATGCTCACCGCAAGAAGAGGGGAACGCATCGTCGAAATCCTCCTTCAGATCGGGTATGGGTCCGTTTCGATGCTCCCCACAACACCGGCCCCTATCCGAAGTTCCCACACCCCCACCGATGAACCAAAGCTCCACACCGCCGTTACACCAGGCAGGACGGCAAGCATCAACGGAGACAGGAATGGGCATTCTTCTGACCATCATCATCGGATTTCTCGCGGGCATCGTCGCCAAGATGTTGATGCCGGGGCGCGATCCGGGCGGGTTCATCGTCACCACCCTGTTGGGCATTGCCGGCGCCTTCGTCGCCACCTTCCTGGGCGAGGCGGTCGGATGGTACCGGGCCGGCGAAGGGGCGGGTTTTATCGGCGCCATCGTCGGCGCCATCATCATCCTGGCGCTCTACCGCATGATCGCCGGGCGGCGGTCGGTCTGACGGCCGCAGAAGACAGAGTGGCGGTCCGTCAGCGCGCGGTTTCCCGAAGCTGGCGCGACCGCCATTCCCACGGCTTTTCCACCTGCCCGGCCCACATGCCGAGCTTCTTGCTCTGGGCGTAGGCTTCGCTCTGCTGGTAGACGGGCGTCAGGCTGCGGAAGGCGAAAGCCCAGCCGCGCGCCACCATCGCCGCCCCCAGATCGATGCCGCGGACCCGGCACTCCCCCTTCATCTGGCGGTTCCGGTCACGCTCGGCGATGGTGCATTCCACGTCGGCATCGCCGATCATCGATTTCAGCACCCCCTTGGCGATGGCGAAGCAGTCGTAACGGCTGCCGTACCTGTTCTTGCACATCTGGCCGGGATCGGGGGCGTCGATGCCCATGATCCGCACCTCTTCCCCGCCGACGGACAGCAGATCCCCCTCCAGCGCCGTGGCCCGCCCGAACAGCCGTTCGTTGGGATGTTCGGAATGGCTGGGCGTCCGCCCGCCGCCGGGCCGCTGCTGCGCCAGCGCCGGAGCGGTGGCCAACAGGACGGCCAGCAGAGCGGTTCCCGCCCGTCTCATCTCAAAACAGGCTCGGCTGCCGCGGGGCCGGCGGCGGAGCCGGGGCGGCGGGCTCCAGCAGCGCGGGGTCGTCGTTGGCCACCATCCCCACCCGCTGGGACACCGGGCTCATCGCCAGCGCATCGTCGGGGGCCGGGCGCAGCAGGTCCGTCACCACCGGCGGCGGAGCCGCCGGATCCAGCCACAGGGACCAGTCGCCGGGGGCCAGCACCACCGGCATCCGCCCGTGCAGCGCCGACAGGGTGCGGTTGGCGGCGGTGGTCAAGACGGTGAAGGTCTCCAGGATCCCTTCCGGCCCATGCCACCGCTCCCACAGCCCGGCGAGCGCGAAGGGCGTGTGATCGGGGCGTCGGATGACGAAGGGCTGCTTGCGCCGCCCCTCCCCCGCCGCCTGCCATTCATAGAACCCGTCCACCGGCACCAGACAGCGGCGCTGGGCGAGCGCGCTGCGGAACGACGGCTTGCCGGCGGCGGTCTCGCTGCGGGCGTTGATGAGCTTGGCGGCACCGCTCGCATCCTTGGCCCACGACGGCACCAGCCCCCAGCGCAGCAGGGCGACCTCCCGTCCCCGCCCGGTCTCGCGGATGACGGCGGCGTCCTGGGTGGGAGCCAGATTGTAGCGGGGACGCAGGTTGGGAGCGCCGGTGAAGCCGAAGATCTGCCGCAGCACCTCCAGCGGCGTCATCTGGATCATCCGTCCGCACATGGTCCCGTTCCTTCCTTGCCCGTTCCGGCCTATGTAGGCGCTTGCCCCCGCGGGGCAAGACCGGCCCGGGCAGGGCGACGATACAACCCATAACAGACGCTGGCCATAACAGACGCTGGCCATAACAGACGCTGGCCATAACAGACGCTGGCCATGACAGACGCTGGCGTGCCCGTTGACGTCACGGCCAAGCTTGCAGGCCCCCGGGCCCTTCCCTGAATGATTGCGATGGATCCGTGTGCACGCCATAAGTGATTAAGCTCGAAGGTCTCGCTGGATTTGCACGCCGATGCCATCTTTCCAAAACCGTGCCGCACCCTTTCCCGCATGGGCGCCATTCGCTCTGGCTGTCCTGCACACGTCCATCGTGGCCGCCGCGGTATTGATGATGTCCGCCCGCGGAGCGGGAGTCTCCTCGCTGTTTCTGCTGAGCGACGGGTTCGGCCCCCTGGCGAGAAGCCTGGTGGAAGGACGCGGGTTCATCGATTGCACCGGCACCTTCGTTGACGCCACACTGGCCGATCCCTGCCTGCGCGCTCACCGCCTGCCGCTGGCCGCCTGGGCCGCCGCCGGCTTGGCCATCCTTTTCGCAGACGACCCGCTCGCCGCCGGTCTGGCGAAGGCGGTGGTGTTCGTGCTCCCCTTGACCGCGGCCCATCTCCTCGCCGTGCGCAGCGCCTGGCGGTACGGGTCCGCCGCCGTGACAACGGCAGTGCTGGTGATCCCCCTGGCCGCACTGATGATTCCCGCCGTCCTGATCAACACGGTCAACATGCAGGTCGAAGAGGGGTATGCCTATTCCCTGATTGCCTTTGCCTTTGCCTTTCTTCTTTTCTTTGAGCGGCAGGGCCGGTGCCATACGCTCCTGACCGGCGGATTCGGCCTCTCGCTGGCGGGACTCTATTTGACCAAGAGTTCCTTCCTTCCCTTTTTGGCCTTTCTGCTTCTTTTCCACACCCGGCTGGAACCGTCGGTGCGGCTGCGCGCGCTGGTCGTCGTCCTGACACTGGCGGGGGTGCTCGGATGGATGGTCCACTCCCATGACGCGACCGGGCGATGGAGCCTGGGCACGTCCATAGACGGCCTGAATTTCCTCAAGGGAAACAACGCCGGGCTCATCGACCACTACCCCCCGCTGACCGGGACGCTCGACAGGTACGACGCCGCGCTGCTGTCCGGCAAGGTCTATGCCGACGAATGGAGCCTGAACGACGACGGGCTGCAGCGCGCAATCGCCTTCATGACCGCCGAACCGAGGCTGTGGGCCATCCTCGCGTGGCGCAAATTCTCGGTCCTGTTCCTGTCGGTGGACAAGGCCGGAAGCGCACCGTATCCCGGCTTTCTGGGGGTTTTGGAACGCGGCGGGCTGGTGGCCGCCCGGCTGCTGGAGGCCGCCTGCCTGGTGGCGCTCGCCCTCGCCGTCCAGCGCCGCCGCCCGCTGGCGGGGCGGGCCATGCTGCTGTTCCTGGGAAGCATGGCGACCCTCGGGGTGCCTTACATCGTCGGCTTCGCGTTCACGCGGCACGCCAGCATGATGTTTCTGCCCTGCGCCCTTGCGCTGTGCCATGCGCTGGTGTCGCTGTCACCGGGGCGTGCCGACGGGACACCATCCTGAGCCCGCGTCCCCGAGCCCCGCGTCACGGAACCCCGGCCGCCCGGTCTGAGGAAGAGCAGGCGGGCCCCCTGGGGGACCGTACGCAAAGATCGCACAACCGCGCGCTGCCGCCTCATACTAAAAACCAGAAACACGCCCGCTCCTGTTCGGCTATACGTACGGATCATGCCACTTTGCCGCGGATGAACTGACCAGGATCAAGGCACGACACCCTCGTTCCGGGGCATCTGTCGTCCTATATGGACGGGCGGAAACGCCAACCCGGCTTCCGGCACCACTTTCGATGACGACGGCTCCCATGCACCGCTATGCCAACCCCGCCCGTTTCCTGCGCATCGCCAGCGCCGTCCTGCCGTGGGCCGCGGTGGCGGCGGTGCTGCTGACGGGGGCCGGGCTGTACCTCAGCCTGTTCGCCTCCCCCCCCGACTACCAGCAGGGGGACACCGTGCGGATCATGTACATCCATGTGCCCGCCGCGTGGATGAGCATGTTCGTCTACACCAGCATGGCCGTGGCCGCCGGGGTGGGGCTGGTGTGGAAGCACCCGCTGGCCGACCTGTACGCCAAGGCCGCGGCCCCGGTCGGCGCCGGCTTCACCGCCGTGTGCCTCATCACCGGATCGCTGTGGGGTGCCCCCATGTGGGGCACGTGGTGGGTGTGGGACGCGCGGCTGACCAGCGTGCTGATCCTGTTCTTCCTCTATCTGGGGTACATGGCGCTGGTGAACGCCTTCGACGAGCCGGAACGGGGGGTGCGGGCCGGCAACGTGCTGTTGCTGGTGGGCATCGTCAACGTGCCGATCATCAAGTTCTCGGTGGATTGGTGGAACACGCTGCACCAGCCGGCCAGCGTCGTGCGCATGGGCGGCCCCACCATCGACGGCACCATGCTGGTGCCGCTGCTGACCATGGCGCTGGCGTTCAAGGCCTATTACATCGCCACCGTGCTGGTGCGCATCAAGGCGGAGATCGTGCAGCGCAAGATCCAGACCCTGCGCCTGACCCAGGTTGAAGCCGGCGGTGTTGAGGCCGGAACCGGCGGGGTGGAAGCCGGGGCGTGACGGTTTCGTACATGACAACGCTGTCATGTACGCGGTGGTGCCTTGAACGGGGCGCAGGGTTGCGGTTGATTTGACCGCGCATACGGGATGAACGAGGCGGACAGGCCATGACGGATATGGCGCAATTCCTGGCGATGGGCGGTTATGCGGCGTTCGTCTGGCCGGCCTACGGCGTGGCGGCGGTGGTGCTGGTGGCGCTGCTGATCGCCTCCATCCGCGGGCTGAGGGAGCGCGAGGCGACGCTGAAGGCGCTGGAAGCCATCCGCCCGGCCCGTCGCCGCAAGCACAAGGTGAGCGAAGGATGACCCGGAAGAAACGGCGTCTCTACATGCTGGTCCTGGCCCTGCTGGGGCTGGGCACGGCCACCGCCCTGACGCTGACGGCGTTTCAGGACAATCTCGTCTTCTTCTTCAGCCCCAGCGACCTGCAGACCAAGGGCGCGCAGGTCAAGGACCGCAGCTTCCGCCTGGGCGGGCTGGTGGAGGACGGCAGCGTCAGGAAGCAGCCCGACGGCGTGACGGTGGAATTCCGCGTCACCGACACCATCAACACGGTGGCCGTCAGCTACCGCGGCCAGTTGCCCGACCTGTTCCGCGAGGGTCAGGGCGTGGTGGCCGAGGGCAAGCTGCGCCCCGACGGCGTGTTCGCCGCCCGCGAGGTGCTGGCCAAGCACGATGAAAAATACATGCCGCCGGAAGTCACCGACGCCCTGAAGCGCGCCGGCCAGTACAAGCCCGCCGAAGCCAACGCCGCCGGCAAATAACCCCTCTCTTCTTTCTTCGCGCGAGGAGCAAGCGCCCCGTGATCCCCGAACTCGGTCATTACGCGCTGGTGCTGGCGCTGTTCACCGCCCTGGTGCAATCGGGCCTGCCCCTGGCGGGGGCGGCCACCCGCAACGCCGCGTGGATGGCGGTGGCCCGGCCCGCCGCCTATGCCCAGCTGGCGCTGATCCTGCTGGCCTATGGCGCGCTGACCTGGGCGCACGTGGTGTCGGATTTCAGCGTCGCCAACGTGGTGGAGAACAGCCATTCGCTGAAGCCCATGCTCTACAAGGTGTCGGGCGTGTGGGGCAACCACGAGGGGTCGATGCTGCTGTGGGTGGTGATGCTGGCCGGCTTCGGCGCCGCCGTCGCCCTGTTCGGCCGCAACCTGCCCCCGACGCTGAAGGCCCGCGTGCTGTCGGTGCAGGCCATGGTGGCGGTGGGCTTCCTGCTGTTCATCCTCATCACCTCCAACCCGTTCCTGCGGGTGGTGCCGGCCCCCATCGACGGGCGCGACCTGAACCCGCTGCTGCAGGATCCCGGCCTCGCCTTCCACCCGCCGTTCCTTTATGCCGGGTATGTGGGCTTCTCCATGGCCTTCTCCTTCGCGGTCGCCGCCCTGATCGAGGGGCGCGTCGATCCGGCGTGGGCGCGGTGGGTGCGCCCGTGGACGCTGGCCGCATGGTCCATGCTGACCATCGGCATCGCCATGGGGGCGTGGTGGGCCTATTACGAACTGGGCTGGGGCGGCTGGTGGTACTGGGATCCGGTGGAAAACGCTTCGCTCATGCCGTGGCTGGCGGGGACGGCGCTGCTGCATTCCGCCATCGTGGTGGAAAAGCGCGACGCGCTGAAGACCTGGACCATCCTGCTGGCGATCATCACCTTCTCCCTGTCGCTGATGGGCACCTTCCTGGTGCGCTCGGGCATCCTGACCTCGGTCCACGCCTTCGCGGTCGATCCCAAGCGCGGGGTGTTCATCCTGATCCTGCTGCTGGTGGCGACCGGCGGGTCGCTGCTGCTCTACGGGCTGCGGGCGCCGACGCTGAAGGCCGGCGGGCTGTTCGCCCCGGTCAGCCGCGAAGGGGCGCTGGTGCTGAACAACCTGCTGCTGTCCACCGCCACCGCCACCGTGTTCATCGGCACGCTCTATCCCCTGTTCATGGACATCCTGAACCTGGGCAAGGTGTCGGTGGGGGCGCCGTTCTTCAACGCCACCTTCCTGCCGCTGATGATCCCCATGGTGGCGGTGATGGTGGTGGGGCCGCTGCTGGCGTGGAAGCGCGGCGACGTGGGCTATGCGCTCGGGAAACTGACCGTGGCCGGGCTCATCACCGTGGCGGCGGTGCTGTGGGGGGTGGCGTCCTATGGCGGGCCGGTGCTGGCGCTGATCGGCATCGGGGCGGCGGCCTGGGCCTTCTTCGGTGCGCTGGCGGAATTCGCCGAGCGCATCCGCCTGTTCCGCGGGCCGCTGTCGGACAGCCTGCACCGGGCGCGCCACCTGCCGCGCAGCGCCTGGGGCATGACCATCACCCACGCAGCACTCGGCATCGCCATCGCCGGGATGGTCGGCACCTCGGCGTGGAACAGCGAGGTCATCCGCGCCATGAAGCCGGGCGACACCGCCGAGATCGCCGGCTTCACCCTGACCTTCGATACGATCGAGCAGGTGCAGGGGCCGAACTGGAAGGCGGATCAGGGACGCTTCACCGTCCGCCGGGGCAATGAGCTGGTGACGGTGCTGGAGCCGCAGCGCCGCAGCTATTCCACCCGCATGATGTCCACGACCGAAGCCGCGATCCGCACCACCCTGTTCTCCGACCTGTACGTGGCGCTGGGGGATGTGGACGCGAAGACAGGCCTATGGACCGTGCGGCTCTACCACCATCCGCTGGTGCCGTGGATCTGGGCCGGGGGCGTTCTGATGGCGCTGGGCGGGCTGTTGTCGCTGACCGACCGCCGGTTCCGCGTCGGTGCCCCCGCCCGCCGGGCCAAGGCCGCACCGGCCCACGCCCACCCCGCCGAATAAGGGCCAGACGTTCCCATGACGCGCATCCTGTTCATCCTGCCGCTGCTGCTGTTCGCCGGTGTGGGCATCGCCTTCTACCAGGGCTTCAGCCGCGATCCGCAGGCCATCCCGTCGGTGCTGATCGACAAGCCGGTGCCCACCTTCGCCCTGCCGCCGCTGCCGGGGCAGAGCGGGGGGCTGTCCTCCGACGGCCTGAAGGGCGACGTTCAGTTGGTCAACGTCTTCGCCTCGTGGTGCGTGCCGTGCAAGCTGGAGCACCCGATCATCACCCGCCTGTCGCGGGAACAGGGGCTGACGGTCCGCGGCATCAACTACAAGGACAAGCCCGAGGACGCGCTGACCTGGCTGGCGCGCAACGGCAACCCCTATGCCACCATCGGCGCCGACACCGACGGGCGGGTGTCCATCGACTGGGGCGTCTATGGCGTGCCGGAAAGCTTCCTGATCGACCGGCAGGGCCGCATCCGCTTCAAGCACGCCGGCCCGCTGACGCCCGAGATCGTGGAACAGCAGATTCTGCCCCTGGTGAAGGAGCTGCGGAAGGGATGAAACGCCATCTGTTGACCGCGGCCCTGCTGCTGGGCCTGTCCGCCCCCCTCGCCTATGCCCCCATCGTCCACGCCGTCGAACCGTCGGAGGTGCTGCCGGACCCGGCCATGGAGGCGCGGGCGCGGGAGATCTCCAAGGATCTGCGCTGTCTGGTCTGCCAGAACCAGTCGATCGACGATTCCAACGCCGACCTGGCCCGCGACCTGCGCCGGCTGGTGCGCGAACGGCTGGTGGCCGGCGACGGCAACGATCAGGTGAAAAGCTATCTGGTGGACCGCTACGGCGATTACGTGCTGCTGCGCCCGCCGTTCAAGGCCACCACGCTGCTGCTGTGGGCCGGGCCGTTCGCGCTGCTGGCCGCCGGGGCCGTGGGCGTGGCGGTGTACCTGCGCCGCCGCCAGGGACCGGGCGGGGCCGACACCGCCCCGCTGACCGAGGATGAGCGCCGCCGGCTCGACGCGCTGCTGAAGGACCAAGGGTGATGCTGTTCTGGATCGTCGCCGCGGCCATGACCGCGGCCGTGGTGATGCTGATCGTGTGGCCGCTGGCCCGCCCGGCGGGGGCCGCCGGCTCCCGCGCCGCCTATGATCTGGAGGTCTACCGCGACCAGTTGAAGGAGCTGGAGCGGGAACGGGACAGCGGCCTCATCTCCGCCGCCCAGGCCGACGCCGCGCGGGCCGAGGTGGGCCGGCGCATGCTGGCCCTGGAAAGTGCGGTGGCGAAACAGGCGGACGCGCCCGCCGTCACGGGCCGCACCCGCATCGTGGCGGTGCTGCTGGCGCTGGTGATCCCGGCGGGCGCGCTGGCGGTCTATATGCCGCTGGGCCGCCCCGACCAGCCGGCGCAGCCGCTGGCGTCGCGCACCCTGCCCCGCAACGACGGCGTTCCGGCCGAGGTGCTGGCGGCGGTGGACAAGCTGAAGCAGACCCTGGCCGAACAGCCCGACAACATCGACGGCTGGATTCTGCTGGGCCGCACCTACACCCGCATGAACCGCTATGACGACGCGGCAGAGGCGTTCCGTCAGGCCCGCCGCATCGACCCCAAGGATCCCGACGTGGCGGCGGCCTTCGGCGACGTGGCGGTCAACAGCAACAACGGCATCGTGTCGGAAGAAGCGCGCGGCGCGTTCGAAGCGGCGCTGGCCGCCCGCCCCGACGACCCGCGGGCGCAGTTCTATCTGGCGCTCGCCCGGTTCCAGGCCGGCGACGTCCGGGGTGCGCTGGACCAGTGGCGCGGCCAGATGGCCCACACCCCCGCCGACGCCCCCTGGCTGCCCATGCTGAAGGCGCAGATCACCCGTGCCGCCGAAAGCCTGAACCTGAACGTGGCCGAGGTGATGCCCCAGCCCCTGCCCCCGCGGCAGGCGGCGGCCCCCGCCGCCACCCCCGACGCCAAGCCCGCCGGTCAGGCCGACGACCTCCAGCGCAACGAGATGGTGCGCTCCATGGTGGCGTCCCTGGCGGAAAAGCAAAAGGCCAACCCCGGCGACGTGGACGGCTGGCTGCGGCTGGCCCGGTCCTACAGCGTGCTGAAGGAACCCGCCAAGGCGCTGGACGCCGCGCGTCAGGCGGCGGCCCACGGCCCCGCCCGCGCCGACGCCCAGCTCACGCTGGCCCAGACGCTGATCGACGCCGCCAACCTGCCCGGCGACAAGCCGTCGCCCCTGCCGGCAGAGGCGGTGACGGCGCTGAAGGCGGCGCTGGCGGCGGAACCGGCCAACCCCGACGCCCTGTGGCTGCTGGGCCTGGACGCCGCCGGGGCGGGCCGCAAGGACGAAGCGGTCGGGCTGTGGAACAAGCTGCTGACCCAGCTCGACCCCCAGGGCCAGGATCACGCCTTCGTCGCCGCCCGTATCAAGGCGCTGCAGGCGGGCGGCTGAGCCGGAACCGTCCGGCGGCAATTCAAGAAAAGCTTGTGCCGAATGCGTTGCATTCTGCACAGCCACAACCAGAACGGCGGCGGTCATCGGGCATAGCCCCCCGGTTACCGCCGTATTCGTTGGTCATCGGTGCTTTTCCGTCCTGGCACAGCGGTTGCTGAACCCCAGGGGCCGAAGGGTCGGCCACCAGAGGTTTGACCGCCGCGCACTGGCAGGGAATGAGAAGCATGATGGAGTCCACGGCCCCGGATATTTTTGCCGCCGATGCCGCCAACGCCCAGCGCGTGGCCTTGTGGTGGCGGGGGCTGGTGATGGGGTTCACCGCGGCGGTCCTGTTGACGGGGCTGGCGCTCGGCTTTCTGACCGTGATGCTGGAAAGCCGCCTGACGGCCATTGCCGACACCGCGCGCGAACGCGCCGTCATCGAAGAAACCGCCGATCTGGCCGCCCGGCTGACCGACACGGTTTCAATCGAACGGCGGCGGGCGGTGCGGCAGATCCTTGAAGGCCAGATCGGCGTTCTGGAACGCATACGCGGCCAGAACGCGCTGAGCGACGATGCGGCACCGGCATACCAGACCGCATGGGATGCACCGGATGGTGCCCTTTACCGCTATGTTCAGGCCCTGCGCACCATGGTGGGTGAAAACACCGGCCTGATGCCGGTCCTGACGGCCACCCCCGACGAGATCTTCGCCGTCATCGACCAGAGTCTGGTGCTGCAAAACCAGCGGGTCCGCACGCGGATGCTGATGACGGTGGCGGGCATTGCCGCCATCCTGGGGCTGGCGGTGGCGGCTGGCCTCCTGTCGCTGCCCCTGGGCCTGCGCCCGGCGCTGGCGGGGCTGCGCAGGGCGCGCCGCGCCGTGGGTGCGCCGCAGCCCGCCGCCCTGCCCGCCGCCCCGGCGGTGCCGGCGGACATGGTGGCGCGCGCCTTGGACCAATGCCAGTCCATGGTCGTCATTACCAGCAGCACCGGCATCATCGAATACGTCAACACCCGCTTTCTCGCCCACAACGGCTATGCCACGGGCGATGTGGTGGGGCAGCCGGTGCGTATCCTGTCCGCCGGGGTGTTTCCATGCGGCTACCGCACGGCGTGGGAAACCCTGATGGACGGCAAGGTGTGGAGCGGAAATCTCTGCAACCGCCGCCGCGACGGTTCGTGTTATTGGTCGTACGCCACGGTCACCCCGGTGCGCGACGGCACCGGACGGGTGGTGCGCTTCATCGCCGTCGAACAGGATATGTCCCAATGCTCCGCCGTTCCCTGCGGGCACCCCCACCATGCGGCCGGGGGTGCCCGCGGTGAGACGGAATTACGGAATGGTGCCGCCCTCCAGTGACGCATCCGGCGCCTCGGCCAGGGGAATGCGCCCGCGGATAAAGGCGGTCACCGGTCCCTGGGCGAAGCCGAAGGTGTCACGGGCCGGGTGGTTGGTGTCGAAATAGAGCGGCAGCCCCCCGTCATCTTCCGTCCGGCAACGGCCGCCGCCGCACAGCAGGGTCCACAGCGACAGCCGTCCGCGGATCTCGCCGCCCAGCGCCTCGACCGTCTGGAAGAAGTCGCGGTTCATCGTCTGGTAGTCTTCCAGGGAATAGGCCGGGTCGATGGGCCGGTTCCACGCCACCGCCGCCGCCAGCGCCCGCGGGGCGTTCCACCGCGCGCCCGGCAGCGGGTCGGTCAGATAGACGTCGATGCCACGGGCCGACAGCCGGTCCACCGTGCGCATCAGCCCGCGGTTCAGCACCTGGGCCGTCGTGGCGCGGTCTCCCGGCCCGGTCACCGTGCCGTCCACCTGCAGCGTGTCGCGGTAATAGCCGGTCCAATAGGCGGTCATCACCACCCGGCGCACCCCTTCGCGCTCGATCAGCCGGTCCACGCTGTCGGCGATGGCCCGGCATGGCCCCTGGTAATGGACCCGGCTGACCCCGAACAGCGGCACGCAGCCGTCGTAGCTGGCGACGATGGCGCGCGCCCCGGCCTGCCGGAACGCCTCGTCGAACAGGTGCAGCATGGCCCAGGCGTGGGAATCGCCCCAGATCAGCCACGGCTCGCCCGCCGCGTCCGCCGCCCCCACGGTGCACAGGTCGCCGTTGAGAACATGGGCCGGGTCGCGGTCCTTGCACGCCACGTAATCCAGGTTGCGGCTGTTGGCCATCGCCTCCACCCGGCTGACCTGCGGGTCGAAACGGGCAGCCCAGCCGTTGGACGCCAGCGTCCAGCCGCCGAACCCCAGGAACAGCACCAGCGCCGCCGCCCCATGGGCGAAGGCCCGCCGCCCGCGCAGCCACGGGCCGGTGCGGAACGGCTTTTCCACGAACCGCCACGACAGCACCGACACCACGGCGGTCAGCGCCAGCACGCCGGCCAGCGTTGCCGGTTCCAGCGGACCGAAGGCGGTGTAATGGGCGAACACCAGCAACGGCCAGTGCCAGAGGTAGAGGGAGTACGAAACCAGCCCGACGAACACCGGCCCCCGCAACGCCAGCAGCCGGGACGCCAGCGGCAGCCGGCCCCCCGCGCCGGCCCCAGTCCCGGCATAAATCACCAGCGCCGCCCCAAGGCAGGGAACCAGCGCGTTGGGGCCGGGAAACGCCGTCATGCGGTCGAACATGAAGACGGCCCACCCGATCAGCCCCAGCCCCGCAAGGCCGGCGGCCTCGTGCACCCAGGCCCGGCGGGACGGGGGCACGGCACCCAGCCCCAGCAACGCCCCCAGCAGCAGTTCCCACGCCCGGGTCGGCATCAGGTAGAACACCGCATCGGGGTGCCGCTCCAGCCCCAGAACGCTCAGGGCGAACGACCCCGCCGCCAGCGCCACCACCCCGGCGACGGTCCAGCGTTGCGCCCCCCGTCCCCGGAACAGCCACGCCATGGTCAGCAGGAACAGCGGCAGGACGATGTAGAACTGCTCCTCCACCGACAGCGACCAGGTGTGCAGCAGCGGCTTCAGTTCCGCCGCATCGCTGAAATAGCCGGACTGGCGCCAGAAGAAGACGTTGGAGAACGACAACGCCGCCGCCACTACGCTGCGCCCGAACTCCTCGTAATCCAGCGGCAGCAACAGGGCGGACGCCGCCACCGTGCAGGCCAGCAGCATGACCGCCAGCGCCGGCACGATGCGGCGGATGCGCCGTTCATAGAAACCGGCCAGGGAGAAGCGGCCCTGCCGGATCTCCTCGGCGATCAGCCCGGTGATGAGATAGCCCGAAATGACGAAGAACACGTCCACACCGACGAATCCGCCGCCGAACCCCGGAATCCCGGCATGAAACAGCACCACCGGCAGCACCGCCACGGCCCGCAGCCCATCCACGTCTGGCCTGTATTGCATCCGATCCTCGCTCGATCCCAGGAAGCACGGGACTAAGCGTGGGGACCGGATCTCCTTTTTGCGCCGCCGTGGAAGGGGTGGGCCGCCGCCCCGATGGGGTAAGGGGGAAGAGGGTCGGTTACCGCCCGTCCGACGGGGTGGTCCCACGCCCCCGCTGGGGGGCCAGATCGCGCTGGATGGCGCGGGCGTAGCCGTGCAGCCGCTGGGCCAGCCGCTGCAGATCCTGATCCCCCCGGTCACGGCCCATATCGGCGGCCCGTGCGCCCAGGTCGGCCAGCATGGCCGCCAGCTTGCGGTAATCGGGAACGGACGGGGGAAGGGTCGGGGGGGCTGCCATGGGCTGTCGTCGCCTGCGTTGCCGTGGGCCGATCTTTACGCCATGCTCGCAAATGCACAGGTGCCGGAACAGTGCGCTTCCGTCAGCCGGCGCCTCGGTCTTTGGTTGCAAGAGCGGGCTGACTTTTGGTCTCATCCACGCGGGCGGGGTAGGCCCCCGCTCCTATCCTCCCACCCGATGGGGTCTTTCGTGGCCGAACCCTCCCCCTCCGATGCCCCGACGCCGGTCCTTCCGCCCGTTGGTTTCGCCCTTTTGGGCAGCGTCTCGCTCTTATGGGGCGTCAATTGGCCGGCGATGAAGATGGCGCTGGCCGCCTTCGACCCCTGGACCTTCCGCTTCGCCTGCCTGCTGGTGGGGGGTGCCACCCTGCTGGCGGTGTCGCTGATAGGGCGGAAATCCTTGGCGGTGCCCCATGCGGACAGAGTACCCATGATTGTGTCCACCGCCCTGAACGTGACGGGGTGGCAGGTGTTTTCCAGCCTGGGCCTGACCATGATGCCGGCGGGGCGGGCGGCGATCATCGCCTTCACCATGCCGCTGTGGGCCTCGCTGCTGGCAGCATTGCTGCTGGGGGAACGGCTGACGCGCGCACGGGTGGCCGGGCTGGGCCTGGGGCTGGCGGGGATGGCGTGCCTGCTGGTGCCCGACATCGCCCGCATCGCCGCCGCCCCGTGGGGGGTGCTGTTCATGCTGGCCGCCGCGGTCAGCTGGGCCGCCGGCACGGTGGCGGTGAAGCGCCACCGCTGGAGCATGGATTCCGTGCCCCTGACCGGCTGGCAACTGCTGCTGGGCGGGGTGCCGGTGGGAATCGGGGTGGTGGTGTTCGGCCACCCGGGCGATGGCTTCGCCCACGCCACCGCCACCAGCCTGTGGGCCGCCCTTTACGCCGTGTCGCTGCCGGTCAGCTACAGCTATTGGGCATGGTACCGGGTGGTGACGCTGTTCCCCGCCAACGTGGCATCCATGGGCACGCTGGCGATTCCGGTGATCGGCGTGCTGTCCAGCGCCGTCCTGCTGGGCGAGACCGTAGGATGGCCGGAAATCGCCGCCCTGGTCCTGGTGCTGTCGGCGCTGTCGCTGGTGCTGCTGGTGCCGGGGCGGCGGTAGAGGGGGGGCGGTAGAGGGGGGGGCGCTTACCGCCCCACCGCGCGCCAGCCGATGTCGGAGCGGCAGAAACCGTCCGGCCAGTCCAGCCGTTTCACCGCCTCGTACGCCCGTGCCTGGGCCTCCGCAACCGTGGTGCCGGTGGCGGTCACGCCCAACACGCGGCCGCCGGTGGACAGGATGCGGCCGTCCTCGGCGCGCTTGGTGCCGGCGTGGAACACCGTGACGCCCTCCACCGCTCCGGCGGCGTCGAGCGCGCGGATCTCGGTGTTCTTCACGTAATCGCCGGGGTAGCCGCGGGCCGCCATCACCACGCACAGCGACACCGTGTCGTGCCAGCGCACATCGAAGTTCTTCAGCACCCCGTCCGCCGCCGCCACCAACGCCGCCAGAACGTCGGACTTCATGCGCATCATCAGCGTCTGGCATTCCGGGTCGCCGAAGCGCACGTTGAATTCCAGCGTCTTGGGCACCTTGCCGGCGGCCGTGTCCTGAATCATCAGGCCGGCGAACAGAACGCCGGTGAAGGGGCAGCCCTCCGCCGCCATGCCGCGCACCGTGGGCTCCACGATCTCGCGCATCACCCGCTCCTGCAGCTCCGGCGTCAGGGCCGGGGCGGGGGAATAGGCGCCCATGCCGCCGGTGTTGGGGCCGGTGTCGCCGTCGCCCACCGCCTTGTGGTCCTGGGCCGAGGCCAGCGGCAGCGCCGTCTCACCGTCCACCAGGGCGAAGAAGCTGACCTCCTCCCCGTCCAGAAATTCCTCGATCACCACTTCGGCTCCGGCGTCGCCGAAACGGCCGCCCACCAGCGCCTCGTCAACGGCGGCGATGGCCTCCTCCACCGTGCGGGCGACGGTGACGCCCTTGCCGGCGGCCAGACCGTCGGCCTTCACCACGATGGGGGCGCCGTGCTGGCGGATGAAGGCGTGCGCGGCGTCCACCTCGCGGAAACGGCCATAGGCCGCGGTGGGCACGTTGTACTTGGCCAGCAGATCCTTCATGAAGCCCTTGGAGCCTTCCAGGGCCGCCGCCCTGGCGCTGGGGCCGAAGACCTTCACCCCCTCGGCCTTCAGACGGTCGGCCAACCCCAGCACCAGCGGCGCTTCCGGCCCGACCACCACGAAACCGATGCCGTTGGCCTTCACCCACGCTACGATCCCGTCCACATCCTCCGCCGAAAGGGGGACGCAGGATGCCACGTCGGCGATGCCGGCGTTGCCCGGCGCGCAATACAGCGCATCGCACAGCGGCGACGCGGAAATTGCCCAGCACAGCGCGTGCTCGCGCCCACCCGACCCGACGACAAGGACTTTCATGGGACCAGGCCCTTCCTACACTTGTTGCTTCCCGGCGGCCTTGTATCATGCCCCCGCCGCACACTAGAAGACACCATGACCAAAACGCCGGACACCCCTTCCCTGCTTGCCCAGCCCGCCCGGCCCGGCAGCAACACGCCGGAATATTCCGTCAGCGATCTGGCCCGCGCGCTGAAGCGCACGGTGGAGGATACCTACGGTGCCGTGCGGGTCCGCGGCGAAATCTCCCAGCCCAAGCGCCATTCGTCCGGCCACTGCTACCTGCGGCTGAAGGACGACGCCGCGGTGATCGAGGCGGTGTGCTGGCGCGGCACCGTGTCCAAGCTGGCGGTCCAGCCGGCGGAGGGGCTGGAGGTCATCGTCACCGGGCGGCTGACGACATATCCGGGCCGCTCGCAGTACCAGCTCATCATCGAAACCATGGAGCTGGCCGGCGAAGGTGCCCTGCTGAAGATGCTGGAGGAGCGCAAGCGGCGGCTGGCGGCGGAGGGGCTGTTCGACCCGGCGCGCAAGAAGCCGCTGCCCTTCCTGCCCGGCGTGATCGGGGTGGTGACCTCGCCCACGGGGGCGGTGATCCGCGACATCCTGCACCGGCTGGCCGACCGTTTCCCCCGCCGGGTGCTGCTGTGGCCGGTGGCGGTGCAGGGCGAGGGGGCCGGACCCCAAGTGGCCGCGGCCATCGACGGGTTCAACCGGCTGGACGCGGGCGGGCGGGTGCCGCGGCCCGACGTGCTGATCGTGGCGCGCGGCGGCGGGTCGCTGGAAGACCTGATGGCCTTCAACGAGGAAATCGTGGTGCGCGCCGCGGCGGCCTCGCGCATTCCGCTGATCTCCGCCGTGGGGCACGAGACCGACACCACGCTCATCGACTTCGCGTCCGACCGCCGGGCGCCCACGCCGACGGCGGCGGCGGAAATGGCGGTGCCGGTGCGCGCCGAATTGCTGGCGCAGGTGTTCGACACCGCCCGGCGGCTGGTCGGCGCCTCGTCCCGGCTGGTGGCGGAGCGGCGCACGCGGGTGGAGGGGCTGGCCCGCGGCCTGGCCGATCCCCGCGCGCTGATCGAGGGCTATGAACAGCGCCTGGACGACCGCGCCGAGCGGCTGCACATGGCCATGGGCACGGTGCTGGAGCGCCGGCGCACCCGCGTGGCCCATCTGGGCGGCGCCTTGCCCCACCCGCGCGCGGTGATCGAGGCGGCGCGGGGCCGGCTGCTGTCGGAATCCCGCGCGCTGGACTCGGCCCTGCGGCATGTGGTCACGCAGGGCCAGGGCCGGTTCGAACGGGTGGCCGCCCGCCTGTCGCTCCACACCACCGCCCGGCAGGCGGCGGAGGGGCGGCGGCGGCTGGACGATCTGGCGGCCCGGCTGGACCGGGCGGCGGCAACCCAGATGGCCGCCCGCGGCGACCGGCTGGCCGGGCTGGCCCAACTTCTGCGCAGCTATTCCTACGAAGGGGTGTTGCAGCGCGGATTCGCCGTGGTGCGCGGCCCCAACCACACCCCCGTCACCGCCGCGGCGGGGCTGGCGGCCGGGCAGGCGGTGACGCTGGAATTCTACGACGCCACGGTGGGGGCGGTCATCGGCACCGCCCCGCCCCCCTCCCCGCCGGCACCCAAGCCCGAAAAGAAACCCCAACCTCGGAAAACCGGCGGAAAAGCGGAACAGGGATCGCTGTTCTGACCCCCGCCATGGCAACTTTGTCCTGCCCAAAAGCCCCCTCCCCGCCGGGGAGAGGGGAAGCGCCCCGGTCCGTTGCTCCGGCCTCGCCCCCCGCCGGCACACCGCGCAGGCATAGGCGAACTATGAATTTCGCGTTATTCTGGTCTGACCTGTGCGGCATAGGCTTGCGAAAGCCCGCAAGAACGGTTAGCAGCAGAGGGTGAGCCGGCCTTGTGCCGGCACCGCGACTGTGCGCACGCACCGTTGGGAACGCAGGCCCCGGCACTGTATGCTGGGGCAGAAGCCGCAACACACGACACGTCGGACCGCGGCCGGCTTTCCGGAAGGGATTTCCGGGGGGCAGGAACGGACCGATTTTGGGTTTGTCAGGAGGGACGATGGCACTGCCCTTGATGCCGAAAGCGACGGCCGTCTGGCTGGTCGAGAACACGACCTTGACCTTTGAGCAGATCGCCGCGTTCTGCGGGATGCACGCGCTGGAGGTCCAGGCCATCGCCGACGGCGAGGTCGCCACCGGCATGGTCGGCCTGGATCCCATCGCCAACGGCCAGTTGACCAAGGCCGAGGTGGAGCGGTGTGAAAAGAACCCGGATTCCCGGCTGAAGCTGCTGGTCCCCGACCTGCCGCTGCCGGCCCAGCGGTCCAAGGGTCCGCGCTACACCCCCATCACCAAGCGCGGCGACAAGCCCGACGCCATCGCCTGGCTGCTGAAGCACCACCCGGAGCTGAGCGACGCGCAGGTCAGCCGCCTGATCGGCACCACCAAGCCGACCATCGCGTCGGTGCGCGACAAGTCCCACTGGAACGCCAGCAACATCAAGCCGCGCAGCCCGGTGATGCTGGGCCTGTGCACCCAGCGCGAGCTGGAAGAGGCGCTGTCCCAGGCGGTGCGCCGCGGCACCCCCGCCCCGGAAAACGCCAACACCGCCAATCTCTACGACGACGAGGAAGAGGCGGCGGGCTGACCCGCGCCCCTTCGCGGCCCTCCGCACACATGGAAACGGCGTGCCTTACCGGCACGCCGTTTCGCTTTCCATACGGGTTGGGTGATCCCCCAAGGATCAGGGCCTGAAGGAATCAGGCATTGCACAGCCGTGCAATTTCGTCCTTTACGCGCAGCTTTTCTTTTTTCAGTTTTGCGATGATGGAATCGTCCGGATAGAGGCGGCGAGACTGCTGGCGCAGTTCGCTGTCCAGCGACTTGTGCTTGGTGCGCAGGAATTCAATCCGGTCTTCACGAAGCATAGATCCCTCCATCGGAAGTTTGTCATATGTTGCTTCCATATGACCTTGCCCTGCCATGTTGTTACTGAACCGTCGGAATTGCAAGGGGCAGAGTGCGGCACTGGACCTTCGGGGAGGTGTGCGCTACATCTGAGGTATGACCACGCCACAGCGACTCGTCGTCGGCATCAGCGGCGCCTCCGGGGTGATCCTCGGCATCCGCATGCTGGAAACCCTGCGCCGTATCGGCGTCGAATCCCATTTGATCATGAGCCGGGCCGCCGAGGTCACTCTGGCCCACGAAACCGACTGGAAGGTGGCTCAGGTCCGCGCCCTGGCCGGCGTCGCCCACGGCATCGCCGACATCGCCGCCCCGGTGTCCAGCGGCAGTTTCCGCACGCTGGGCATGATCGTCGCCCCCTGCTCCATCCGCACCATGAGCGAGATCGCCACGGGGGTTACCTCGTCATTGCTGACACGGGCGGCCGACGTGACGTTGAAGGAACGGCGCCCGTTGATTTTGATGGTGCGGGAAACCCCGCTGCATCTGGGTCACCTGCGCACGCTGACCCAACTGGCGGAGATGGGGGCGGTGATCTGCCCGCCGGTTCCCGCCTTCTACACCCGCCCGCGGTCGGTGGAGGATCTGGTGGACCACGCGGTGGGCCGGGCGCTGGATCTGGTGGGGCTGGACAGCGGACGCGTGCGCCGATGGGGGGAACCGCCCGCGGAACCGCCGGAAACCGTCGGCGCGTGACGCCTTTTCCTTCGAAATCGAAAAATTCGCAACATTTGCAAGACCGAGCGCAATTACCCACGAAAATCCCACCTAAATTCATGTTTCTAAAAGAAATTTTGTGATTTGCACGAATCCGCCACACAGCCTCTTGGCATGTGGCTGCGTTTGCATTACACACAATCCGGTGCCGCATCCGCCGCCCGCACCAGCGGCCAAGGGATAAGAGGGCTGAACCCATGTCAGGCGTGGAGCACGAAGCGATCCGCCGGCTGCTGGCCGGTGTGCGGGCCTATCGTGCCCGTTACTACGAGCGCCGCCCCGAAAGCATGCGGCAGTTGGTGGCGAACGGGCAGAAACCCCAGGTTCTGATGATCGGCTGCTCCGACTCGCGGGTCGATCCGGCCATCCTGACCGACGCCGAGCCGGGCGAGATCTTCATGGTCCGCAACGTCGCCAATCTGGTCCCGCCCTACCAGCCCGACCAGAACTATCACGGCACCTCCGCCGCCATCGAGTATGCGGTCAAGATGCTGGACGTGCGCCACGTCATCGTTCTGGGCCACGCCCGGTGCGGCGGCATCCAGGGGTTGATCCGCATCCAGGAAGGCGACCCGCCCCCCGGTGATTTCATCGCCCCCTGGGTGTCCATCGCACAGGCCGCCTGCGACCGCTTCCTGAGCCAGGAGGGCACCGAGGCCAACGGCGAGAAAAAGGCTCCCGGCTGGCTGCAGGGCTGCCCCCATCTGGTGGAGCGCGCCGCGATCCAGGGGTCGCTGGACAACCTGATGAGCTTCCCCTTCGTGCGCGACCGGGTGGAAGACGGGCGGCTGCACCTGCACGGCTGGTGGTTCGACCTGGAAAATGGCGACCTGTGGACCGTGGACTCCACCAACCGTGCCTTTGCGCCGGTGTTCTGACACCCGTGGGAGCGGTCCGGCACATCATTCGGACACGGGACAACCGGCATTTTAGCCAAAGTCATGGCTGATGCGCGCCTCACGATGGATATTTTTGCCGCAGACGCGTTGCCGGCTCCAGCGGGCGCCCCTATCCTTTTCGGGGTGTTATGAAATTGTCATGCTGGAGGGGATTGGCGGGATGACAGGGTTTGCCGGGGGCGCTCATCGGCCCCAACTTTTGCGTGCCGTACACAGTGCCCGCCTGTTCGCCGCCACCGTCCTGACCGCCGCCGGCTTGCTGGCTGCCCCTGCGGCATCCGCGTCCGAAGGGGGTGGGGCCGCCAACACCTGCCCCTGGTCCCAGGACATCAAGGTGAAGATCGGCAAGAAGGAGCTGACCATCAGCCAGGACATGCTGAACCCCAAGGCGGGGCAGCAGGTCATCGACGGCTACGAGCTGCGCCCCAACCTGGACCAGTTGCGCCTGAACATCCTGACCCCCCGCGGCGAAATGTGGGAAGCGTCGCTGACCCTGCTGGTCCGCGGCAAGCGCTGTGCCGCGTATTACGTGGGCAAGGCGTTCCTGGTCGAGGATGCGGAAAGCGTCATCTACGTCCCCAACCGCAGCCATTGACGGCGGGGGGTGCGGGATATTGTCGTAGCAACGACACGAAATCCGCATACCCCGGTCTTATTCCCTGTGGTATGACATCTGGTGTGTACCGCCGGTGTCATAGAACCGGAACAGGGGTTTTGTCATGGCTGTGGAAATCGAGCGCCGGTTTCTCGTGGACCGCGATGTCAGCCGACTGTGCCGCGATGGCGAACGCATCATCCAGGGCTATCTGCCCACCACGGGACAGCAGACGGTGCGGGTCCGGGTGGCGGGGGCCCAGGGATACCTGACCATCAAGGGCAAACGCCAGGGATGCTGCCGCGAGGAGCATGAATGGGAGATCTCTCCCACCCTGGCCACCGAGGTGATCCGTCATTCCTGCGACGGGCGTGTGATCGAGAAGATCCGCTACCGCGTCCGCCACGCCGGGCTCATCTGGGAAATCGACGTGTTCGAAGGGGCCAACGCCGGCCTCGTCATCGCCGAAGTGGAGCTTGAGTCGCCCGACCAGCCGGTTCCCCTGCCCGATTGGGTGGGGCTGGAGGTCACCAGCGACCACCGATTCAGCAATTCCACACTCAGCCGCACCCCCTGCCATCCCCACCATCAGCCCGCCGCCCAGGCTTTCTGCGCCGCCTGACGCCGCAAACCGTTTCAAAAGAACGCACACGCGCGAATTATCGAAGCATCGGACCGTTGCAGCCGCTATTCTGCCGGGATTCCCCTTCTGGGCCACCCCGCGACGGATCCTTACAACCAGGGCGCCAAGGTTGCCGATGCACGTTTCCCCCTCATCCGATGCGACGGCCCGTGACGGCCGGGACTGCCTGGGAGCCGCCCTGCTGGCGCGGCTGGAGACGCTGGCGGGGTTCACCGACGGCGGGACAGCGCTGACACGGCTGTACCTCTCCCCCGCCCACCGCGCCGCCGCCGGCTGGCTGGCCGGATGGATGGAGCAGGCCGGCATGACCGCCCATGTGGACGCCGCCGGCAACGTGGTGGGCCGGTACGAGGGGGCCACGCCCGGCGCCCCGGCGGTGCTGCTGGGATCTCACATCGACAGCGTGCGCAACGCCGGGAAATACGACGGCACCCTGGGCGTCGTGACCGCCGTGGCGGTGGTGGAGGAGCTGAACCGCCGCGGCGAACGCCTGCCCTTCGCGCTGGAGGTGATCGCCTTCGGCGACGAGGAGGGGGTGCGGTTTCCGGTGATCTTCAGCGGCACCCGCGCGGTGGCCGGCACCTTCGACCCCGCGTGCCTGCATGCGGCTGACGCCGACGGGGTGCGGCTGGGCGAGGCGCTGGCCGCGTTCGGCGGGGCGCCCGCCGCCCTGGCCGCCGATCCCGCAACCGCCGCCCGCGTGGCACGCGCCCTGGCCTATCTTGAGGTCCACATCGAACAGGGGCCGGTGCTGGAACAGGCGGGCGTGCCGGTGGGGGTGGTCACGGCCATCAACGGCGCCAGCCGCTACACGCTGGGGATCACGGGCACCGCCGGGCATGCCGGCACCGTGCCCATGGCCGGGCGGCGCGACGCGCTGGCCGCCGCCGCCGACATGGTGCTGGCGGTGGAGCGGCAGGCGCTGCACACCCCCGGCCTGGTGGCCACCGTCGGCCGGCTGGACGTGCTGCCGGGCGCGGTCAACGTCATTGCCGGCGGTGCCCGCCTGACCCTGGACGTGCGGTCGCCCGACGACCGCGTGCGGCGGGACGGGGCGGCGGCGATCCTGGATGCCTGCGCCATCATCGCCCAGCGCCGCCACGTCGCCCTGTCGGTGGACCAGACCAGCGAGACGCCCGCCGCCCCCTGCACGCCGGCGCTGATGGATGCCTTCGCCGCCGCCGCCGCGCGGGCGGGGGTGGAGCCCAAGCGCCTGCCCAGCGGGGCCGGGCACGACGCCATGGTGTTTGCCGGCGTGCTGCCCATGGCCATGCTGTTCGTCCGGTGCCGGGGCGGCATCAGCCACAACCCCGCCGAATCCATCACCGCCGCCGACGCCGGCCTTGCCGCCGCCGTTCTTCTCGACACCCTTCGCCACCTGCCGGTACAAGCGCTTTCGTAACCCCGCCGTTTTCGTACCCCCGGCGTTTTCGCAACAAGGGACCGTTCCGTTTCCATGACCTCCTTCGATCTCCATGCCTTCCTCACCGCCCAGCGGGAACGGCAGACCGCTTTCCTGGCCGAACTGGTCAAGACCCCTTCGGACAATCCGGCGGGCGACTGCGCGCCCCACGCCGAACGGGCCGCCGCCCTGCTGGAAGGGCTGGGGTTCACCGTCGAACGCCACCCGGTGCCGTCCGAGGTGGTGCGGGCCAACGGCATGATCAGCGCCACCAATCTGGTGGTGCGCAAGCGGTTCGGCGACGGGCCGGTGATCGCCCTGAACGCCCACGGCGACGTGGTGCCGCCGGGCGAGGGCTGGACCCGCGACCCCTATGGCGCGGAGATCGTGGACGGCTGGATGATCGGGCGCGGCGTGGCGGTGTCCAAGTCCGACTTCGCCACCTACGCCTTCGCCCTGCTGGCGCTGGAGGCCATGGGCACGGCCCGCGGCACGGTGGAACTGCACCTGACCTATGACGAGGAAGCGGGTGGGGAGATCGGGCCGCGCTGGCTCCTGGAACAGGGCATCAGCACACCCGACATGGCGATTGCCGCCGGCTTCAGCTATGGCGTGGTCACCGCCCACAACGGCTGCCTGCACCTGGAGGTGGAGGTTACCGGCAAATCGGCCCACGCCGCCCTGCCCATGACCGGCATCGACGCGCTGGAAGCGGCCAACTGCGTGCTGACCACACTGTACGCCTACCGCAAGGGGCTGCCGCAGCGGGTGTCGGCGGTGCCCGGCATCGGCTCACCGCAGTTGACGGTGGGGCTGATCAAGGGCGGCATCAACACCAACGTGGTGCCCGACCGCGTGACCCTGCGCCTGGACCGCCGCATGATCCCCGAGGAACACCCGGCGGAGGTGGAGGCCACCCTGCGCGCCGTCATCGCCGACGCCGTGGCCCATGTGCCGGGTTCCCGCGCCGACGTGCGGCGCATCCTGCTGGCCCAGCCCCTGTCCCCCCTGCCCGGCACCGACCGGCTGGCCCAGGTGCTGTGCGCCCACGCCACCCGCATCATGGGCGAGCCGGTGGAGGCCAAGGGCGTGCCGCTCTACACCGACGCCCGCCACTATGCCGCCGCCGGCGTGCCCATCGCGCTGTACGGCGCCGGCCCCCACACCATCGAGGAGGCCAACGCCCACCGCGCCGACGAACGCCTGCCCCTGGCGGACCTCTACAAGGCGACCGAGGTGGTGGCAGCGGCGCTGGCGGACCTGCTGGCGGAATAATCCACATCGTACAGAAAGCGGGGCGCCGCCGGGCTGCCCCGCGTTTCTGCCGCATTGACCGGGGTGTGCTCGGCCGTTACCCTGCCGGCCATGGAAAAGCGCCTCGCGTCCCCGTTCCTGCTGCGGCAGAACCTGCGAATTAGCGGCCCGGTCCTCCTGTGAGGGCCGGGAAGACCGTCATTCAGACCGTTTGTTGACCGCTGTTCGCCAGGACCGAGACACCATGCTCTGCGATTCCACCGTCCGCGCCGTTGTGGCGCCCACCGCTCCCCAAGCGTCCGATGATTCCCGTGAGGTGATCCCCAGCCGGGTGGTCACCTTCAGCCTGCGGGCCAGCGCCGACCCCGGCGTGCTTCCCCGTGCGCTGGAACTGTTCGCCAAGCGCGGGCTGGTGCCCTTGAGCCTGCGCAGCGAACTGGCCGCCACGCTCGACATCCTGGCCGTGGAGATCGAGATCCAGGGGATGGGGCGCCGCGAATCGGACCATGTGGCCAATTGCCTGCGCACCATCCCCATGATCTGTCAGGTGATGACCAGCGACCGTCTGCTGGGCGCCTGATCCCGCCGGCCCTCAGTGTGCGGGCGGCGGGCCGTCGGCTTCCGCCGCCGCACCGGCGATGGCCGGGGGCGACTGCATGTGGGCGGCGGCGCGCTTCAGGGTGTGGAACCGCCGCAGCGACACCGGGATCAGCACCAGATAGGCCACGCCCAGGAAGAACAGCGTCCACCACGGCTGGCTGACCAGGAAGGCGGCGACCAGCCCCACCCCCACCAGCGCCGGCACCACATAGTTCTGCGGCACCCGCATGCCCTTGCCGGAAAAGGTGGGGATGGTGGACACCATCAGCCCGCCGACCATCAGCGTCCACGGCACCACCAGCAGCGGATGGGCGGGCAGGCTGCCCACCTCGAATCCCGCCACCAGGGGCAGCAGCACCAGCCCCGCCCCCGCCGGGGCCGGAACCCCGGTGAAGTAGTTGAAGGCGAAGGGCGGCAGGTCGGTCGCCCCCAGCCCGGCGTTGAACCGGGCCAGGCGGAGCGCGCAGCACACCGCATAGGCCAGCGCCGAAATCCACCCCAGGCTCCCCGCCTCGCTCAGCGCCCACAGATAGACCGTGAGCGCCGGGGCGACGCCGAAGCTGATGGCGTCGGACAAGCTGTCCAGCTCCGCCCCGAACTTGCTCTGCCCGTTCAGCAGCCGGGCGATCCGCCCGTCCAGCGCGTCGAGCACGGCGGCGATCACGATGGCGATCACCGCCTCCTGCCAACGGGCGTGGATGGCGAAACGGATGGCGGTCAGCCCGGCGCACAGCGCCAGAACCGTCAGCACGTTGGGCAGCAGGTGGTTGATCGACAACCCCTTCAGCCGCGGATACGGGCGGCGGGCCTTGCGCTTGCGGAACACGCCGGGCTTGAACACCCCCGACTGGAAGACGGGCGGACGCTTCATCAACGAATCTCACCCTGCCGTTGCGGTTCGGTCGATGTCAGGTCGGCCAGCACCGTTTCGCCGCCGATGGCGAGCTGCCCCACGCACACCAGCGGGTTCACCCCGTCGGGCAGGTAGATGTCGGTGCGGCTGCCGAAGCGGATCAGGCCGTAACGCTCGCCCGTGCGCACCCGCTGCCCCGGCTTGAGATGGCAGATGATGCGCCGCGCCACCAGTCCGGCGATCTGGACATAGGCGATTTCCTGGCCGTTGGGCATGCGCTGGCGCACGGCCATGCGCTCGTTCTCGTCGCTGGCCTTGTCCAAGGCTGCGTTGAGGAACTTGCCCTTGTGGTATTCCACGGCCAGCACCTCGCCCGCGGCCGGGGTGCGGTTGATGTGGACGTTGAACACGTTGAGGAAGATGGAGATGCGGGTGCGCGGCTGCGGCCCCATGCCCAGTTCCACCGGGGGAACGGCGGGGGTGATCATGGTGACCCGCCCATCGGCGGGGCTGACCAGCAGCCCGTCGCGCGCCGGGACCGTGCGGTCGGGGTCGCGGAAGAAATAGACGCACCACAGCGTCACCACCAGCCCCAGCCAGCCCAGCGGCTGGGCCACGAACAGCCCGAGAAGCAGCGAGACAACGGCGAAAGCGGCGATGAACGGCCAGCCGGCGCGGTTGATGGGCACAATGACGGTTTTCAAGGCGGACATCGCCGGACGCTAACCCCTCAGCTCAAAAATCGAAGCGGCGCATTCTAGTCCCCCCACCACGGCCTTTACAGTTTTTTAGCGGGGGTGCAGCATTGTGCATGATCCTTCCCCGGCTATGAATGGGCGAAACCCCGTGTCCGTTCCCACCACCGCCCGATTGGACCGTCTGCACACGCTGGCCCAGGTGGCGGCGTCGGGGCGGCCCGTCGCCATGAACGCCCTCTACATGACGCCCGAGGGGGTGCTGGCCGTCGCCAGCCCGCCGCGGCCGTCCAAGCTGAATTTCGTGGTGGATGGGCTGATGTTCCATGCCTCCATCGCCCCGGCCCCCATCGCCCCGGCCCCCATCGCCCCGGCCCCCATCGCCTTGGCCAACAAGGACGACGGCAGCGGCGACCCCGGATCGGTGGGCCAGATCTGGGCCGAGGTGGGGATGATCCCCTTCACCGCCCAGTCGCCCCACACCCGCCGCACGCTCATCAACCTGCTGCGCTCGATCCAGTCCATGGGCCTGCCGCGCGCCCGGTTCGTGGTGGAGGGGCAGCACAAGATCCTGCTGTTCTGCGAATGCCGCACCGAACAGCCGATGAACGCCGACGACCTGATCTATGAGATCGTGCTGCTGGTGCAGGAGGCGCGGCCCTTCCTGCGCCTGCTGGCGGAGTATCTGTAACCCTTAATTCGACGCCGGAATGGCGAAGATCTGCCCCGGATAGATCATGTCCGGGTCGCGGATCTGTTCGCGGTTGGCCTGATAGATCTGGGTGTAGCGCAGCCCCTCGCCCAGGGTGCGGCGGGCGATGCGCCACAGGCTGTTGCCCGGCTGGACCACCACCGACCGCCCGTCGGCCATGTCGGGCGGCACCTCCGACACCTGCACCGGCATTTCCACCCGCGCGGTCACCTTGCCCGCCGCGCTCACCTGATCGGCGCGCAGGGTGTAGAGGCCGGGGTCGATGGGCCGGTCGGGGCTGAGCCGCCAATGACCATTCGGGTCGGTGTGGGCACGCCCCACCAGGATGTTGTCGAGATAGAGCTGGACCGAGGCGCCGGGCACGCCGCGTCCCCCCAGCGCCACATGCCCGCCCTTGTCGTAATCCAGGGAATCGACGGCCACCCCATCCTTGGGCATGGGCTGCCGGTCGGCGGCGGGCGGCGGCTGGAGCACCACGCTGGGCGCCCCGCCCTCCCGCGGCATCGATACCGCCACCGGCTGGGCCACCGGCTGGATCACCGCCGGTTCGGCGGCGGGCGGCGGGGCGGCGGGCATGGCCGGGGCCGCCGCGGGAACCGGCGCCGGGACGGGAGCCACAGGAACCGGGGCCGCCGGATCGGGCACGGCCACCACCACCACCCGCTCCGACGGGACCGGCGGCGAATCGCCCTTGCGCTCTTCCAGGCTCAATTCACGGCTGCCGGGGGACAGGGGGGCGGTGGGCACGGCAACCCATTCACCGCGCGGGTCCGCCTTGACCTGGGCGATGGGGGCGCCGTTGTCCAGCAGGGTCACGGTGGAATCCGGGGCCGCGCGTCCGGCCACCACGGTTTCGCCCTGGGGGGTGACGCGCACGATGTCGAACCGCGGGCCGGGCGGTTCCGGCGGCGGGGCCGGGGCTGCCGCGGGGGCCGGAGCCGGGGCCGGCGGGGCCGGCGGCAGGGCGATGGCCACCGGCGGAGGCGGCGGGGCGGCGATGCGCGGGCTGGGGGCGCCGCCGCCGATGGGCGGCCAGGGATAGGGGGAGTCCGGTGCGTTGGCCTGGCGTTCGTACAGAAACAGCCCCAGCGCGGCCAACGCGGCCACCCCGCCGATGCCAAGGGCAAAAGATCGTTTCACGGCCTGCACCTTGCGAACACACACACGGCCACCCCGCCGGGGCCGCATCCCGCCGCCCACTGTGTGCTGAACCGGCGGCGGGATCAACCATGAGCATAGTGCGGCTAGTCCAAAGGCGGTAGTGACTTCAGATAGACCGCGATGGCCCGCCGGTCGTCCGCCGTCAGGCGCGCGGTGGAGTTGCGGATCACCTCGGCCATGGCACCGCCCGCAAAATCCCCGTCGGGCATCATGCCCATTTCCAGGAACAGCACGATGTCCGACTCCGACCACCCGCCGATGCCCTTCTTCGACGGGGTGATGTTGGGCACCTTGTCCCCCTCCGGCCCGGCGGGGTTGCCGGCATAGGCCCGCGCCGTGTCCAGCCCGCCCATCCAGCCCCGCGGCGTGTGGCATTCCTGGCAATGGCCCAGCGCCTCGGACAGGTAGCGCCCGCGGTTCCACACGGGCGGGCGGGACGCATCGTCGGCCAGCGGCCCCGGCGTCAGATACAGCGCCTGCCACAGCGGCAGCAGGAACCGCCAGCCGAACGGGGCTGACAGGTCGTGGGGTTTGTTGGGTGCCGCCACCGCCGGCTGCGTCATCAGATAGGCCCGCAGGTCGCGCAGATCCCCATCGCTCATCCGGGTGTAGGAAGGATAGGGGAAGGCGGGGAACAGGCTGGTGCCGTCCGGCCCCTCCCCATGGCGGAAGGCGCGGACGAACGCCTCCTCGCTCCACCGCCCGATGCCGTGGGTGGGGTCGGGGGTGATGTTGGGGGTGTAGAAGGTGCCGAAGGGGGTGGCCAGCGCCCGCCCGCCCGCCAGCGGCGCGCCCCCGCCCTTCTCGTTGGTGTGGCAGCCCAGGCAGCCCGCCGCCTGGAACACGTACTGCCCCCGCGCCGCCGCCCCGTCCGGGGCGGCGGGCGGGGACTGCGTCTGAGCCGGCGCCGCCCCGGCCAGCAGGACGAGGAGCGCCGGAAGACACAGCCGCCGGGGGCTCATGGCCTCACTCCTTCTTCTGGCGGAAATCCTCGTGGCAGCTCTGGCACACCTTGCCGACGGCCTGGGTGGCGGCGGCGACCTTCGCCTTGTCGCCCGTGTCGGCGGCCTGGACCAGGCCGGTGCTGGCGGTCTTCAGGTCACCCCACAGCCCGGCGGCCTTGGACCAGTTGTCCCACAGGGCCGGCTTGGCCGCACTGTCGCCCACCCCCATGGCCGTGCCCTTGGGGAACACCGCCATGGGATCGTGCGCCGCCACCCCGGCGATGTCGGAGGCCGCCTTCTTCACCTCCGCCGGCCCGCCGGCCTCCCCCTTGATGAACTGGGTCAGGGCCTTCATGCCGCCGCCCATGGTCTTCATCAGCTTCTCGCGCGCCTCCACCTGTTCCTGCGGGGTGGCGGCGGCGGACGGGGCGGCACAGACGGTGCAGGCCACCAGGGATGCGAAAACCAGCGTCGGCACGGCACGGCGGGCGCGGACGGAAACGGACATGGCGCAACCTCCCCTGCTGATGACGTTTGGGTATTGGACGATGACGACTGGATGATTCCGCAGCGCCGGCTTTTCCCCCTATGATGACGGACGGGCTGTTTCCCAACAGCGGCGCTGCCGTCTTGGGAAGTAGCGTTTCTCGAAGAAGGTACAAGGGATGAAAACTCCCCAATCCGTGTGCGTGTATTGCGGCTCGTCCAGCCGGGTGTCCGATGTCTACAAGCAGGCGGCCCACACCCTGGGCGCCGGCCTGGCCGAACGCGGCATCCAGCTCGTCTACGGCGGCGGGCGCGTGGGTCTGATGGGCATCGTCGCCGATGCGGCGCTGGCCGGCGGCGGCCAGGTGGTCGGCATCATCCCCGAGCACATCCAGGTGAAGGAGGTGGAGCACACCGGCCTGACCGAACTGCACGTGGTGGACAGCATGCACACCCGCAAGCGGATGATGATGGACCGTTCCGACGCCTTCGTCGTTCTGCCCGGCGGTCTCGGCACGCTGGACGAAGCGTTCGAGATCCTGACCTGGAAACAGCTTGCCCTGCACGACAAGCCGGTGGTTGTGGTGGATGTGGACGGCTATTGGCAGCCGTTCGAGGCGCTGATCGACCACATGATCGCCGCCGGCTTCTGCCAGCCGGGCCACAAGCGCCTCTACACCACGGTGGCGAGCATCGACGCGGTGTTCCCGGCCCTGGCGGCCCAGCCCGAACCGGTGATCGCGCCGGAAACAAAGTGGCTGTAATCCCTTCGTTGCGGTTTTGGCGGGGAGGGGCGTAGGGCTTCTTCCCTCCCCCCATCGTGAATGCTATAACCGCCGAGCCTCGCCCGGGGAGGCGGCCGTCGTCGTCAGCGGCGGTCGCGGTTACGCCCGATGGATGGCGCGCCCGGCGCCCAAGGAAAGAAAACGTACCGCCCTCACCCCACGGGGAGAAAGCCCACCCATGAGCAAGATCAAAGTCGTGAACCCGGTCGTCGAACTCGACGGCGATGAGATGACCCGGATCATTTGGCAGTTCATCAAAGAAAAGCTGATCCTGCCGTATCTGGACATTGACCTTAAGTATTACGACCTGAGCGTCGAGAACCGCGATGCCACCAACGATCAGGTGACCGTGGACTCTGCCAACGCGATCAAGCAGTACGGCGTGGGCGTGAAGTGCGCGACCATCACCCCCGACGAAGCGCGGGTGACGGAATTCAACCTGAAGAAGATGTGGAAGTCGCCCAACGGCACCATCCGCAACATCCTGGGCGGCACCGTCTTCCGCGAACCCATCGTCTGCTCCAACGTGCCGCGCTACGTACCGGGCTGGACCAAGCCGATCATCATCGGCCGTCACGCCTTCGGCGACCAGTACAAGGCCACCGACTTCAAGGTGCCGGGTGCCGGCAAGCTGTCGATCAAGTGGACCCCGGCGGAAGGCGGCGACGCCATCGAGCACGAAGTCTTCGACTTCCCCAGCTCGGGCGTGGCCATGGGCATGTACAACCTGGACGAATCCATCGAAGGCTTCGCCCATTCCAGCCTGATGTACGGTCTGGACCGCGGCTATTCGGTCTATCTGTCCACGAAGAACACGATCCTGAAGGCCTATGACGGGCGCTTCAAGGACATCTTCCAGGCCGTCTTCGACGAACACTACAAGGATCAGTTCAAGGCCAAGGGTCTGGTCTATGAACACCGCCTGATCGACGACATGGTCGCCTCCGCCCTGAAGTGGGAAGGCGGCTTCGTGTGGGCGTGCAAGAACTACGACGGCGACGTGGAATCCGACGTGGTGGCGCAGGGCTTCGGCTCGCTGGGTCTGATGACCTCGGTGCTGGTCACCCCCGACGGCAAGACCGTGGAGGCCGAGGCCGCCCACGGCACCGTCACCCGCCACTACCGCGAGCACCAGAAGGGGAAGGAGACCTCCACCAACCCCATCGCCTCGATCTATGCCTGGACGCAAGGGCTGGCCTACCGCGGCAAGTTCGACGACACCCCCGACGTGGTGAAGTTCGCCCAGACCCTGGAGAAGGTCTGCGTCGAGACGGTGGAATCGGGCTACATGACCAAGGATCTGGCCATCCTGATCGGGCCGGAACAGCCCTGGATGACCACCCGCCAGTTCCTGGACAAGCTGGACGAGAACCTGCGGAAGAAGATGGGCGTGGCCGCCTGATAGCGGCCTCCCCCTCCCTTCACGGGCGATACGGACCCGGAGCCGCAAGGCTCCGGGTTTTTCGTTTCCGGCGCATCACGGCTTTTCCCGCCGCGGCAACGATGCGATGCTGGGGGCATGACCGATTCCATCACCCTGCGTCCCGCCACCCCCGACGATGCTCCGGCCATCGCCCCGTTGCTGGTGATGGCGGGGGGCGGATCTTACGAATTCATGCTCGACGGGCTGGTGCCGGGGATGAGCACGGTGGACCTGCTGATTCCCGGCCTGAGCGGGACCGCCGGCTCCTTCTCGTACCGTCACATCGTGGTGGCGCAGGCCCCGGACGGCACGGTGGCCGGCATCGCCCACGCCTATCCCACCGACTGGATGCGGCAGGCCGACCGCTCGCTGATTCCCCCCGACCGGCTGGAACACCTGGCCAGCTTCGACGCCGTGCAGGCGTGGGACACCCTGTTCCTGTCGGCGCTGGCGGTGCTGCCGGCGTGGCGGCGGCAGGGTGTCGCCGGACGGCTGCTGGAAGAGACGGTGGAGCGGGCGGCGACGGGCGGCTTCCCCGGCCTGTCGCTGCATGTGTGGGCCGACAACGAACCGGCCCGCTGGCTCTATGCCCGCCATGGCTTCACCGAGCGCGGACGGGCGGCCATCCCCTGGCACCCGCGGCTGCCGCACGAGGGGGGCAGCATCCTGATGGTGCGGGAAACCTTGACCCGGCGCGCGGGTTTCCCATTGTGGCGGTAACCAGGGTGATAACGGTAACCGGAAAGAACGGAAGGCGGTTGGCGATGACGGCGAAACATATCCGGCGGGTGCTGGTTCCGGCGGCGGCGGTTCTGGCGCTGGCCGCCTGTTCCGGTACCGACCCGCGCACGCAGTTGGCGGACCGGGCCACCCGGCAGTTGGTGGGCATGAACAAGGCGCAGCTTCTGGCCTGTGCCGGCGTGCCCGACAAGCAGGCCACGGTGAACGGGGACGAGATCTACACCTATCTGCGCGACTCGCCCTTTGCCACCCCGTCCCCCAGCACCGCCATCGGTGTGCAGGGCAGCAGCGCCGGCGGGGCCACCATGGGTGTCGGGGCCAGTTTCCCCCTGTTCGCCCTGTCCAGCCCCGGCGGCTGCCGCGCCGACGTGGTGCTGCGCAACGGAACCGTGGCCCGGCTTGGGTATGGCGACGGGTCCAACCCGGCGGATTGCGCCGATATCGTGGACAACTGCCTGCCCCCGGCGCCCTGACGGAAGGGCAGGGATTACACCCACCCGGCGGCGCGCACCGCCGGGGCGTGGGTGCGGCTGACCGGCACCTTCATGCCGTTGCTTAGAACCAGGGTGAGCTTGCCGTCCGCGCGCCGCTCCACCCCCGTCACCGCATCCCGCGCCACCCAGAACGAGCGGTGGACCCGTTGACCGGGGAAGCCGTCCAGTTCCGCCACCGCATCGCGCAGCCGCATCAGGATCAGATCGCTGCCGGCGGCGGTGTGGATGCGCAGGTAATGATCCTCCATCTCCAGCGCCAGCAGCCGGCGGCCCAGCCGCGGGGGGATGCGGTCCAGGAACCGCGGCTCGCCCGTGGGGACCGCCGGCTCCGGTGACGGGACCGGGGCCGGCGGCGTCAGAGTGCCGCGGCTCAGCAGTTCGGCACGCAGCGGCAGCACCGTCACCACCGCCGTCACGATCAGGCAATAGACGTACAGGGTGGCCAGCCCGCCCACCGCGCCGAATCCGCCACGCCCCAGCCGGGTTTCCACCACGGCCACCGCCGCGGTGATGAGGGCGTTCACCACCAGGGTCACCGGCACCACCACCGCCGGCCACGGCACCGCCCGGCCACGGTGGGCCCCGATGCGCCCGGCGGCCAGGATGCCCAGCGCCATCACCCCCTGATAAGCCAGGAACCCGAACAGCATCATCCCGCCCCAATAGGCCAGCCGCCCCGGCAGCGTCAGATCCTGGAAGGTGCCGTAGGGGCCGAGGGCGGCCAGAACCGCCGCCGTCGCCGCCATCACCGGCAGATGACGGGTCAGCCACAGGCGCGGGCGGAACAGGGGCTGGGCCAAGGGCTGGGCGGCAACCGCCGCTTCACGCATCGTCAACGGCAGGGACCTGCATCCGGCGAAGGAAGGGCGGCTGCGCGCGCAACCGCCGTGGCGGGGCAACCGGCCCTTGCGGCATCAGCGATGGCACATTCATTCCCCACAGCGGAGCCCGTCGCCATGATCCGTCCCCTATCCATCCTGTCCCTGCTGCTGCTGGCCGCCCCCGCGGCTGCGGGAGAGCTTCGCGCAACCATCGCCAACGTCAAGCCCCATGGCGGCACGGTGATGGCCGGCCTGTACGCCTCCCCCGACACGTACACCCGCGACGAGCGGACGGCGGGCGTACAGCTTGCCCCGCTGGCGGGCACGGTGACCGCCGTGTTCGCCGGCTTAGCCCCCGGACGCTACGCACTCGCGGTGTTCCAGGATGCCGACGGCGACGGGCGGCTGTCCACCAATCTGGTGGGCATCCCGACCGAGGCGTACGGCTTCGCCAACAACCCCGCCGCCGCCTTCGGCAAACCCGGATTCGACGCCGTGGCCGTCACCGTCGGCGACGGCGTTGCGGAAACCGCCGTCGCCCTGACGCCGTGAGGAGGACTGGTGATGACCAGGATGACCGTGATGCCGTGCGACCGCCGCACCCTGCTGCGCGCCGCCGCCGGGGCGGCGCTGCTGGCCGGGGTGCCCCTGAAACCGCTGCTGGCCGCCGCCGATCTGGCCGCCACCGATGGCGATGATTGGGCCGCCGCCTTCGACGCCGCCCTTGCCCGCGACCCCAGCCTGATCGGCTGGCAGGGCAACGGGGTGGAACGGGACGTTGCCGATGCCGCCGTTTCCGGCGCGTGGCCGGCGGAGCTGCGCGGGGCCTTCTACCGCAACGGGCCGGGCAGCCAGAGCGTGGGCGGGCGCCGTTACCGCCACTGGTTCGACGGCGACGGGCTGGTCCACCGCTGGGGCATCGGCGGTGGGCGGGTGTCCTACCGCGCCCGCTATGTCGCCACCCGCAAGCGCATGGCCGAGGCCGCCGCCGGGCGGGCACTGACCGGGGCCTTCGGCACCCACTGGGACGGCCTGCCCTTCGGCACCCCGCCCGACGCCATGAACCCGGCCAATATTTCCGTCCTGCCCCTGGCCGGGAAACTGCTGGCGCTGTGGGAGGCGGGATCGGCCTACGACCTCGACCCCGCCACCCTGGCGACGGCGGGGGAGCGGGTGTGGCGGCGTGATCTGGCGGGCATGCCCTTTTCCGCCCACCCCAAGACCGACCCGGACGGCACGGTGTGGAACTTCGGCGTCGATTACCCCAGCGGGCGCCTGTTCGTGTGGCGGGTGGGGGCCGACGGCGCCCTGAAACGCTGCGCCGAGATCCCTGAGCGCCATCCAGGGATGCTGCACGACATGGCGGTGACCGAACGGCACATCCTGTTCCTGCTGGCCCCCTACACCATCGACCCGGCCCGCTGGGGCACGGTGCCGTTCCTCGACGCCCACCGCTGGCAGCCCGACGCGCCGCTGCGGGCGGTGGCGGTGGACAAGGACACGCTGGCGGTGGTGCGGCGGTGGGAACTGCCCGCCGGCTTCGGCTTCCACTTCGGCAACGCGTGGGAGGAGGCGGACGGCACCATCCGCTGCGATTTCTGCCTAGCCCCCGACGCCGGGCTGGTGGACCGGACACTGCGGCTGGTGATGCGGGGGGAACGGGCGGACTCGGCCCCGCCGCGCATCACCCTCATCACCCTTCACCCCGACGGGCGCACGGCGGTGGAACCGCTGAGCGCCGGTCTGGCGGAATTCCCCCGCGTTGACCCGCGGATGGTGGGCCGGCGCAACCGCGCGCTGTTCCATCTGGAACGGCGGGTGGACGGCACCGGCCCGTGGCTGGGGGCCGTGGTGCGGCGGGACATGGAAACCGGGGCGGTGGACCGGTACGACCATCCCCCCGGCATCATCGCCGAAGAGATGGTCTTCGTCCCCCGCCCCGGCAGCCAAGCCGAGGGCGACGGCTGGCTGCTGGGCACCGTGCTGGCGGTGGGGGAGACGGCGGACCGCTCCCGCACCGGCCTTGCGCTGTTCGACGCCGCCCGGCTGTCCGCCGGCCCGGTGGCGCAGGCGTGGCTGGACGCGCCCCTGCCGCTGGGGTTCCACGGCGCCTTCGCCCCGGCTTAGACGGGGGTGTAGATGGCCCCGCCGCCCTCGCGGAAGCGGCGGGACATCTCCTCCATGCCTTCGTCCGCCGCGATGTCGCGCACCTCCTGCGAGATCTTCATGGAGCAGAACTTCGGCCCGCACATGGAGCAGAAATGGGCGGTCTTGGCCCCTTCCGCCGGCAGCGTCTCGTCATGGAACGCCTGGGCGGTGTCGGGGTCCAGCGCCAGCGCGAACTGATCCTTCCACCGGAAGGAGAAGCGCGCCCGCGACATGGCGTCGTCGTGCAGCCGCGCCGCCGGGTGCCCCTTGGCCACGTCGGCGGCGTGGGCGGCGATCTTGTAGGCGATGACCCCGGCCTTCACGTCGTCGCGGTCGGGCAGGCCCAGATGCTCCTTGGGCGTGACGTAACAGAGCATGGCGGTGCCGAACCACCCGATCATCGCCGCGCCGATGGCGCTGGTGATGTGGTCGTAGCCGGGGGCCACGTCGGTCACGATCGGCCCCAGGGTGTAGAACGGCGCGTCGTGGCACAGCCGCTGCTGCAGCTCCACGTTCTCCTTGATCTTGTGCAGCGGCACGTGGCCCGGCCCCTCGATCATCACCTGGACGTCGCGGTCCCAGGCGATTTTCGTCAACTCGCCCAGCGTCTCCAGCTCGGCGAACTGGGCGGCGTCGTTGGCGTCGGCCAGCGATCCGGGACGCAGGCCGTCGCCCAGCGACAGCGCCACGTCGTACGTGCGGCAGATCTCGCAGATCTCGGCGAAGCGGTCGTAGAGGAAATTCTCCCGGTGGTGGGACAGGCACCATTTCGCCAGGATCGAGCCGCCGCGCGACACGATCCCCGTCACCCGCCGGGCGGTCAGCGGGATGTGGGCCAGCCGCAGCCCGGCGTGGATGGTGAAGTAGTCAACGCCCTGCTCCGCCTGTTCGATCAGCACGTCGCGGAACACCTCCCACGTCAGGTCTTCGGCCTTGCCGTTGACCCGCTCCAGCGCCTGATACACGGGGACGGTGCCGATGGGCACGGGGGAATTGCGCAGAATCCACCCGCGGGTCTCGGTGATGTCGCGCCCGGTGGACAGGTCCATCACCGTGTCCGCCCCCCAGCGGATGGACCACACCATCTTTTCCACCTCTTCGTCGATGGACGAGACGACGGCGGAATTGCCGATGTTGGCGTTGATCTTGGTCAGGAAGCTGCGGCCGATGATCATCGGCTCGCTTTCCGGGTGGTTGATGTTGGCGGGGATGATGGCCCGGCCCGCCGCCACCTCCGCCCGCACGAATTCCGGCGTGATGAGGTCGGGCAGCGGCGTGCCGAAGGGTTCGCCGTCGAACCGGGTGGCCGGGGCGGTCAGCCGGCCCAGGTTCTCGCGCACGGCGATGTATTCCATCTCCGGCGTGACGATGCCGGCGCGGGCATAGGCCATCTGGGTCACCGCCCGCCCGGCCAGCCCGCGCAGCGTGCCGGCGGCGGTGACCTCCACATCGTTGCGGTCCCGGATCCACCGCGCCCGCAGATGGGGCAGGCCGCGGGCGGTGTCGATATCCAGGTCCGGGTCGGTGTAGGGGCCGGAGCTGTCGTATTGCATGACGCACGGTTCACCGCCGCCCACGTCGATGGCGCGCAGCGGCACCCGCATGTCCGGGTGGGCGGCGCACGACGCATACACCTTGCGCGATCCGGCGATGGGGCCGGCGGACACGGTGCGGGCGGGGGGGATGACGGGTGTCAGGTCTTGGGGCACGGGATGGTCTCCTCACGCGGTGTGGGTGGGAGATCCGGTGCCATACTGGTGCTGGGATGCGGTCTGTCGGGCCGCACAAAGCCCCGCCATGGGGGTGCGCCCCGTTCCTCCCTTCGCCGGTATGAACCGAATCAGGTTCGAAGGGTCATCACGTCGCCAGCAACCAAAAGCCGTGGCCGGTGATATCTCAGCCCCCTAACGGGACCCCCCTGGAACGGGGCGATGGTTTGCCATTCCCGGCAAACTTGTCAAAAGAAATCGTCCGAAGCCCGATTCGGACCGTTTTTTGCGAATGCGGCATGAGGGCGCATAGGGGGCGAAAATACGCTTGAAAAGCGATTCGATTGAGTGCCTCAATCATCAAGACGGCGGTCAGTCCGTCAAAACAAGAATCATAAAATTTAAATATACGGTCGAAGAACGGTGCTGCCTCATCAGGGCGGCAACGGTTCGGCGTGTGTATTCCGGTGGTTAATACAGGGTTAAAAGGTTGCGGGAAGGGACGAGATGAACGGCTTTGCTGACAAACAATCAGATATACGAAGCGGCTTCTGGACCATTGGACGCAAGGTGACCGTCTGCTTCATGGCGGCGGTGGTGGTGGGCTTCGCCCTGATCGTCGGCCTCTCGGCCAACATGCAGATGGCCGAAGCGGTGCGGGTCGCCACCAACGACGCGAAGGTCAAGACGGAGATGCTGGCCAACGCCGTGCGCGTCGGCGTGGTGGGCCGCGACGGCAACGCGGTGGAGGCGGAATTCATCCCGCTCGCCAAATCCGACGCGGTGGAGCTGGCGTCGCTGCGCGCGGTCCACGCCAAGGACGGGACCATCACCGATTACCGCAACCCCGCCCACCCCGCCTTCGACCTGGGCCGGCAGGAAGACATGATCACCGCGGCGCTGGGCAGCCTGAAGCCGCAGGTCCGCACCGTGGGCGACCACGTGGTGGTGGCGGTACCGGTGCTGAACAACCGCGGCGACAAGGCGTCGGGCGCGCTGGCCGTGGCGTGGGGCATGAACGGGCAGAAGGCGGCCATCACCGATCAGGTGAAACACCAGCTCGCCGTGTCCGCCGCGGTGCTGGTGGGTCTGGTGCTGCTGCTGAACGGGGTGATCGGGGTGATGGTGGCCCGGCCCCTGCGCGCCATGGCCGGCACCATGGACCGCATCGCCGGGGGCGATACCCAGGCCCAGGTGCCGGCCACCGAACGGCGGGACGAGATCGGCACCATGGCGCGGGCGGTGCGCGTGTTCCGCGACAACGCCGAAGCCATCGGGCGGCTGCACGCCGAACAGGCGACCCAGGCCGAACGGGCGGAGGCCGACAAGAAGCGCGCCCTGGTCGATCTGGCCGACCGTTTCCAGGCCAAGGTCAGCACCCTGGTCGGTGCCATCGCCCAGGCGAGCCAGGGCATGGCGGAATCCGCCGGCTCCATGGCCCGCGTGGCCGAGGATGCCTCGGCCCAGTCCCACAGTGCGGCCACCGACACCGACGCCATCCTGGACAATGTGAAGTCGGTGTCCACCGCCGCGGCCCAGCTTGCCGGCTCCATCGAAGAGATCGCGGCCAAGGTTCACCACTCCGCCGCCATCGCCAACGACGCGGTGTCCAGCGCCGAGCGCACCAACGTCACGGTGCAGGGCCTGCAGGCCAGCGCCGAACGCATCGGCGAGGTGGTGCAGCTCATCAACTCCATCGCCAGCCAGACCAACCTTCTGGCGCTGAACGCCACCATCGAGGCGGCGCGGGCGGGGGAGGCCGGCAAGGGCTTCGCCGTCGTGGCGTCGGAGGTGAAGAACCTGGCCAGCCAGACCGCCAAGGCCACCGACGACATCTCCAGCCAGATCGCGGCCATGCAGTCGGTCACGCGCGAAGCGGTGGAGGCCATCCAGACCATCGGCACCACCATCCGCGAGATCAACGGCATCGCCGCCGGGGTGACCGCCGCGGTGGGCGAGCAGAACGCCGCCACCCGCGACATCGCCAGCGCGGTGCAATCCGCCGCCCACGGCACCCAGGCGGTGTCGCGCACGGTCGGCGGCGTGGCCCAGACCGCCCGCACCACCGGCCAGACCGCCGCGGGCGTGCTCAGCGCCGCGCAATCCCTGTCGGGTCAGGTGCGCACCCTGTCCGCCGAGGTGGACAGCTTCCTGCGCGACGTGCGCGGATGAGACGTGCGCCGATGAACCGTCAGGCGTCCCCGTCCCGTTTCGGCGGGGCGGGGCGCCAGCGCGACTCGTCCAGCCGGGGCATGGCGGGATCGGGGGCCGGGTCCACCTCGCGGAAATCACCGTCGATCACGCCGGGATCGGGGCGGTGGGTGGGCCGGCGGGGCTCATCACCGAATCCTGCCCCCTCGTAGGCGCCCGCGCTCCGCCCGCCCGCCATCCACACCCCGCCCGCGGTCTGCATCCGCCCGAACATCCAGCGGCCCAGCGTGCGCCGCACCGGCCCGATGATCAGCAGCAGCGCCAGCACGTCGCTGAAGAACCCCGGAATGATCAGCAGAACCCCGCCGATCACCGTGCAGAATCCATCGAACAGGGCGCCCATGGGCATTTCCCCCCGCTGCGCCGATTCCTGCACCCGGCGCAGGGTGGACAGCCCCTGGACCCGGATCAGCACCGATCCGGCCACCACCCCCAGCGCCAGCAGCCCCAGCGTGGGCCACAGCCCCAGCCAGTCGCCCATCATGACGAAGCCGACGATTTCCACGATCGGCAGGAGAAGAAGCGCCGCGAGGGGATTCATGGGGGAAAGGACTCCTTGCCGTTCTTGCTCTTTCCAGGGGGACGGCCTATCTAGTCGATGAGACGGCCCATGTGGCACACTTAATGCCGGGATCGGGCCGCGTCCAGGGTGAAACAGCCCGAATCCGGCTCGATTGGCCTTTGACTTGAAGGAACGTGTTGATGGGCGATGGGTTTATTTTCATCGAGATCGTGATCTTCGCCATGATCGCGGCCTTTCTGGTGTATCGCCTGCGCAGCGTTCTGGGCCGCCGTGACAACGATGAACCGCGCCGCTCCAATCCCTATGCACCGACCCCCACCGACCGCGCGGCGCCGCATGGCGACAACGTGATCCCCATGCCCGGCCGTGACCGCGGCATCGCCGACGTGCCGCCCCCGCCGGCGCCGGGCGAACCGGAATCCCTGGCGGCCACCCTGGCCCGCATCGCCGCCGCCGACCGGATGTTCGAGGAAAAGAACTTCCTTCAGGGTGCGCGCGCGGCCTTCACCATGATCGTCGGGGCGTTCGCCGCCGGCGACACCGCCACCCTGCGCCCGCTGCTGGCCGATCCGGTCTACGACAGCTTCGCCGCCGCCATCCGTCAGCGCCAGCAGGCTGGCCAGACGCTGGAAACCACCATTCACCGCATCGTCGATGCCGACGTCACCGCCGCCCGGCTCGACGGGCGCACCGTGGCGGTGACCGTGACGTTCATCTCCGAGCAGACCGGGGTGACCCGCGATGCGTCGGGCGCCGTGGTCGATGGCGATCCCAAGGCGGTGGAAACCGTCACCGACATCTGGACCTTCACCCGCGACATCCGTTCCAACGATCCCAACTGGCTGTTGAGCGAGACGGTGTTCGCCGACTGATGCGGTTCTTGGGGGCGCTGCCGCCACCTAAAAGCCCTCTCCCCGCCGGGGAGAGGGTTGGGTGAGGGGGTGACCGGCTTTGTCCGTCTGATACGCATCCCGCCACGTTAAGCGCTCAAAAGGTCCAACGCCGCGGCGGCCATGACCTGGGCGGAGTGAACCATGTCGGCGATGTCCACGAACTCGTCGGGCTGGTGCGCCAGATCCAGGATGCCGGGGCCGTAGGCAATGCAGTCCTTCAGATGGCCCACGCGCACGATGTGCTTCTGGTCATAGGTGCCGGGGGACACCACCTGCTGCGCCGGGCGGCCCAGAACCTGTTCGATGGCCCGCTCCACCGCCCGCACCACCGGGGCGTCCGCGTCGGTCATGGTGGGCAGAAAGGCCAGAATCTCGCGGATGGCGTAGTCGAAACCGGGACGGTCCCGCTTCAGCCCCTCCAGAATCGTGATGATCTCCCCCTTCACCGTCTCCGGGTCTTCCTCGATCAGATAGCGGCGGTCGATCACCATGCGGCAGGAATCGGGAACCATCGGGCTGGGCAGCCCGCCGTGGCCCTCGCACTGGCCGCCGTGGATGGCATTGATGTTGATGGTGGACTGCCGCGCCCCCTCGGGCACCACCGGCATGGCCGTGCGCTTGGCCGCCAGATGGGGGATCAGCTCCTCCTCGATGCGGTGGAGCACCGCCCCCATGTGGCGCACGGCGCAGTTGCCCAGGAACGGCATGGAGCCGTGGGCCACCCGGCCCTTGGTCTCGATCTCCGCCCACCACACGCCGCGGTGGCCGATGCACACCCGGTCCACGTTCAGCGGCTCGGGGATGATGACGTGATCGACCCGCGGGGGCGAGAACCAGCCCCGGCGCGCCAGATAGCCCACGCCGCCGAATCCCCCCGATTCCTCATCCACCGTACCGGAAATCTCCAAGGCACCGGCAAAGGGGATGCCGCTGTCGAGAACCGCCTCCACCGCCAGCACCGCCGCCGCCAGCCCGCCCTTCATGTCGCAGGCGCCGCGGCCATAGACGCGCCCGTCCCGCACCACCCCTTCGAACGGATCGACGGTCCAGCCGTGCCCCGCCGGCACCACGTCGATGTGGCCGTTGAAATGGACGCAGGGGCCGGGCCCCCGCCCCTCGATGCGGGCGACGACGTTGGTGCGGGGGTGACGCTCGCTGTCGCCGGGGGTGCCCTCCGCCCGGACATAGGTCACCTGGAACCCGCGGGCGGCCAGCCGCCGGCCCAGAAGCTCGGCACAGGGGGTATAGGCGTCGCCCGGCGGGTTGACGGTGGGAATGCGGATCAGGTCGCGCGTCAGATCCACCAGCGCGCCGGTCTGATCCTCGATCCGGCGGAACAGCGCGTCGTGGTGGCGGCTGGCCATGAAGCATCCTCCCTCGAGCAGCGAAACCCGCCTGGAAGTGTAACGGAGGGGGGCGCGGCGGCAAGCTGGCCAAACGGCGGCCTTCCCGGCAACCGGATTCCAAACAACGGCATTGACCCCGGCCCGCCGCAGCCCAACCTTGGCAAGAACCCTTCGTGCATGGAGACCTTCCCCTTGGCGCCCCACCGGACCGTCGTCACCGCCCTGACCGCCGCCCTGCTGGGCGCCACGCTGCTGGCCGGCTGCACTGTGGCCACCGCGTCCGATACGGGGGCGGAGACAGCCTGCGCCGCGCCGGGCCGGTGGTACGACGGGGCCGGGCAGCCGGTGGATCAGAACGCCGTGCTGAGCCGGGCGGCATCGGCCCCCGCCGTGCTGCTGGGCGAACGCCACGACAGCGCCGAACAGCACCGCTGGCAGCTCCAGACCCTGGCCGCCCTGCACGCCGTCAACCCCAACCTGGCGGTGGGGCTGGAGATGATGCCCCGCTCCCGCCAGCCGGTGCTGGACCGCTGGGTGGCCGGCGCGATGGACGAGGCCGCGTTCCTCAAGGAAAGCGGCTGGACCGAGGTGTGGGGCTTCGACGCCGCCTTCTACCTGCCCGTCCTGCATTTCGCGCGGATGCACCGGCTGCCGCTGGTGGCGCTGAACGTCAACCGCGCCCTGGTGTCGCGCACCGCCAAGGAGGGATGGGACGCCATTCCCGCCGACGCCCGCGAAGGGGTGGGCGACCCCGCCCCCCTGCCCGCCGCCTACATCGGCGAGCTGGCCGAGGTGATGTCCCATCACGGCGCGGCGGTGGACCGCGGCTCCCCCCGCTTCCAGCGCTTCACCCAGGCTCAGGCCCTGTGGGACCGGGCCATGGCCGAGTCCATCGCCACCGCCCACCGCCGCACCGGACGCACGGTGGTGGCGCTGGCCGGGTCCGGCCATCTGCGCTACGGCCACGGCATCCCGCACCAATTGGCGGCGCTGGGCATTGGTGGAACCCAGGTGCTGCTGCCGTGGGAAACGGGGCAGGATTGCGCCGAACTCACCGGCCAGGGGCCGCGGGTGGCCGACGCCGTGTTCGGTATCGCCCCCGATGCACGCTCCCCCGCCGAAACCCCGCCCCGCCCGCGGCTGGGGGTGAACCTGGAGCCGGCGGACGGCGCCGTCCGCGTGGCCGCCGTGCAGGACGGCAGCATCGCCGCCCGGGCCGGGGTGAAGCCCGGCGACCGCATCACCGCCGCCGCCGGGCGCCCCGTGACCAGCCCCGCCGACCTGACCGCCCTGGTCCAGCGGCAGACACCCGGAACGTGGCTGCCCATCACGGTGCAGCGCGGCGGAAAGACGCAGCAAATCATCGCAAAATTCCCAGCACCCTGAATCCACCATGACTTAACATCCATCAAGGAAATTGCGGATAATTTCAGGATTCAGCGTTATTTCTCGCTCGACGAATCAATATTGAATACGAATTAACCATTTCGCCGACTGCAAGAATTGACGAAAGTTAGGAATTTGTTTCGCAGTTATGAAATTGCGATTTCCTTGTTTGCAAAACGCACTGCAGAATGAAACGGCACGGCGGCTTTCCTTCGTGAAAGCGCGCCTCTGTCTTGCTCCATCCGCATCACACCTGCGGCAAAGCTCCGCGAAAGCCCGCGCGACTCGGGCTTTCCGCCCCCGTTGCAATCCAGAAACGCAAAGGAGCCATGCGGCGTCACACCCGGTACGGGAATTGCTTTTGACTGATCAAAAATGCGCCCCGTCACCCCACGCCCCGTCTCACCCCAGAGCGGCACCGGATGGAAGACTGCGGGCCTCATGATCGAACGGACGGGGTTGACGATGGGAATCATGGACGCATCGATCCGCAGCCTTGTGGATGACGCCTATCACGAAGCGGCGCAGGAATCCCTTGCCCGCGGCCTGTCGCTGCTGACCGCACACAAGGAAGCGGTGGTCGCCGCCGCCATGCTGCTGTCGGCCATGACGGGGCTGGAAGACGACAGCGCCCGCAACATGGTCGTGTCCATGAACCTGCGCCCCACCACCGCGGCGTAATCCCTCATTCCCCATCCTGTTCCGCAAGCCAGGAGACGTGATGCTCGACCCCAAACTGCGCATCCTCATCGTCGATGACTACACGACGATGCGGCGGATCATCCGCAACCTGCTGACCCAGATCGGCTTTTCCGATATCACCGAAGCCGCCGACGGGCGCGAGGCGTTCGAAAAGCTGCGCTCCGGCGGGCGGTTCGATCTGGTGGTCAGCGACTGGAACATGGAACCCATGACCGGGCTGGAACTGCTGAAGGCGATGCGGTCCGACAGCGGGCTTGCGTCCATTCCCTTCATCATGGTCACGGCCGAAAGCAAGACGGAAAACGTGGTTGCCGCCAAGAAGGCCGGCGTGAACAACTACATCGTCAAGCCGTTCAACGCCGAAACCCTGCGGGCCAAGATCTCCACCGTGTTCGGCGTCACCGAACCGGCATAAGGATCCCGTCCGGCGTGACCGTCCCGGACGGGACGGTCACAGCATGGTTTCCCAGCGCGCGGCCACTTCCGGCGGGGGATTGACGGCGGGGATGCAGATATCCTGCCCCAGCCGCGCGTGATGCTCGCGCAGCGACCAGTGGACGGTGGGAAAGGCGATGTCCCGCCACGGGATCTCGTCCCAGCGGAACAGGCCCACCTCTTCGCTTTCCGGCCCCGCCGCGATCTCCGGCGTGACCAGATGGGCACGGAAGATCAACTGCACCTGGCTGATGCGGGGAATGTCGTAGATGGCCAGCAGCCCGCCCACGTCGATGCGCGCCCGCGCCTCCTCCCACGCTTCGCGGGCGGCCCCCTGCCGGGTGGTCTCGTGTTCTTCCATGAAGCCGGCGGGCAGGGTCCAATAGCCCTTGCGCGGCGGGATGGCCCGGCGGCACAGCAGAATGCGGTCCTCCCACACCGCCACCGATCCCACCACGATCAGCGGATTCTGATAGGCGATGTAGCCGCAGTCGGGGCATTGCAGCCGTTCCCGGTCCTCGCCGGGGGGAATGCAGCGCACACGCGGGCCGATGGGGGGCGGATCGTCGTACATGGCCACCCATATGGACCGGGACCGTCACAGGGGCAAGCCGGCCAAAGGTCGGAACCATCTTCGTTCCGGTCTTGTTCCCCGCAACCCTCCTCGTGTAGTCTGCGCCCGGTCTACGGGGGGCAGCAGGTCCATGATGCAATTGGCGTTCGACAGCCTGTCGCTGGGGCTGGGGGCGGCCGCGGGGGGATGTGTGGTGTGGCTGGCGGCCCGCTCCGCCCATCTGCGCGTCCGCGCCCACGACGCCGCCGTCCGCGCCGAACTGGCCGCCCGGCTGGCGATGATGGAACGGCGGGAGGAGGAATGGCGCGGGGCGGAGCGGGAAAACGCCCGCACCATCGCCCGGCTGCAGGCCGATCTGGCCGGAGCGCGGGCCCGCCACGCCGAGCTTGCCACCACCTTGTCCAAGGAGCGTCTGGCCGCCGCGGAAAAGCTGGCGGTGGTGGAACGGGCGCAGAGCGCGCTGGCCGACAGCTTCAAGGCGCTGTCGTCGGAAGCGCTGCGGGCCAACAACGAGAGCTTCCTGCATCTGGCCCGCGAAACCCTGTCCGGCTTCCAGGAGCAGGCGAAGGGGGAGCTGGAGCGGCGCCACGCCGCCTTTGCCGAGATCGTCGCCCCGGTGCGCGACTCGCTGGACCGCATGGACGGCCAGATCCAGGCCATGGAACAGGCCCGCGCCGGGGCGTACGAGGGGCTGCGCCAGCAGGTCATCGCCCTGATGGACAGCCAGGGCCAGTTGCGCGCGGAAACCGGCGCCCTGGTCCGCGCCCTGCGCACCCCCGTGGCCCGCGGCCGCTGGGGGGAGATCCAGTTGCGCCGGGTGGTGGAGATCGCCGGCATGCTGGACCATTGCGACTTCACCGAACAGACCACGGTGGAAAGCCGCGACGGCCAGCGCCTGCGCCCCGACATGGTGGTGCGGCTGCCGGGGGGAAAGACCATCGTGGTGGACGCCAAGACGCCGCTGGACGCCTATCTCGACGGCATCGACGGCGGCGACGATGCCACCCGCGCCCAGGCGCTGGCCCGCCACGCCCGCCATGTGCGCGACCACATGAAGCAGCTGGGTGCGAAAGCCTATTGGGACCAGTTCCCCGACACCCCGGAATTCGTGGTGCTGTTCCTGCCGGGGGAAAACTTCTTCTCCGCCGCGCTGGAGCACGACCCGGCGCTGATCGAGGCCGGCATGGACCACCGGGTGGTGCTGGCCACCCCCACCACCCTGATCGCCCTGCTGCGCGCCGTCGCCTATGGCTGGCGGCAGGAGAAGCTGACCGAGAACGCCCGCGACATCAGCGCGCTGGGCGCCGAGATCTACAAGCGCCTGGGCGACCTGGGCACCCACATGGGGCGGCTGGGGGCGCAGCTGGACAAGGCGGTCGCCAGCTACAACGGTGCGGTGGGCAGCCTGGAATCCCGCGTGCTGGTCACCGCCCGCCGCTTCCGCGACCTGCACGCCGTGCCCGATGGTGCGGCCCTGCCCGCCCTGGAACCGCTGGACCGCACCACCCGCCCGGTGCAGGGGGTGGAGGTGCAGGGGGAGGAAGACCCCGCGTGACCATGCCGCCGCGGCATCTGCATGACACCCCCACCGCCCCCGCCGCGTTAGACAGTGGTGGATGTTCTTGACCGCACACGCATAAGCGGGTATCCACCCCCGTCGGTGCGTGCCGCTCGCGTCAGGGCGCAACTCTGGGACGCGGGCACGATCCTCAACAGTGCGGACGTGGTGGAACCGGTAGACACAGCAGACTTTACCAATTGGAGTGCGCCCGTGGAAACGCGGGACGTAGAACCGCTCAAAGTCGGGGAACGCTGACGGTCGGGCCAACCCTGGTCCCGACCCTGCCAATCCCGAGCCAAGCCCGGACGAGACCTTGGGGATCGCCCGGGAAGGTGTAGAGACTAGACGGGCGGCGCCTAACGGCCGGAACGGTCCATGGCGAAGGGATAGTCCAGACCACGAACCCCGCCGGCCCGGCGGGGGCGGCGAAAGCCGAGGTGGTACGAAAATCTGCTTTCCATTGGAAGTGCGGGTTCGAGTCCCGCCGTCCGCACCAACTCTTCCTTATCCTGCCGATCAGACGTGCACGGCTTGCCTGCCCCGGCATGGCGGGGGTATGACGGGGCCCTCGCGCTGCCGGAAAACAGGTGCCGCCGTCCCATGTGCCGCTGGATCGCCTACCGCGGAACGCCGCTTTTCCTCGAAACCCTGCTGTTCGAGCCGGAAAACTCCCTGGTCCGCCAGAGCCTGCATTGCCGCAAGGCTGCCGTCACCACCAACGGCGACGGATTCGGCGTGGGCTGGTACGGCGACCGGGACACGCCGTGCGTCTACCGCGAAACGCTGCCGGCGTGGAACGACCAGAACCTGCGGCAACTGGCCCACCACATCCGCTCGCCCCTGTTCTTCGGCCATGTGCGCGCGTCCACCGGCACCGGCACCGCGCGGGTCAACTGCCACCCCTTCACCCTGGGGCGCTGGCTGTTCATGCACAACGGCCAGATCGGCGGGTGGGGACAGGTACGCCGCCGGCTGGAATCGCTGCTGACCGACGATCTCTACACCGCCCGCCAGGGGGCGACCGACAGCGAGCTGTTCTTCCTGCTGCTGTTCCTCCATGGGCTGGAGGACGATCCGCTGCGCGCCATCGCCGCCACCGCCGCCACCGTCCGCCGCACCATGGAGGACGCGGGCGTCACCGAGCCCTTGCGCCTGACCGCGGCGCTGACCGACGGACGGCGCATCGTGGCCGTGCGCTACGCCAGCGACCGGCAGCCGCCCAGCCTGTACTGGCGCCGGCGCAACGGACAGGTGGTGATCGTGTCGGAACCGCTGGACCAGGACAACGCCGACTGGGTGGCGGTGGAAGACGGGCACGGGCTGTTGCTGGACGAAGACATGGCCGATACCCCCTTTCTTCTGTGACCACGGCTTTGTTGGTTGAGGTTGACAGGCGGCGGCACGCGCACTATGGTCCGCGCCCTACGAACCCGCCGCCGACCGTTCAGGATTACCTGTCATGAAGATCGTCAATTCTCTGAAGTCGATGAAGACCCGTCACAAGGCCTGCCGCGTCATCCGCCGCAAGGGCCGCGTCTACGTCATCAACAAGCAGAACCCCCGCTTCAAGGCCCGCCAGGGCTGAGATCAGGCGCCCGGCCGGGGATATCCCCGGCCCGCTCGGGTTCCGACGCTTGCAACCGCGCCAGCCTCTGGCGCGGTTTTTGGCGTTTCCAGGGGGTGCGGTTGATGATGGCGCCGCGGGCGGCTATATTTCCTGCCAAGGACGCCCGCACCACAAGCCCCCCAGCACGAGCAAGGACCGGCCCCCATGCGCCCCCATCACGACACCACGGTTTCCGACGACCTGCGCGAGACGATTCGCGCCTTTCTGGAACCGGAACTGAAGCCGTTCGGGCTGAAGGGGCTGCGCATCCAGGCGGTGGTCGATCACGACGACGACACGGTGCTGGACATCGACGCCGATTACGAGATCGAAGGCCCCCCGGTGGAAATCGCCAAGCTGGCGGGATTGACCACCCGGCTGCGCTCGCTGCTGTGGAACAAGGGGGAGGAGCGGTTTCCCCTGATCCATCATCACATCGACGACAACCGCCCGCTGATCGAATCCTGATGAGTCAGGATTGGATACGCACGGCCCGCCGTCTGGCGACGGCCACACCGAATCGTCCCCTGCAATCGGATTTGCGGCGCGCCGTCAGCACGGCCTATTACGCGCTGTTCCACACTCTGGCCCGTGACGCCGCCAACCGGCTGGTGGGGGCTGAATCCAAGGTTCCTCATTCTCCCGCTTGGGTACAGGTGTATCGTGCCCTGGATCACGGAACGGCACGCACGGCCTGTGAGCAGGTACGCCGCCAAAGTTTCTCCCCTTCCCTCAACGCCTGTGCCGACGCTTTCGTGTCCTTGCAGAAAGAGCGCCATAAGGCCGACTACGATCCCGATTACCGCACGTCGCGGCCCGAGGCGCTGGCGCTGGTGACCCAGGCCGAATCGGCCATCACCGCCTTCAACGCCGCCGATGCCACCGAGCGCCGGGCCTTTCTGGTTCATCTGATCTTCAACCGGCGGCGATAGACGTTTCTTCTCCTTTCGGTCTTGTGGAGCGGGGATAAGTGGTGATACCACTCGTGCCCGGCAGCGTGCCGTCAGCCACCGCACGCAACCATCGGACTGAAAAGCTCCCTGGGGAGGAAAAGAACGGCATGAAAATGCCCCCGCCGGACCCGAACATTATCGCCAAACGCCGCGAGCTTGTGGACCGCCTGCGCGCCATCGTGCCGGGCGAAGGCGTGATCGTCGATGAAGCCGAACTGCGCGCCTATGAATGCGACGCGCTGACCGCCTACCGCGCGCTGCCGCTGGTGGTCGTGCTGCCCTCCACCACCCAACAGGTCTCGGAGGTGCTGAAGACCTGCAAGGAAATGGGGGTCAAGGTGGTGCCGCGCGGCGCCGGCACCTCGCTGTCCGGCGGCGCCCTGCCGCTGGAGGACGGCGTGCTGCTGGGCATGGGCAAGTTCAACAGGATCCTGGAGGTTGACTATGACAACCGCTGCGTCGTCACGCAGCCGGGCGTCACCAACCTGGGCATCTCCACCCGCGTGGCCGAGCGCGGCTTCTATTACGCCCCCGACCCGTCCAGCCAGATCGCCTGCACCATCGGCGGCAACATCGCGGAGAATTCCGGCGGCGTTCACTGCCTGAAATACGGGCTGACCACCAACAACGTGCTGGGCGTGGAAATGGTGCTGATGGACGGCACCGTCATCCGCCTGGGCGGCAAGGCGCTGGATCAGGCCGGCTATGACCTGATGGGCATCGTCACCGGGTCCGAGGGGCTGCTGGGCGTGGTGACCGAGGTCACCGTGCGCATCCTGAAAAAGCCGGCCACCGCACGGGCGGTGCTGATCGGCTTCCCGTCCAACGAACAGGCGGGCGACTGCGTGGCCGCCATCATCGCCGCCGGCATCATCCCCGGCGGGATGGAGATGATGGACCGCCCCGCCATCCACGCGGCGGAAGACTTCCTCCACGCCGGCTATCCGCTGGACGTGGAGGCGCTGATGATCGTCGAACTGGACGGTCCGGCGGCGGAGGTGGACCACTTGATCGAACGGGTGGTGGCGATCGCCAACGACCATGGCGCGGTGTCCGCCCGCGCCAGCACGTCGGAGGAGGAGCGGCTGCTGTTCTGGGCGGGCCGCAAGGCGGCGTTCCCGGCGGTGGGCCGCATCAGCCCCGATTACCTGTGCATGGACGGCACCATCCCGCGCAAGGCGCTGCCGCTGGTGCTGAGCCGGATGCAGGAACTGTCGGAGCGCCATGGCCTGCGCGTCGCCAACGTCTTCCACGCCGGCGACGGCAACCTGCACCCGCTGATCCTCTACGATGCCAACAAGCCGGGCGAGCTTGAGGCGGCGGAGCAGTTCGGCGCCGACATCCTGACCCTGTGCGTGGACGTGGGCGGCGTGCTGACCGGCGAACACGGGGTGGGCGTGGAAAAGCGCGACCTGATGACCCATCAGTTCGCCAAGGCCGACCTGGACCAGCAGCAACGGTTGAAGTGCGCCTTCGACCCCGACGGGCTGCTGAATCCCGGCAAGGTGTTCCCCGAACTGCACCGCTGCGCCGAACTGGGCCGTCTGCACGTGTCCGGCGGCAAGCTGCCGTTCCCCGACATTCCCCGCTTCTAAGAAAAAGAACGCTTCCATGGGCATCACCACCTTCAAGCCCGCCACGCCCGAGCAGCTTGCCGACGCGGTGCGCTGGGCGCTGGACGCGGGCGAACCGCTGGAACTGACCGGCACCGGCAGCAAGCGTGCGCTGGGCCGTCCGGTCCAGGCGGGCCACGCGCTGGATCTGTCGGACCTGTCCGGCGTCGTGTCCTATGAACCCGAAGAACTGGTCCTGACCGTCCGGCCCGCCACCCGCATGGCGGAGATCGAGGCCATGCTGCGGGACCGCGGCCAGCATCTGGCCTTCGAACCGCCGGATCTGGGGCCGCTCTACGGCCTCCCCTTGGGCGGCGGCACGCTGGGCGGGGTTCTGGCCGCCGGTCTGGCCGGGCCGCGGCGGCTGTCGGCGGGATCGGCGCGCGATCACTTCCTGGGCGTGGCCGGCGTGTCGGGCCGCGGCGAGGCCTATAAGGGCGGGGCCAAGGTGGTGAAGAACGTCACCGGCTACGACGTTCCGAAGCTGATGGCCGGCTCCTTCGGCACCCTGACCGCCATGACCGAGGTGACGGTGAAGGTGCTGCCGGCGCCGGAGGACACCCGCACCCTGCTGCTCCATGGCCGCAGCGACGCGGACGGCATCCGCGCCCTGACCGCCGCCCTGCACAGCCCGCACGAGGTGTCGGGTGCCGCCCACCTGCCCGAATCGGTGGCGGAGCGGATCGCCCCGGTGGCGTCGGCCCGCGCGGCGGTGACCGCCATCCGGCTGGAAGGTTTCGGCCCGTCGGTGGCCGCCCGCCTGGCCGGGCTGACCGCCGATCTGGGGGGGATCGACGGCGTGCTGGACCGCGGCGAATCGCTGGCCTTCTGGCGGGCGGTGCGCGACGCCGCTCCCTTCCACGCCTCCACCCCCGATACCGACCCGCTGGTGTGGAAGCTGTCGGTTCCGCCGGCCAGCGGCCCGCGGGTGGCGGAGGAACTGGCGCTGGCGCTGGGCGACGTGGAGTTCTTCTTCGACTGGGGCGGCGGGCTGATCTGGCTGGCCACGCCGCGGGACGCGGACGCGGCGGCCCTGCGCGGCGCCCTGGCGCCGTTCGGCGGTCATGCCACCCTGGTGCGCGGCCCCGACTCGCTGCGCGCGGCGGTGGGGGTGTTCCAGCCGCAGCCGGCCCCGCTTCTGGCCCTGACGCAGCGGGTGAAGGCCAGCTTCGACCCGCGCGGCGTGCTCAACCCCGGCCGCCTGTATGCGGGCGTGTGAGGCTGAACGATGCAGACCAATTTCTCCCTCGCCCAGCTTGCCCGCGACGACGTGCAGACGGCGGAAAAGATCCTGCGCAAATGCGTGCACTGCGGTTTCTGCACCGCCACCTGCCCCACCTATGTGGTGCTGGGTGACGAACTGGACAGCCCGCGCGGCCGCATCTACCAGATCAAGGCGATGCTGGAGCAGGACGGGCCGCCGCCGGAAAACACCGTCAAGCACCTGGACCGCTGCCTCACCTGCCTGTCGTGCATGACCACCTGCCCGTCGGGGGTGGATTACATGCATCTGGTGGACAACGCCCGCGCCCGCATCGAGGCGACATACCCCCGCAAACCCTTCGACAAGGCGCTGCGGTCGGTGCTGGCGACGCTGCTGACCAGCCCGCGGCTGTTCCGTCTGGCGCTGCTGGCCGGATCGTTCGTGCGCCCCTTCGCCGAGGCGTTTCCGGGCCGCGTCGGCGCCATGCTGGGCCTGCTGCCCAAGTCGGTGCCCGGCCCCAGCTATTCCGACCTGCCCGGCACCCACCCGGCCCAGGCGCCCAAGGTCAAGCGGGTCGCCCTGCTGATCGGCTGCGCCCAGCGCGTGCTGGCGCCCCAGATCAACGAGGCCACCATCCGCCTGCTGACCCGCCACGGGGTGGAGGTGGTGGTGGCGAAGAAGGCCGAGTGCTGCGGCGCCCTGACCCACCACATGGGCAAGACCCACACCGCCCACGAACAGGCCAAGGCCAGCATCGACGGCTGGATCGCCGAGATGGACGGCGCCGGGCTGGACGCCATCGTGGTCAACGCGTCCGGCTGCGGCACGACGGTGAAGGACTACGGCACCATGTTCGCCAACGATCCCGCCTATCGCGACAAGGCGGCGCGGGTGGCGGCCATCGCCCGCGACATTACGGAAGTGATGGCGGAGATCGGGCTGCAGGCCCCGTCGGTGCCCACCGGCCAGACTCTCGCCTATCACTCCGCCTGTTCCATGCAGCACGGCCAGCGGATCAAGGATCCGCCCCGCGCGCTCTTGGCCGCCGCCGGCTTCACGGTGAAGGAAATCCCCGAGGCGCACCTGTGCTGCGGGTCCGCCGGCACCTACAACATGCTTCAGCCGGAGATTTCCGGTCAGTTGCGCGACCGCAAGGCCCGCAACATCGAAAGCGTGGCCCCCGACGCGGTGGCGGCGGGCAACCTGGGCTGCATCACGCAGATTTCCTCCGGCACCGGCATCCCGGTGGTGCACACGGTGGAACTGCTGGACTGGGCCACCGGCGGGCCGAAGCCCGACGCGGTGAAGGACCACCCGGCGTTCCGGCGCTGAGACGGGTTCCAAGGGCCGCCGGCCCTTGGTGGGGGTGCCGGGGGCAAAGCCCCTGGCGCGCTCCGCTCTGGACTTGATCCCCCCGCCACGTTACCACCGAACAGAACCTGATGGGGGGAACCGTGGTGTCGGGATACGGACTGGGCCGGCGGACGGCGGCGTGGCTGGTGCATGGTCTGACGGCCAGCGGCGTGCTGTGGGGGCTCCTGGCCCTGAACGCCGTGTTTGCCGGCGACGCCAAGGCGTGTTTCCTGTGGCTGGGCGTGGCGCTGGTGGTGGACGGCATCGACGGCACCTTCGCCCGCAAGGCCGCGGTCAAGGAGGTGCTGCCGTGGATCGACGGCAGCGTCCTCGACCTCGTCATCGACTATCTGACCTATGTGATCGTGCCCGCCGCCTTTCTGGCTCAGTTCGGACTGATGCCCCACGGGCTGGGGCTGGCGGGGGCCGGATGGGTGCTGCTGACCTCGCTCTACTGCTTCGCCAACGTGAACATGAAGAGCGGCGACCACTATTTCGTGGGCTTCCCCGCCATCTGGAACGTGGTGGTGCTGTATCTGTGGCTGCTGGAACCCAGCGTGTGGGTCAACGCCGCGGTGGTGCTGGCGCTGGGCCTGCTGACCTTTTCCACCGTCACGTTCCTGCACCCGTTCCGGGTGCGCAAGCTGATGGGGCTGAACATCGCCGTCACCGCCCTGTGGCTGGCCGCGGGGGTGTGGCTGGTGGCGGAGCACCCCAGCCGGCCCCTGCTGCCCTTTGCCCTGTGGCTGGCGACGACCGCCTATTATTGCGGCATGTGCGCGTGGCGCACGCTGAAGGGGCCGGACCGCGCCTGACGGCGGCCCCTCCACCGGTTCCCGCTTAGTCGGGCGCCTTTTCCACGGCGGAAACCGTGTCCACAGGCGCCTCGGCCACCGGCTCCGCCGCGGACTCGGCGGCCTGCACCCGCGGGGGCCGCGGGCGGGGCTGGCGCATCTTCTTCAGCAAAAGCTGGAACGGCCGCATCAGGTGGTGGAACACCTCAGGCTCGTCGTCCATATAGGCCAGCACGAAGGCGCCGGCCTCCAGGGTCGAGACGCTTTCCTTGCGCGGTTCCCGCCGCGCTTCGCCGTAGAGCGAGCGGAAATGGGGGTGGAGAATCAGCCGCTGACACTTCAGGAGCCACGGGTTGCGCCACCACAGCGCCTTGGCCTGGCTCCACGTGCCGTCCAGCAGGATGATGCCTTCCAGGTTGGCAAGGATGGCGTCACCGCCGTGCACCGGCTTGCCGTTGCGGTCCACCACGGCGATCTCGTCGTCGGGGGTCTGTTCCCCCTGCTTGGCGGTGCCCAGATAGAGCACGCCCCATTTCTTGTAATCCACCTCCCGCCCCAGGATGCGCTTGAGGCTGGGCCAGGACAGGCCGATGCGGATCACCGAATTCTTGAGCTGGAGCTTGACGAGCTGGGCGGTGCTCAGCGTTTCGCGCTTTTCCTGCGGGTGCTGCAGGACCACCACGAACACCTTGTTGTCCAGCACCTCCACCGCCTCGCAGATGCACAGGTGGCTGGGTTTATGGCAGGTGGCGCAAAAAGGGGCAGGTGCGGACATGCGGCGGCTCGGTCTTTCGCAACAACGGGGACAACGGACGGCGGATGCCGGACGGTCGGGAGGATAACGGCGGAGAGGGGGATTCCCCCGCCGGAGGGAAAGGAGACTGTCGTTAAGATGAAACAGATCGGACCAACCGTGTAGCGCTTTCCCCCCAACCCACCCGATCTTTCGATGCCCTTGACCTATCGCATGGGCAGGCCCAAGTCTTGCATGGTTTAACGGTATCAGGTCGGAACGGAGCCACGGGCTGCCAAAGGGCCGCCAACGGAGCCTTCCGAAAGCTCAGAAGGAGGCCTGCCATGCTGTCCCCCACCATCGCCGCCTGGGAGCTGGAACGCCGGCGCGCCGAGGAATCGGCAGAATTTGCCCGGCAACTCCCACTCTACAGCGATGACATTCCCTATTGGCGCGATCCGTCCGCGGAACGGGCCGAGGAAGACACGCCGAACCGTCACGATTGGGCGACTTTTTACTGATACCGCGCCCTTGTCGCAACCCCGACAAACGCCTCCTCCCAGCCCCGTTGCCCGTGTGTCGGCAAATCAACGCGAAAAGCCGATTTCCGACAGGCGGGCGACGGTGGCCGGGGCGCCCAGGGTGGCGATGAAGCGCTGCACCGCGGGCCGGTCCAGCCGGGCCGCGGGAATCACGAAGTCATAGTGCTCCTCCTGCAGCGGCAGGAAACCCAGACCATAGAGCCGGGCCACGGGTTCGATGGCGACACCCCAGTCGGCACGGCCCTGGGCCACCGCCGCCGCCACGGCGTTGTGGGTCTTGGCCTGGGTCCAGTACCCCTCGGGCCGCGCCGCCCCCAACAGGCGGTCGGTCAGGATGCGCGTGCCGCTGCCGGCGTTGCGGTTGATCATGATGCACGCGGGATCGCCCGCCGCCGCCGCCGCGGCCACGTCGCCCGGGCGCCCGTCGAAGCGCGAATCGCCGGGGCGGAACACCACCCCCTGCATCCGCCGGTACCCCGGCACCAGCGTCATCCCCGGCGCCAGGAAGGGCCGGTTGTATTCCCCCGTCACGTAATCCATCAGATGCACGGGGGCGATGTCGCATTCGCCGCGGCGGGCGGCGGCCATGCCGCCCATGCTGCCGACGTTCAGCGCCTTGACCGTCACCCCCTCGGCCACCAGCAGGCCGACAATGGCGTCCAGCCCGGTGCAATGGCTGCCGATGACGATCAGGTCGGCGGGGTGGATGCCGCGCCCGATCAGCCGCACGGGATGGGTGGTGTTGGCCTCCGCCGCTTCGGCCTGGGCGTCGATGGTCAGGAAGCCGTCGGCGTGGCCGAAGGCGGTCACCGCCCCCGACCCCTTGGCGATGGGATAGGCGGCCAGCCCCCTGGTCCCCTCCACCAGCGAGACCATCACATACTCGGTCCGCCCCCGCTCCGACGTCAGGCGCAGGGGCAACGTGGCGTCCACCGTGGTCACCGCAGCCGGGGGCATCCCGGCCAACAGCCGGATGACCGGTGCCACGAATTCGTGAAAGGTGAACATGGCCGAGGTGGGGAACCCCGGCAGCACCACCACCGGCTTGCCGTGATGGCTGGCCAGGCACAACGGCTTGCCCGGCTTCAGCGCCACCCCGTGGACCAGCACGCCGGGATCGGCCAGCCGGCTGACCACCCGGTGGGTCAGATCCCCCGCCCCCTTGGACGTGCCGCCCGACAGCAGCAGCGCGTCGCACGCCAGCCCGGCGGCGACGGCGGCGGACAGCGCGTCCTCGTCGTCGGCGGCGAAGCCCAGCGCCACCGGCTCGGCCCCCAGTTCGGCGACGGCGGCGGCCAGGATGGCGCCGTTGGAATCATAGACCGCCCCCGCCCGCGGCGGCGTGCCCGGCGCCTGGATCTCGTCGCCGGTGGACAGAACCGCCACCCGCGGGCGGCGGGCCACCGCCACCTCGGCCCGGCCGATGGCGGCCAGGATGCCGATGTCGCGGGCGGTCAGCACCTGTCCCCGCCGCAGCACGGTTTCGCCGCGCCCGATGTCGGAGCCGGCGGCGGCGATGAACTGGCCCGGCACCGCCGGCTTGCGGATCTCCACCGCCAGGGGTTCGCCGTCGGCCACCTCGGTCTGTTCCACCATCACCACGGCGTCGGCGCCGCGGGGCACCATGCCGCCGGTGGCGATCACCGTCGCCGTGCCCGGCACCACGGCCAGGGCCGGCACCGCACCGGCGGCCAGCACCTCGGCGTTGAGGGTCAGGCGGACGGGCGCGTCCTCGCGGGCCCCCACGGTGTCGGCGGCCCGCACGGCAAAGCCATCGACGCCGGAGCGGTCGAATCCCGGCACGTCCACACCGGCCACCACATCGGCGGCCAGCACCCGGCCCACGGCGCGGTCCAGGGGCACCGTCTCTTCCCCGCGGGGGGTGAGGTCCAGGTGGGCATGGAAACGGCGGATGGCCTCCTCGCGGCTCGCCACGTCGAGAAACTGCTGCTGCCGGGCGGCCTGCTCCACAAACCGCCGAACGTCCTGACCGCTCACGGGCCGTCTCCCTCCCCCAGATCCGGGGCAACCATAGCGTCCGCGGCGCCGTAACACCACCACCGCACCTCGGCACCCGCGGGGATGCCCTCGCTGTCGGCGGGGATCAACACCGCCCCGTCCGCCGCCGCCTGAGCCGCCAGCCCGCCCACCGCGGCGGAGGCCACCGGCACCAGCCGCCCGTCCCCATCCCGCCGCACGCGGTAGAGGTCGGCAAAACCGATCTCCGACACCAGCTTGCGGGCGGTGACGGCGCGGCCCACCCCATAGGGAGCATCCCACGGCAGACCCGCCAGCCGCCGCACCAGCCGGCTGGCCAGGACGTCATAGGTGGCAAGGCACGCCCCCGGTTCCCCCGGCAGCAGGATCACCGGCACGCCGCCGGCATCCCCCAGCCCCGCCGATCCGCCGGGACGCAGCGCAATGCCGTGGCACTCCACCCGCCCCGCCACGGCCAGCGCCGCGGGGGCCGCGTCGTCCGGCCCCACGCCGCTGCGCCCGGCCACCAGCACCACGTCGGCGCCGGGGGCGGTCAAGGCATCGCCAAACTCCGGCCCGTCCAGCGGCAGCGGGCCGCACACCGCCGCACACCCGCCGTCGCGGGCCACCAGGGGCGGCAGCAGGGTGCCCAGCACCTCCGCCCCGCCGCCGCGGGGACCGCCGGCCAGCACCACCCGCACCCGCGGGCGTCGGACCACCGCCACCTCCCGCCGGCCCAGCGCGGCCAGAAGCCCGAGATCCGCCGGGCGCAGCACCCGGCCCGCCGGCAGCACCACGGCCCCGGCGGCGGCGGCGGCGCCCACATGATCCACCCCCGCACCAGGGGGAACCGGCATCAGGGCCGAGACCAGCGGCCCCAGCCCCTCCACCCCCTCATGGGGCAGCACGGCGTCGGCCCACGGCGGCAGCGGGTCGCCCGCCGACACCGGCAGCGCCTGGATCAGCGGCACGGGGGTATAGCTGCCGGCCCCCAGGGTTTCGCCCGCCGCCACCGCGATGCCGTCGGTTGCCGCCAGGGGCCGGGACGGCACGTCGGCACCGGCCATGGCATCCGCCGCCAGCACCCGCCCGGCCAGCACCGGCCCCACCGCCATCGTCTCGGCGGCCAGAGGCCGGGAGGAAGCCTGGGCGTCGATCCACGCCCAGGCATCGCAGAGGGATGTGCGGGTGAGAAAGCCGCGGCCGCGCACATCATCGAAACCGCCGCCGGGCGGAAGGGGGGATACGTCCGTCATGATGGGCGTCAGATAGGCTCACTCGCGCCCGGTTGCCAGCCGGGCGCCGCCCGGCACCAGCCGGGTGCGCTGAATGGCGGCGGCTTCCAGCAGCTTTTGCGCCAGCGCCCGGCAACGCTCCAGCGCGGCGGCGGCGGAGGCCGTATCGCCCCCGGTGCTGGCCACGGCAAGAGCCTGGGCCGCCGCTTCGAACTCCGCCTGCCCCGGCAGAGCCTCGGGGCAGCAGCCGGCCAGCGAGGCCAGCGCGCGGGCGTCACGGGCGATGCGGGGCCAGTCGGGGGGCACCTCGTTCAACGAACGCAGGCGGGGCGGCAGGTCGGCCAGCAGGATGTCGAGCTGTTTCACCATCCCCGCCCCCCCCGCCGATCCCGACAGGGTGTGAAGCGATGCGGAATGGCGGGCCGCCGCCTCCTCGCGGCTGACCGGTGCGGCGGCATCGGCCCGTCCGGCCCGCAGCCAGCGCTGCACCGCCATCAGCAGCGCGTCGCGGTCAACGGGCTTGGGCAGGTGGCCGTTCATGCCGGCTTCCTGGCAATCGGCCACGTCCTCGGGCCGCACGGTGGCGGTCAACGCCAGGATGGGCAGGGTGTGGCCGGCGGCGCGGATGCGGCGGGTGGCCTCCAGCCCGTCCATCACCGGCATCAGCACGTCCATCAGCACCAGATCGGCGCCGCCCTTGGCCACCGCCTCCACCGCCTGGGCGCCGTCGGTGGCGGTTTCCACCGTGTGGCCGGCCCCCTGAAGCATGCGGGTGACCAGTTCGCGGTTCATGGGCACATCCTCCACCAGCAGGATGCGCCCGCGATAGAGGCCGCTGACCGTGCCCGCCGCCCCGCCGCCGCCGCCCGGCAGGTCGGCGGGGGTGCCGGCCGCCGGCAGGGTCACGGTGACGGTGATGCTGGTTCCCTCCCCCACCGCGCTGCGGATGAAGAGGGCGCCGCCCATGGCCTCGCACAGGCGGCGGGTGATGGCCAGCCCCAGCCCGGTGCCGCCATAGGCCAGGGACGAGCGGCGGTCCACCTGCGGAATCCCGCTCAGCAACTGCTCGCAGCGTTCGGGGGGTATGCCGACGCCGCTGTCGCTGACGGTGAAGGCCAGCGTCACCCCCGCCGGCCCGCGCCCCTGTTCGCGCACGCTCAGGTCCACATGGCCGCGGGGGGTGAATTTGACGGCGTTGCTCAGCAGGTTCAGCAGGATCTGGCGCAGCCGCGCCGCATCGCCGACGACGAAGCCCGGAACCCCGTCCGGCCCGCCTGCCGCTCCCCCCATGTCGAGCCGCAGGCTCAGCCGCTTTTCCCGCGCCGCCGGCCCCACCAGCGACAGCACATGGTCCATCGCCTCGTGCAGGTTGAAAGGGTCGCTGCGCAGGTCGATGCGCCCGGCCTCGATCCGCGTCAGGTCCAGGATATCGTCGATGACGGTCAGCAGCGACCGGCAGCTTTGCCGCAATTGCCGGGCGTAGTGGCGCTGGTCGTCCCCCGCCGCCAGATCCTCCAGAAAGGTGGCGTAGCCCACGATGCCGTTCATGGGCGCGCGGATCTCCTGCCCCAGGGACGCCAGGAAATCGGCCTTGGCACGGGCGGCCAGTTCGGCCTGGACCTTGGCCTGGGTGGCCTCCGTCAGGCGGCGGTGCTGGCGCGTCAGGTCGCGGGACGCCCGCAGCACCCGCGGCGGACGCCCCTTGACCGCCGGCAGCGGCACCAGAAGCGTATCCCACACCCGCACGGTGCCGCCGGCCTCATCCGTTTCTTCGCACGGCAGGGGGACGCCCATGGACAGGCAGCGGGCGGCGTTTTCCTCCACCGTGCGGGCCAGGGCGGGGGGCAGCACGTCCGCCGGGCGGCGGTGGACCAGACGGGTGGCGGGCACCCCCGCCTCCGCCGCCATGGCGGCATTGACCGCATCGAAGAAGAAGGCCCCGGCCTGCGCCTCGTCCCGGCTCAGCACCGCCAGGCAGTCGCCCGCCCGGTCGAACAGCAGCCGCGCCTCCGCCTCGCGCACGCGAAGGGAATCGCATTCGGCCTCCAGCGCCCGTACGCGCAGCCGGAACCGCCGGACCGGCAGCGCCAGGACCGCCGCCAGGCCAAGGGCCGCCGCCGCCAGCCCCAGAAGGATATCCGCCGCCTCTACCATCTCGCCGCCCATGGCCCGCCTCTGCCCGCTCCCCCTGCGTGGGGAATAAGACTGTTGGGGGAATATGGCTCTGATTTTCGGACTATGCAGTCCCTATCTTGGGTGTGATAAGCGACCCGCTGCCGCAGCCGTATGAAGGGGGCGGCACAACAGCCGAGGATGAGATTCGCCATGGACCGCGTGCAATGTGTGGTGGCCGGTGCAGGGGTGGTCGGGCTGGCCATCGCCCGCACCCTGGCCCGTGCCGGGTACGAGGTGGTGGTGCTGGAGGCCGAGGGCGCCATCGGCACCGGCACCAGCTCCCGCAATTCCGAAGTGATCCACGCCGGGATCTATTACCCCACCGGCTCGGTGCGCGCCCGGCTGTGCGTGGCGGGACGGGACAGGCTGTACCGCTATTGCGCCGGCCGGGGGATCGAGCACCGCCGCACCGGCAAGCTGATCGTCGCCACCGATCCCACCCAGAACGCCAAGCTGGACGCCATCGCCGCCCAGGCCGCCGCCAACGGGGTGGACGACCTGCGCCGCCTGACCGCCGCCGAGGCCCGCGCGCTGGAACCGGAACTGGCCTGCACCGCCGCCCTGCTGTCGCCGTCCACCGGCATCATCGACAGCCACGGCCTGATGCTGGCCTTGCAGGGAGAGGCGGAGGACAAGGGCGCCATGATCGCCTTTCACAGCCCGCTGACCGCGGCCCGCGTCACCGGGAACGGCATCGAGCTGGCGGTGGGGGGCGAAGAACCGTCCACGCTGGCGGCGGACATCCTGGTCAACGCCGCCGGGCACGGAGCATGGGCGGTGGCGCGGGCCGTCCACGGGCTGCCGGTGCGCCATGTGCCGCCGCGCCATCTGGCCAAGGGCAATTACTTCGCGCTGGCCCAGGGGCGATCACCCTTTTCCCGGCTGGTCTATCCCGTGCCGGAGGACGGGGGACTGGGCGTGCACCTGACGCTCGATCTGGGCGGGCAGGCGCGGTTCGGCCCCGACGTGGAATGGTGCGAGTCGCTCGATTATGCGGTGGACCCGGCCCGTGGGGAGCGCTTCTACGATTCGATCCGCCGCTACTGGCCGGCGCTGCCCGACGGGGCGCTGGTCCCGGCCTATTGCGGCATCCGGCCCAAGCTGACCGGGCCCGGCCAGCCGGCGGCGGACTTCGTGATCCAGGGGCCGGCGGACCACGGCGTGCCCGGCCTGGTCAACCTGTTCGGCATCGAATCGCCGGGCCTGACCGCCTGCCTCGCCATCGCCGACACGGTGGCGGGCATGCTGGCCGGCGGGCGGGCTTCTTGATCCGATAACCGCCTTTCCCATCTAATGGGGCACCGGACGGGGCCGCAACGGCTGCGGACCGTCATTCCCGGACGCCGGAAACGGGTCCGCCCCAGCAACTCGCTCGCGCTTTGAGGAGGTTTGCGCCATGACCACCCGCCTTTCCCTGTTCAGCAGCCCGCTGCTGCTGGGGTTCGACGAATTCGAACGCACGCTCGACCGCATCGCCAAGAATTCCGCCGAGGGATACCCCCCCTACAACATCGAGCGGATCGGCGAGGACGGCTACCGCATCACCCTGGCGCTGGCCGGTTTCACCGCCGCCGACCTGTCGGTGCAGGTGGAGGACAACCAGCTCGTCATCCGCGGGCGCCAGCAGGACGACCGCACCCGCGTCTATCTGCACCGCGGCATCGCCGCCCGCCAGTTCCAGCGCAGCTTCGTGCTGGCCGAAGGGATGGAGGTGGTCGGCGCCTCCCTCGACAACGGTTTGTTGAACATCGACCTGAAGCGCCCCCTGCCCGAGCCCAAGATCCGCACCATCAAGATCGAACAGCCCGCATCCGGCACCGGCGCCGCCGGCCCCCACACCATCGACCTGGATGGCGACGGTCGCGGAACCTAATTATTCAAAGACTAAATATGGCCGCCGATGACAAAACTGTTCGCAAAAGCACCTGAAGACGTTAGGGTTACCCCGTAAATCAAGCAGAAAGGGGCACATCCGTGGGAGTGGCCAGCGCAGAAACGCAAGGATCGGCGGACGTGCCTGCGGCACGCCGCCGTGCGTGGGATGACGAAGCGCGCGACGCCCTCCACATCATGCCCCTGTCGGCCATCCCGTTGGAAACGCCGGGTTTGCAGCACGCGCGCCTGATCAAGAACGTGCGTCTGCAAACCGTGGTCGAGATGTTCAACGACGCCAGCGCCGGCAGCGGGCAGGTCTATCCCCGCGATATCTCGGTCTATTTCGAATCCTACAAGGACGAGGTGGAGCGCGACCTGAAGAAGATCGACAAGATCGCCCAGGCCGCGTCGTTCGACGTCTACACCTCGCGCATCGAACTGCGCCGCCTGAAAATCAACGTCAATGACCATGAGGCGTTGACGCTGTCGGACAAGAAAAAGGCCGAACTGACGCAATACATGACAGTCTTCACGCGCCCGTTGATCGAATATGTTTATGGCACTGAACAGTTGCAGATCAACAGCGTGGACGACCTGATCGGCATGTTCGCCAACCCCAACCGGGACGAGGCGCTGCGCAACCTGCGCATGATGGCCGACCGGCTGGACATCGAGCTGATGGGCATCCCCACCTTCCTGGAAGAGTACGGCGACATCTTCCTGTCCCTGGCCTATTTCAAGAAGTGCCTGGACGAAATCGTGCCGGAGGTCGAACGCTTCATCACCTGGATGGAAGAGGTCAAATCGTCCAGCGAGGTCAAGCGCGATCCGCGTCAGGTGAAGATGCTGGCGGAAATCACCCGCGACCTGACCGACATCACCACCTCCATCACCGGCCGATTCGAAAGCTTCGATAACAGGTCGAAGGATTTCTGGCGCGACATCAACGCCGAAACCTTCCACTCCATCCGCGACCTGATCCAGTCGCACCACACCACCATCGGCGGCGTGCTGTGCGGTCTGGCGGTGAAGATGGCGCTGTGGAAGACCCGCTTCGCCCGCGGCGGTGGCGGTCCCAACCGCCGGATGGAATTCATCAAGTCGGAAATCCTGCCCGGCCTGTCCCACATTCGCTCGCTGGAACAGTCGGCGGCCCGCTCGAACGTGTGACCCGCGCCCGCGGCGCGCCTGTTCGGGTGTGATCGGTTCAAACGGAATCGTTTGAAGCGTGACCCACACGGAAAACCAAAATCCTGGAGTCCTCCAGGCACGTCCGGCAACGGTGTCGCCTGCTACCCCACATGGGTCAGGGACACCGCCCACCGCCCGTCGGCGGCGCGGACCATCTCGCCGCGCGCCACGGGGGTGCCGCCGGCCAGCACCGTCACCGGCTCCCCCACCCGCCGGTTCAGCGTGACCACCGTGCCGTGGGCCAGCGCCATCAGGGCGGCCATGGCCATTTCCGCCTCGCCGATCAGCACGCTGACCGTCACCGGCACCTGTTCCAGCGGGTCGGGATCCGGCGGCACGGCGGCGGCGGCATGGGCCGGGTCCTCCTCCCACCGCGGCAGGGTCAGGACGTGGTGCGGAGCCTCATCCCCCGGCGGGTGCCCCTCCGCGCTCCTGTCCACCGACAGCGCCCAAAAACCGTTGCGGATGCCCAGCCGCCCTTCGGCCAGCGGTTTGCCGCCGGTTTCCAGCACGACCCGCCCCGGCTCGGATTCCAGCACCAGCAGCATGCCGGGAGCCCAGCGCAGCATCGCCCCCAGATCCACCGGCGCCGTGCCCGCGACCGCCTGCACCGGCACGCGGGTGCCGGCGAGCGCGCCGCGCAGATGGGCGGCCCACAGGGGATCGTGGCCGAAGCGTTCGCCCATGAACGGCTGGCGCAGCAGGTCGCGCACCGGCTCCAGCAGCGCCCATGGCAGGATCAGGCCGATGGTGCCGGCCACCCCCTCCACCGACACCAGCAGGTCGATGACGAAGACGCCGTTGCAGGGCCGCTCGATGGCGGCGAACCGCGGGTCGTCCTCGATCCGGTCGGGGGTGAAGGTCACCGGGGCGATGGGGTCGAAGGCGGCGGCCAGATCCCCCAGCGCCAGGGACGCCACCAGGGCGGCCAGCGCCCGGTCGATGGCGGTGAAGGGCCGCCCCGCCACCCGCAACCCGGCCGTCGCGGCCACCCCCCCCATCAGGGCATGGCCCAGGGTTTCCTGCGCCGGCCGGTCCAGCACCAGCAGCCCGTAATGGTCCCACGGCTGGGCGCGGAACGGGACCAGAAGCCGGCCCCCCGGCTCCAGCCCGTTCAGCCAGTCGCCGAAACGCTGGGAGCCGATGCGGGTCAGCCCCACCTGCACCGGGCAGCCCAGGGCGTTGCGGATGGAGGTGGACAGCATGCGCACGAACCGGTCGAGCGCCACCTCCATCATCGGCAGCCGTTCGGTGCTGACGCGGGTGCTGTTGATCATGGTCAGCAGCCCCGGCGCCATGGCCGGCACGGTCCAGCCGGGCGGCTCGCCCGCCGGGGGGGACGGGCGGGGCGGCAAGGGAGCCTCAAGGGCCGCCGCCGCCTCGTCCCGCAGGGCGTCCGGCAGGGATTCGACGATGGACATCACCTCGGCCCGGCGGTCGGCGGCGACGGCGGCCCCCGGCGCCAGAAGCGTGTCGCGCAGGACGGCGGCCACCGCGTCCCACACCGGGGCCGGAAGGGGGCGGGTGGCGGCCATGGCCTGGACCACCGGGGGCCGGCGCTCCGCCGGCAGGGCCGCCAGCACCGCCGCCGCGCACGGACGCGGCAGCACCAGCAGCAGGGCCGCGATGGTCTGCGGCGATTCGGGCGCCAGACAGGCGGCCACCCGCGCGGGCGGCAGCGCCGCGATGTCCGTCACCACCGTCCCGTTCGCACCCCCGTCCATCGCCGCCTCCATGCCCGCAACCTGACGGAGTGTTCGCCGGATGCGACTGGAAATCAACGGGAAAGGGCTGTTGTGCGGCGCCCCGTCACGCCCCTTGGGCGGCGAGATCGGCCAGCGCCGCGCCGGTCAGACGGTAGGGCAGCCACTCTTCCATGTGGGTCAGGCCGATGCGGCTGTAGAAATCGCGCGCCGGATTCCAGTTCAGGACGTTCAGGTCCACCCGGCGGCAGCCCGCGGCCACGGCGCGGCGGGCGATTTCGGTCAGCAGCGCCCGGCCCACGCCATAGCGCCGCGCCTCCGGCTTGACATAGAGATCCTCGACGAAGATTCCGTGGCGCCCTTCCCAGGTGGAATAGGTGCGGAAGGTCAGGGCGAAGCCCGCCGGCTCCCCATCGACCTCGGCGATCAGGGCCTGGAACACCGGGTCCGGCCCCCAGCCGTCGCGGCGGAAATCCTCCGCGGTCGCCTTGACCGAGTGCAGTTCCTTTTCGAATTCCGCCAGATCGCGGACGAAGCCCAGAATCACATCGGCGTCCTGCTCCACGGCGGAACGGACGGTGACGGCGGGTGCGGAGGGGGGAGCGGCGGAGGTCGGCATGGGGGCACCGGATCGGCAAAACGGTTAGGATCGAGGGCATGGACGATAACGGCGCCCTCCCACTCCGGCAACGGTCTTGCGTCCGCCCCGCCCGTGCGGCGGAGGTGGCGGCCCTGCGCGCCCTGGTGGCGGCGGTGGACGCCTCCACCCCCTATCTGCCGCGGGAACCGGGGGAATGGCCGGCGTGGTGCGATGGCCCCGATCCGGCGGCGTCGCTGGCCCGCTTCCAGGCCCGGCCCAACGGGTGCGTGCTGGTGGCGGTGGAGGGCGGCACGCTCATCGGCTGGCTGGGCGCCACCGGGGGGCAACAGCCGGTCACCCGCGGCAGCGTCACCGTCGCCCTGGGCGTGGCGGCGGACCGGCGGGGCCGCGGCATCGGCACGGCGCTGCTGACCACCGCCCGCCGCTGGGCGGAAGGGGCCGGGGTGCGGCGGCTGGACCTGACCGTGGTGGCGGACAACCGGGCCGCCGCCGCCCTTTACCGCCGTCTGGGCTATGAGGACGAGGGCACGCTGCGCCGCTCGGCGCGGGTGAACGGCGCCTGGCAGGACGAGCATGTGCTGGCGCTGCTGCTGGACACCGCCGGCCCCCGCTGCCCGCCCCTATCCCCGCCGCCCCGGCCCGGCCCGCTGGCAGCGGCCCGGCAGGCCATCATCCGCCCCGCCGGGGACGGGATCTTTCACGCCGAGGCCGGGGGCATGGTTCTGGGCACGGCCATCCTCACCCGCAACACGCTGGCCCGCGAACGGCACGACGCCGGGCTGCGGCTGAATGTGCGGCGGGACGCAGGGGGCCATGGGCTGGGCCGCCGGCTGCTGGCCGCGGCAGAGGATTGGGCGCGGGACAACGGCCTGGAGCGCCTGACCGCCCGCATCCTGGCCCACGACCCGCACGCCCGCCGGTTCGCCGCCACCGCGGGCTTTGCGGAAGAGGTGCTGTGCCGGTCGGCGGTGATGCTGGACGGGTGCGTTGCGGACGCGGTGGTGCTGGGCCGGCTGCTGTGAACGCCCGCTATTCCGCCGCGGCCCTGCGCAGCAGAGACACACCCAGCGAAAGCTGGTCGAGCCGTCCATCCAGACGGCTGAGTTCCTTCACACAAGCAACGCCGAGCATCTCCTTGGCCTGACGCATGTCCTCCTCAAGACGGCTTTGTCCGTCCTTGAGAGCGGCGACATCGTTCAAAAGCGTATCGGTCTTGGACAGAAGCTCAAGGAGAAGCGGCTTGAGGTCGGCGGACATGGCGTGAACCCCGGCGGTTTCCGGCCCGGTCTACACGACGCCCAGGAACGCATCCATATGAATGCAATGATTTGCCAGCCAGGACAAAAGCAAAAAGCTCCAGAGGCAGACCCTCTCTCGGAGGACATGCCGGACTGGAGCTCAGCGCTTGATTCTGTGATCGCCCGAAGGCAATGGCGGATGGGGGGAGATTCGAACTCCCGATACCCTTGCGGGTATGCCGCATTTCGAGTGCGGTGCATTCAACCGCTCTGCCACCCATCCTTAAGATGCCGTGCGGTTCGAAGTGGCGCGGAACCTAATCAAAAGCCCCACCCCCTGCAAGCAGAAAAGTGAGGCTCCCGATAAATTTTTCACCGGCCCCGTTTCCGCTCAGCCGATCTCGTAGGCGCGCTCGCCGTGGCTGGGCAGGTCCAGTCCCTCGAACTCCACGTCGGGGCTGACGCGGCGGTCCAGAACGGCGCCCAGGCCGCGGACCAGGCCCCAGGTGGCCACGCCCGACCACAGGGCGGTGACCGCCACCGCCATCACCTGCACGCCCAGTTGGTCCCACAGGCCCATGCCCGGCGCCAGCCCGCGCCCGCCCATCTCGGTCAGGGCAAAGACCGACAGCAGCACCGAGCCCACCATGCCGCCCACGCCGTGGACCGCGAACACGTCCAGCGAATCGTCGATGCGCCAGCGGAACTTCACCAGCAGGACGGCGTAGAAGCACACCGCCGCCCCGGCCACGCCCAGCGCCATGCCGCCGCCCGGCCCCACATAGCCCGCCGCCGGGGTGACCGTCGCCAGACCGGCGATGCACCCGGTGACCAGCCCGATGGAGGTCGGCTTGCCCACCTTCAGCCATTCGATGGCGGTCCAGGTCAGCGCCCCGGCACTGGCCGCCGCGTGGGTGGCCAGGATGGCCGAGGCGGCACCGGCGTCCGCCGCCAGCGCGCTGCCGCCGTTGAAGCCGAACCAGCCCACCCACAAAATGCCGGCCCCGGCCATGGTCATCGCCGGGCTGTGCGGCGGAATCAGCTCGTGCGGGAAGCCGCGGCGCCGGCCCACCATCACCGCCGCCACCAGCGCCGACACGCCCGCGGTGGTGTGGACCACGATGCCGCCGGCAAAATCCAGCGCCCCCATGCCGGCCATCCAGCCCCCGCCCCACAGCCAATGGGCCGCCGGCAGATAGACGATCACCGTCCACAGCGCGCTGAACACCACGACGAAGGCGAAGGGAACCCGTTCGGGGAAGGCCCCGATCATCAGCGCCGGCGTGATGATGGCGAAGGTCATCTGGAACAGGGCGAAGACCATTTCCGGCAGCCCGTTCGATTCCATCACCGGGTCCATGCCGGCCAGGAACGCCTTGTGCAGCGTGCCCAGCCACGGCCCCCCGGCGTCGAACGCCACGCTGTAGCCGAACGACACCCAGATCAGCGACACCACGCAGCAGATGGCGAAGCAGTTCATCAGCACCGACAGCACATTGCGCGCCCGCACCAGCCCTGCATAAAAAAGCGCCAGCCCCGGCAGCGTCATGAACAGCACCAGCGCCGAGGCGATGAGAATCCAGGCGGTGTTGCCCGCCGTCACCCCCGCATCCGCCGCCCACGCCGGGGCCGACGCCCCGAAAACCCCCGCGACACCCGCCGCCAGCCCCCCGGCACGGCGGCCCAACACTCCGAAATCCATAATGCCGTTTCCTTGATCCTGGACGGTTTTGCCCTTGGCGCCGCCCATATGCCCATTTCTTGTGCGTCATGCCGGTTCCGCAGGCGCCTGCTGAGTCGCCCCACGGCCCCGCCGCCTGTCTTTTCCACCCTGGCGGCATGGTGTGCCGGCACATGAACGGAAGATCTTTGCAAAAATTATGCCTTATTTTTGTGCATGATTGTTGAGATTGCCCACAATCAGGGCGACCAGTGACACGAACGCCACCGTAAGGCGGCCGGCAGAGGCTTTCTTGACCGTTCCTTGACTCCCCTGTTGACTCGAACAGGGTGATGCGTATAAATCCCCGCTCTCACAAGCGGGCCGGCACCTTTGAAACGGTGGGCGGGCTACCCGCCGTTTGGTATGAAACAGGCAGTGACGACGATGTTTGCAGTGATCCGCACCGGCGGCAAGCAGTACAAGGTCGCCAACGGCGACGTTATTCGGGTTGAGAAGCTGGAAGCCGAAGCCGGCGCGTCGATCACCCTCGACGATGTCCTGCTCGTCAGCGACGAAGGCACCACCACCATCGGCACCCCCACGGTGGCCGGTGCGTCGGTCGTGGCCGAGGTGATCGCCCAGGACCGCAACCCCAAGGTCATCATCTTCAAGAAGCGGCGCCGTCAGAACTACCGCCGCAAGAACGGCCACCGCCAGCACGTGACGGTGCTGCGGATTACCGGGATCAACGGCGCGGCCTGACCGGCCCGCCGCCTTGCAGTTGGAGTAGCGAAGAATGGCACATAAAAAGGCAGGCGGTTCCTCGCGGAACGGCCGCGACAGCGCCGGCCGCCGTCTGGGCGTGAAGCGTTTCGGTGGTGAGAACGTCATCGCCGGCAACATCATCGTGCGCCAGCGCGGCACCAAGTTCCATCCCGGCGCCAACGTCGGGATCGGCCGCGACCACACCCTGTTCGCGCTGATCGATGGTCAGGTGACCTTCAAGCACAGCAGCGCCGGCAAGACCTTCGTCACCATCACCGCTCCGGCCGTCGCCGCCGAGTAACGGCAGCGGCCTCCGGGCGTTTGGTGACGTGACCGGGCACGGTTCGCCGTGCCTGGAACAGTCAGGTTCGAATCGGGGGGATCGGGTGACCGATCCCCCGATTTGCGTTTCCAGAGCCCCTCTCTCTTCTCTCTCTTTCGGTTTGGTGCGGCCATGAAGTTCCTCGATCAGGCCAAGGTCTTCGTCAAGAGCGGTGACGGCGGTCCCGGTGCGTGCAGTTTCCGCCGGGAAAAGTTCATCGAATTCGGCGGCCCCGACGGCGGCAACGGCGGCCGTGGCGGCGATGTGGTGATCGTGGCGGAAAGCGGCCTCAACACCCTCATCGATTACCGCTACCAGCACCATTTCAAGGCGCAGCGCGGCCATCACGGCATGGGGCGCGACCGCAACGGTGCCCGCGGCGAGGATATGATCCTGCGCGTGCCGGTGGGCACCCAGGTGCTGGACGAGGATCAGGAAACCATCCTGGCCGACATGACCGAACCGGGCCAGCGCGTCGTTCTGATGAAGGGCGGCGACGGCGGGTTCGGCAACGCCCATTACAAGACCCCCACCAACCGCGCCCCGCGCAAGTTCCACCCCGGCTGGCCGGGCGAGGAACGCTGGGTGTGGCTGCGGCTGAAGCTGATCGCCGACGCCGGTCTGGTGGGGCTGCCCAACGCCGGCAAGTCCACCTTCCTGGCCGCCACCACCGCGGCCAAGCCCAAGATCGCCGATTACCCCTTCACCACGCTGGCGCCCAACCTGGGCGTGGTGCGCGCGGGCGACGAGGAGTTCGTGCTGGCCGACATCCCCGGCCTGATCGAAGGCGCGCACGAGGGCCACGGGCTGGGCGACCGCTTCCTGGGCCATGTGGAGCGCACCCGCGTGCTGCTGCACCTGATCGACGGCACGCAGGAGGATGTGGTGGATGCCTACCGCATCATCCGCAACGAGCTGGCCGCCTATGGCGGGCATCTGGCCGCCAAGCTGGAGGTGGTCGGGCTGAACAAGTGCGACGCCCTGCTGGACGAGGAAATCGCCGAGAAGAAGGCGGCGCTGGAAGAAGCCTCGGGTGCGGAGGTGATGGTTCTGTCCGGTGCCGCCGGCATGGGCGTGCAGGCGGTGCTGTACCGTCTGCTGACCGTGATCCGCGAGGCCAAGAACGAAGGCCCCGGCGTGCTGGCGGTGCCGGCCACCAAGACGCTCGCCCCCGAGCGCCCGGCGTTCAAGTCCAAGCTGGCCTATATGGACCCCGACGAACGGGCCGTCTTCACCGGCGAGGATCTGGACGAGGAGTGGGACGAGGACGAGGATCTCGACGAGGACGATCTGGACCGGGATGATTCCGCCCCCGCCGACCTCGCCCATGTGAACGGCCATGGGGAGGACGAAGACTCCGACGACGGCAGCCTCGACGGCGAGGCGCTGGAGGAGGAGGATCCGGACGACGAAGACCTTGATGACGAAGACCTTGACGACGAGGACTTCGAAGAGGAGGACTTCGACGGCGAATCCGAGGACGACGGCTCGGACGATGACGAAGGTGATGATGACGATGAGCAGCGGCGCCCCCACTGAGGCCGCCTCCACCCCGGTTTCCCCCGAAACCGTCCTGCCGGCCCCGGCCCTTCCGACTCTGAAGGACGCCCGGCGGCTGGTGGTCAAGATCGGCTCGGCCCTGCTGGTGGACAGCACCAGCGGCCAGATCCGCCGGGCCTGGCTGGATGCGCTGGCCGACGACGTGGCCGCCGCGCGGGCGCGGGGGACGGAGGTGGTGATCGTCACCTCCGGCGCCGTCGCCGCCGGGCGCGAGCATCTGGGGCTGGTGGGCCGCCCCCTGCGGCTGGAAGAAAAGCAGGCCGCCGCCGCCACCGGCCAGATCCGGCTGGCGCACGCCTATCAGGAAACCCTGGCCCGCCACGGCATCACCGTGGCCCAGGTGCTGCTGACCCTGGAAGACACCGAGGAGCGGCGCCGCCACCTGAACGGCCGCGCCACCATCGACACCCTGCTGAAGCTGGGCGCCATCCCGGTCATCAATGAGAACGACACGGTGGCGACGGCGGAAATCCGCTTCGGCGACAACGACCGGCTGGCGGCGCGGGTGGCGCAGATGATTTCCGCCGACACGCTGGTGCTGCTGTCGGACATCGACGGCCTTTATACCGCCGACCCGCGCAAAGACCCCGGCGCCGCCCACATCCCCGTGGTGCGCGAGCTGACACCCGAAATCGAGGGCATGGCCGGCGAACCGCCGCCCGGTTACAGTTCCGGCGGCATGGTGACCAAGATCGCCGCCGCCCGCATCGCCATGTCCGGCGGCTGCCGCATGGTGATCGCCCGCGGCAACCGGCTGAACCCGCTGGGGGCGCTGGAAACCGCAACCGCCGACGGCGGGGCGCTGTGCACGTGGTTCCTGCCCGCCTCCGAACCCAGCAGCGCGCGCAAGGCGTGGATCGCCGGGCACCTGAAGGCCGAAGGGGTGCTGACCGTGGACAACGGGGCGGCGGTGGCGCTGAAGCAGGGCGCCAGCCTGCTGCCCGCCGGCGTGGTGGCGGTGGACGGCAGCTTCGACCGCGGCGACACCGTGATCGTGCGCGACGAGGAGGGCCGCGAGCTGGCCCGCGGCATCAGCGCCTATGGCGCCGGGGAGGCCCGCCGGATCCTGCGCCGCAAGAGCCACGAGATCGAAGCGATCCTGGGCTACCGTGGCCGGAACGAGATGATCCACCGCGACGATCTGGTGGTGCGGTGATGGCCGCTCCCCTTCCCCGCCCCCCGCTGCAGGCCGTGCTGTGGGACATCGACGGCACGCTGCTGGACAGCGAGGTCTGGCACCAGCGCGCCACCATCGCCGTGTGCCACGACTGCGGCTATCCGCTGACGGAGGCGGAATACGCCGCCAGCCTGGGCATCGCCTTCCCGGAATTCTACGCCCGGATTGCGGCGCGCCAGACGCTGCCCATGGATTACCACACCTGGGCCAACGCCATCACCGACCGTTACGAAGCGCGTCTGGACGAGGTGATGCCGCGGGCCGGCGCCTTTGCCCTGGTGGAGGAATTCGCCACCCGCGGGCTGCGTCAGGCGTGCGTGTCCAACGGCGGGCGCCGGGTGGTCACCGTCAACCTGACCGCCATGGGCATCCGCCATTTCGAATTCGCCGTCTGCCGCGACGACGTGCTCAACGGCAAGCCCGACCCAGAGCCGTACCTGCTGGCCGCCCGCCGCATGGGCATCGACCCGGCGGCCTGCGCGGTGATCGAGGACAGCCCCACCGGGGTGCGCGCGGCCCGTGCCGCCGGCATGCTGGCCGTGGCCTGGCCCCAGCACGAGGGCCTGAGCTTCGACGCCGACCACGTGGTGTCCCACCCCAACGAGGTGGATTGGGACAGCCTGTGCGCGGTGTACGAGGAACTGGACCGGCTGGCGGCGGACTGAGGGTGTGAATGCCGAGGGGGGCTCCCCCTCGGCGCTCCCCGGCAGGGGCGGGAGCCCCTGCACCCCCGATCAAAAAGGTTGAGGGGTTCACAGGGCACTCGCCTTCCGCTACGCTGTTGCGGTGCGGCAAGGAGTATTCCGATGAACATCCTCAATCCCTTCATCCCCGATCCGGCGGACACCCTGATGGTCACCATCGCCTCCGAGTTCGAAAAGATCTTGGAGAAAGGGGCGGTGGGCACACCGATCACCGTCGGCCAATACACCATCGTGCCGCTGCTGATCACCACCTTCGGCATCGGTGTCGGCGGCGGCTCGATTCTGGGCGAACCGGCGGGCGGCGGCGGGGGCGGCGGGGTGATCCCTTGCGGGGTTCTGGTGATCGGCCCCAATGGCGTCGAGCTTAAGCCGCTGTCGCCCGAATTGACGGCTCACGCCTCCGATGCCGTCGTCCGCGTGGTCCGCGAGGCGACGTCCGGCTATTCCAAAACCCGCGTATCCACCCCCAAAACCACCCCCGTACCAGCCTGACACCCTCCTCAGACGGGTTCCAAGGGCCGCCGGCTCTTGAGTGGAGGTGCCGGGGGCAAAGCCCCTGGCGCTACGGTATCACCGTCTCCACCGCATCCGCGGTGACCGACACCGCCGTGCCGGCAGCCGAGGTGGCCAGACCGGCCACGGAACTGACCGTGCCGCACCCGGCCAGAACCAGGGCCGCAAGGGCCATCGAAAAAAGCTTCGCCATTCCCACCCCCACCATTGACCTGCCCCCAGCATCGCCGGCCATGGTTAAGGTTGTCTTGATCCGGCGAAACGATAGGTGCTCCGCCCCACGGTCTTGGCGTCATAGAGCGCCCGGTCCGCCGCCGACAGCAGCGCGCCGGGGTCCAGCCCGCCCACGGGCGCGCAGACGATGCCGATGCTGAGTCCGATGGACACCGGCGCGTCCCCCACCCGGAACGGCTGGGCCACCGCCTGGATCAGCCGTTCGGCCACGGCGGCGGCCTCCGCCGGGCTGGCCTTGATGGGGTGGATCACGGCGAATTCGTCGCCGCCCAGGCGGGCCACGGTGTCGCTGGGCCGGGTGACGGCGCGCAGGCGGGCGGCCACCTCCCGCAGCACGGCATCGCCCGCCTGATGGCCGTGGGTGTCGTTCACCGGCTTGAAGCGGTCCAGGTCCATGCACAGCAGCGCAAAGGGCTGCCGCCCGTCCCGAGCACCGGCAATGGCTTCTTCCAGGCGCCGGGCCAGCAGGGCGCGGTTGGGCAGCCCGGTCAGGGGATCGTGGGAGGCCAGATGCTCCAGCCGCGCTTCGGTCCGCTTGCGCTCCGCCACCCCGCGGACGGAGGCGACATAGCCGTTTGCCTCGCCCGACAAGGGATCGTGGGTCAGGCGCACCGACGCCTCCATCCACACCCACGAACCGTCCTTGTGCCGCTGGCGCATCTCGGTGACGCCGATGTCCAGGTCGCCGGCCCGCACCCGCCGCATCATGGCGCTGAAGGGCGGGGCGTCGTCGGGGTGGACCAGCTCCGCCGCCCGGCGCCCGATCAGCTCCTCCGGCTCATAACCCAGCAGCGTGCGCACCGAAGGGGAGATGTAGAGCCGCACGCCGTCCAGATCGCCTCGGACGATGGTGTCGGTGGAGGTCTCGGCCAGCAGGCGGAAATCCGCCTCCCGCCCCGCAGCGGCGCAGGCGTCACGGAACAGGTCCAGGGACTGCCCCGCCAGGGCTGCCAGATCGTCCAGGGCGGCCCGGCCGTGGGCATCGAGGCGGCGGGGCCGGATATCGTACAGGCACAGCCGCCCGGTGCCGCAGCGCCCGAAGGGAACGCAGGCGAAGAAGCGGACCGGCGGGTGCCCCACCCCATCCTCGGTCACCACGGGATCGTCGGGCCAGACGCCGGGGGCCGTGACCGCCGCCCACGCGCCATCGTCCAGGCTGGCCCACCGCCCGCCCCCATCGGTCCGGTGGACGGTGACGGCGGGAACGGCGAACAGGACGCGCGCGGTGCGGCACAGGGCATCGAACCGAAGCTCCGGGACCGCCGCCATCGACCTCTCCGCCACCATCCGATCCTGCCCTATCCGTTCGCCCCTGAACGACTATGGAAGAACGCAGCCAAACACGGAACCGCGGGCATTGAAACCCCAAAAGCAAAAGCGCCCCGCCTGGAAGGAGGAGCGCTTGAACCAAAGACCACGTCACTTGAGAGAAGAGATGGTGGGCGCAGTAGGGATTGAACCTACGACCCCACCCGTGTGAAGGGTGTGCTCTCCCGCTGAGCTATGCGCCCATCTCTTCTTACCGTTTTGGCTTTCGATCCGGTCCGCTTCGTTTCGCTACCGTTTCGACCGCCGCCGTGGTGGAGCGGTTTCTAAAGATCCGGCGCCTGTCTGTCAACGCCTTTTTTTCAGAAAAAATCAGACCCGTTCGGCGACCCAGATCACGGCCTTGGTTCCCGCGCGGATCGCCGCCGACAGCAGGGGATAGGCCACCGCCTGCTCCGCCCCGTTGGCCAGCCCGATGTCGCGGTGCTGCACCTCTTCCGCCTGGAATTTGGTGATGCTGTCCTTGAGATCCTGCTCGTCCGGCCCGAGCTGGGCGAGCTGGCCGGCGTAGTGGCCGTCGATCACCTCCTCCACCGCCACGGTGCAGGCCATGGCCGCGCGCTCGCCCATCAGCGCCGTGCCGGCGCCCAGCGCAAAGCCCGCCACGTGCCAGAGGGGCTGGAGCAGCGTCGGACGGACCTGCCGCTCCACAAGCTGCTTTTCGAAATACTGCAGGTGCTCCAGCTCCTGATCCGCCATGTGGCGCAGGGTCTGGGCGTGGCGGCCGCGGCCCATGACCGCGATCTGCCCCTCATAGATGCGCTTGGCGCCGTATTCGCCGGCATGGTCCACGCGGCAGATGCGGGCCAGACGGTCGTCGGGCAGCGGGTCGCCGGGTAGCCGGCCACGCTTGCGGGGGGCGGATTGGGTCATGACGCGCTCCGGGTATAGACGGCGCGGGCCGAAGCCAGGGCATAGGCCGCCAGCGCCAGGGAGATGACGACGTTGTACCCCGCCATGGACACACCGAACAGCGACCATTGCACCTCGTCGCAGCGGGTGATGGGGGTGGCCATCAGGCGGGCGCGCAACTCCTCCACCGACAAGGTGCCGATGGGGGCGGTGCTGCCGCAACTGGCCGTGCCGGCCCACAGGTGCTGCTCCACACCCACGTGGTAGACGGCGATGCCGGCCCCGGCCAGCAGGGCAAGGCCGCTGGCCACCAGCAGCGCATCGCCCACCCCTTGCCAGCGGCGGAACAGCACGGTGACGATGGCGAAGATCAGCACGGCCACATAGGGCCAGCGCTGCCAGATGCACAGGATGCAGGGCTGATAGCCGAAGCCGAACTGAAAGATCAGTGCTGCGGCAAGAACCCCGGCGCTGGCCGCCCCCAGCAACAGGGCGGGCAGGCGGGGATCGGTGAAAAGCTGACGAGGGATCATGCGGACGAGGCTTTCCGGTCAGCGGCGGCGTATCCGCCGGATACCCCACCTATACCGCACCGCCAGCACCACCGGAAGCCGGCACGAAAGGGGACGCGGACGCCGCCGGCCCCCTCCCCTCCCCACACCGGCCGGGAGGGCCGAACCCTTACGCCACGCCGACGCTGCGGTCGTCGTCGCGCTTCTTGGAATTGCTCGGCTGGTACGCAATGGCCGCGTGCTCCGCGCAATAGGGCAGGCCGGCCAGGGCCTGCTTGCCGCAGAAATGGAAATCCTGGTGCTTGGGATCGCCGACCGGCCATTTGCACATGCGCTCGGTCAGGCTGAGGATGGTCGCCCCCTTGGTGGGCTTTTTCTTGATGGGCGAAGGGCGGCCCGACAGGCCAAGGCGGTGCGCCTTGCCGATCACCGCGTTGCGGCTGATGTCACCCAAGGCATCCGCGATTTCGCTGGCGCTCAGACCTTGTGCCCAGAGGTCTTTCAGACGCTGAATCCGTTCATCCGTCCAACTCATGCCCGTCTCCGCTGCCCCTGTCTCGTCTGGCACCGCATGTTCCGGCGCTTGTGCGCGCGCCTGATCCCGGCCTTGTCCCACGCCACGGAATGCCGCCGCAGGAGAGAGGGCTGGTTTTCCATAAATCGCAACATTTAGTGCCGCAATACGGTAAAACTACCAGATGCACGGCACCACGAACAGGGGGCAGTCGCAACATTCCTGTGCATAAGTGGAACACCCGGCGCATTTGGAACCGGGTGTGACCATAGGGACAACAGCCGCCGGAGTCACGGATTCTTCGACTCCCGCCTTTCTTTCGGATAAGCCCTTGCCATGTCTGGATTGTTCGCCGCACGGCTTGAGGTATGCGGATACCGGCGTATGCCGCAGCCCATGTTATGGTTTTGAAATCTGCGCAGGCTCGTGCGGCGTAGCGCCGCAGCCCGCCCGGGCGGCGGCGCCGGAAGCGCAAGAAAACATCGCCTACGCCGCCGAGAAGCCGGATTTTCCGTCAAAATTGCACAAATTTTCGGTCTGAATGAAATCCAGTCCGGCGGCGGCGATGCGGCCCAGCAGGGCCACGATCTCCCCATGGGTGGTGTGCCCGCCGCGCGCCAGGAAACGGCAGCGCCAGTGGTCGGTGCAGAACACCCCGGCGTGCCCCTCGGGCCAGACCTTCTGGCTGCGGTTGGAAATGCTGGACAGCACCAGCCCGTCCCCGGTCAGGGGCAGGACGGCGGCCGCCAGATCCGCCGGGCTGCCGCCCGACCAGTGAAAGAACACGTCCACCCCCACCAGATCCTTGCGCACCGGCCCGCGCGGGGACAGGTGGATGGCACGGTCGAAGGCCGGGCGCATGCCGGTGGCATAACCGACGCTGGGCAGGGTGACCGGCAGTTCCCCCAACCGCTCGATCACGGAGTCGGCGAACGCCTGGGTGCCCACGCGGTAGCGGCTGAGCCCGCGGGAGAAGATGTCCACCGTGTGGACCCCATCCTCGATGGTGCGCAGCCACGCGTTGTGGACGCGGGCGGCCACGTCGCCCTGTCCGATGTGGACCAGCATCATCACCGCCGCCATCATCAGGCCCGAGGGGTTGGCGATCCCCTGCCCCGCGATCATGGGGGCGGAGCCATGGATGGCCTCGAACATGGCGCAGTCGGGGCCGATGTTGGCCGACCCGGCCAGCCCGACCGACCCGGTGATCTGGGCGGCGATGTCCGACACGATGTCGCCGTAGAGGTTGAGCGTGACGATGACGTCGAATCGTTCCGGCTGGTCGGCCAGCCGGGCGGCACCGATATCCACGATCAGGTGATCGGCCTTGATCTCCGGGTATTCCGCCGCGACCTCCTGGAAGATGCGCAGGAACAGCCCGTCCGTCAGCTTCATGATGTTGTCTTTGACGAACGCCGTCACCTTGCGCCGGTGGTTGGCGCGGGCGTATTCGAAGGCATAGCGGATGATGCGTTCGGAACCGGGCTGGGAGATCAGCTTGACCGACTGGATCACGTCGTCGGTCTGGCGGTGCTCGATGCCGGCGTACAGATCCTCTTCGTTCTCGCGGATGATGACCACATCCATGCGCGGGTGGCGGGTGCGCACATAGGGGTGGTACGACACGCACGGGCGCACGTTGGCGTACAGCCCCAGCGTGGTGCGCGCCACGACGTTGAGGGATTTGAAGCCCTGGCCCTGGGGCGTGGTCACCGGCCCCTTCAGGAACACGCGGGTGCGGCGGATGGATTCCCACGCCGCCGAATCCAGCCCGCCCACATGGCCCTGACGGTAGGACGCCTCGCCCACGGTGATGCGGTCCACGTCCAGCCGGGCGCCGGCCGTGGCCAGCACACGCAGGACGGCCTCCATGACCTCGGGTCCAATGCCGTCGCCGTCGGCGACGGTGATGGGGGTGGGGGCAAGCGAATCGGCGTCCGTCATGTGGATAACTCCCAGCAGCGGCTGGACCCTAGACGGAGCGCAAGAGAATTTCAATGACATGGCTCAGAGCCGGGGCCACCGTTGCGCCATCACGGTTGTTTCCCGGCGTCCGTGCGCTATCCTGATGCCTCAACAACCGGGGGCCGGCATGGAGTTCCGCATCCAGAACGGGGTGACCGCGACCGAGGTGTTTCTCAGCGGCAAGCTGACCATGCGCGATCACGACGCCTTTTTGCAGATGGCCGACAGCGCCGCGGGCAGCGGCGCGGGCCGCGTGGTCATCGACCTGTCGGGCATCGATTTCATCGACAGCGCCGGATTGGGGCTGCTGCTGGTGGCCCATGAAAAGGCCAGGGCACAGCACCGGCAGGGCGTGATTTTGCGCCGCCCGCAGCCCCATATCCTGCGGCTTCTCGACCTGGGCGATTTCCGCCGGGTGATGACGGTCGAAGCCTGAGGTCAGAAATAGCGTTCGGGGATCTGCACCACGTCGTCGGGCATCACCGGGGTGGTGATGGGAGCCTTGTAGACGTTCTTGCCGGGGTCGCTGCCGCGGGTCACCAGCACATAGTCGTTCTTGGCGCGGTAGGTGAAGCCACCGGCCATGGCCACCGCCGACAGGGCGGTCATGCCGTTGACGTACGCGTACTGGCCGGGGTTGCGCACCTCGCCCAGGATGAAGAAGGGACGGTGGTTCAGCACCTCCACATTCACGCGGGCCTCACGGACATAGCCCTTTTCCAGCCGGCGGGCGATGTCGGCCTCCACCTCGCGGGGGGTGCGGTTGCGGGCCTGCACCTCGCCGATCAGCGGCATGGCGATGGAGCCGGTCCCATCCACGCGGAACTCGCCCGACAGTTGCTCTTCTCCGAACACGATGACGCGCAGGGCATCGCCGGACCCCAGACGGTAATCGGACATCTGGGACAGGCCGGTGGGTTCGGGCGGTGCATCCTGGCTGGCGCACCCGGACAGAGCCAGACCGGCCCCCAAAACGGACAGCCCGGCCAATCGGAACATCATGCGACGGTTCATTGCTGCAGACCCTTTTTCTTGATCGGCACGGCCGGACACCCCGGCCCCGGTGAAGAAGACAGGGCAAGCCTAGCAAGTCCGGGCCGGCTGTAAAAAAGTGGAGTCGCATTACCTCCCCCGGTTGAGGGGATCGGTGACGAAGGGCCGATAGGGCAATAGAACCGGCAACAGGCATAACAGAAACGCCCGCCAAAAGGCGGGCGTCTATGCTTAAAGAAAAGTGCTGGTGATTAGAGCTGTGCGCCCAGGCGCAGATAGACCAGATTGTCTTTGTAGTCGTTGATGGCGTCCGACGACCGTTTTTCATAGGTATAGCCGCCGGTCACCGACAGATAGCGGTTCACCTGATAGGTGGCCCCGGCACCCAGCGTATACACATCGTCGGTGCGGCTGATGCCGTTGTAGTCGTCGGTGCGGTACTGCGCCCGCCCGTTCAGCAGCAGCGAGCGCAGCAGCTCGTGGTCCACGCCCAGCGCCACCAGCGTGCGGGTGTAGCTGGAGGCCACGCGCCCGTTCTGATAGACGAGCGTGTCGCGCACCTGCCGGCTGGCCTGCCCGGTGACGGTGGTGAGCTGGGTCACCGACCAGTTCAGCCGGCCCCCGACCGTGAAGCCCGAGAAATCCTTGTAGATGGCGGTGTCGTAGGACCGTTCCATGTAGCCGGCGAACACCTCGCCCGTCAGCAGGCCGGTCAGGTCGAAGGCCGCCCCCCCAACCACCTCGTACCCGTCCGAATCGCGGCTGGGCGATCCGGCGGGGGTGTGGTTGTAATGGGATTTGACCAGCGCGCCCTGGATGAACGCCTCGTACCCTTCGGCCACCTGATAGCCCAGGCGCAGGGCGCCGCGCGTGTCCCAGCGGTCGCGGTAGTCCTGCGACACCGAACGGCCCGTGGCGTCGGTGCCGTTCTCATAGTTGTAGTAGGTGCCGTTGCCGGTCAGCCGCGTGCTGAACCGGCCGAAACGGTGGGCGTAATAGGCTTCGCCGCCCGTCACGTAATAGACCACGGGCCGGGTGAAGGTGCCGATCAGGTCGGCGTCGCCCGCCCCCTCGTGCTCGCGGCGGAAAAACGCCTCCGCCCCCACCTGCACATCGCGCAGCACATCGACCCGCCCGTTCAGGTTGGTGGCGAAGTCGTTGAAATCCTGGGTCTTGTACTGGGAATAGCGGGCCAGATCCCCCGACGCCCGGAAATTCAGGGCGTGGTTGTTCCAATCCGACCGCACATCCAGTTCCGGGCGGATGACGGTGATGAAGTCGTCCTTGGTGGCGCTGTCGGTGGCGAAGACGTTGCTGTCGTAGGTGCCGCCCACCTCCATCCGCGGCAGGATGCGGAAGCCGCCGGCACGGACGCCGAGCTGTTCGACCTCCGGCCGGGGGCGGGTCAGAACGGTTTCACCCCGTTCCAGATCCTGCGCCGAAGCGGCGGCGGTGACACAGGCAGCGGCCAGGGCCGAGACGGCAAGGAGTTTGGTCTTCATGGATCACCGCGAAGGGAACAGGACGGAACATCGGTCAAACCCCCGGCGGCGGCCCACGCGTGGCCATCCCCCCGGAAGGCTGTGGCCGCCTGCGCGCCAAGCGCGCGGCGCCACAGGGCTGATGTCACCCGATCAGGGGAAGCAGTTCAACCTGTCCCCCCATGGGCTGAAAGGATTTTGCCACTCCTGTGCCCTGCGGGCAACAAAACCAACCCGCTACTTTCGGTGAAACCCTCTGGCGAAAGATATAATACCAGAATATGCAACGTCCGAGTCTCCCGTCAGGCGCCGCCTCATGATGCACACACGTGCGAACGGGTTCATTTGTATCCACCGGCCAGCCCGCCGCCGATCTCCAGACAGCTTTCGGCAATTGCGAGTGTTATGGATGGAAAGAGGCACGACAAGAAAGAAACTTGTCTTTCCATCATCATTACGTCCCAATGTTATTGTCAGGGAAACTTTTCAAAGAAACTCAATAAATTCTTGTTTTTGACTGAAACTGCGACATTACGCCGCATTTTGAGCGGTTGCGAAGACGAAAATGCCCTCATACCCTTTCAGCATATTTCCTTTTGTATATCCCGTTGGTCATCGTGCCTACGGTGTGTTCCCGCTGGGGGTGGATGCGGTGGATGACCTGAGCCAAAACGACAAAGGACACAGCGGTGCCGCCGGAACGAGTCCCGTTCCCCTCTTGCCGTCCGACCACATCAATCACCGCTTGCGCCGGGCGCACCAGCGGGCCAACGCCGTCTTTCAGGACGCCATCGGCGATTCCGCACTGACGGCCACCCAATGGTCGGTGCTGGTCACGCTGTCGCAACAGGGATCGCTGTCGCAAAATCAGCTTGGCCGCTTCACCTCCATGGATCCGGCGACGACGCAGGGCGTGATCGTACGGCTGGCCGAACGGACTTTGGTGGAACGCCGCCCCGATCTGCGCGACCGGCGGCGGACCTGTGTCACCCTGACCGCCCAGGGGCAGGCGCTGGTGCAGCGGCTGCTGCCCAACGCGGTGGAGGCGCACGCGCGCATCCTCTCCCCCCTCACCCCCGACGAGCAGGCACAGTTCCTGGGCCTGCTGGCCCGTCTGGCGTAACGGGGGGAACGCTCAGGCGAGCATATCCAGCAGGCGCTTGGACATGTCGTCGGTGCTTTTCAGCACGGCGGCGTTGGCGGCAAATCCGGTCTGGGCCGTGCTGATGTCGAGGATCACCGCGGGGTCGAGGTTGCCGGCGGCCAGTTGCTCCGTCCCGTCGGCCACGCGGGCCTCGGCCCGCTGCAGGCCGGACACGGCCGCACTTCCCACCGACGACAGCGTACCCGGCGACGGGGTGGACGAACCGATTTCCATGGCAAGACCCTCCGTCCGCGGGGCACAGAACATGCGCGGCGGGTCAACGCTACGCCCGCCGGTCCGGGGCGGTCAAGGGTGCCGGGCGGTCTCCAGCCATGCGGCCAGACGCTCCAGAAACACCCCCACCGCAGCGGGATCGGGCAGCACCCACCGGGCGGCGGTGGCAGCACCGGCGTCCCCCACGCGGATCCCGGCCCCGGCCAGGGCGGCCACCGCGCGGAACCCGTCCTCGTCGGTGTCGTCATCCCCCACGAACAGCGGAACCGCCCCGTCCAGCCCCCCCACCTCCAGAAGATGGCGCACCGCCCGGCCCTTGTCCCACGGAACCGGGGGGCGGATCTCGGCGATTTCCTTGCCGCCGGTCACGCGCAGGGCGGCGTCCGCCGCCGCCCGCCGCACCGCCGCCGCCACCGCCGGCTTGTCCGCCGGGGCCACCTGGCGGGTGTGCACGGCGATGGCAAAGCCCTTGCTCTCCACCAGCACCCCGCCCACCCCGGCCAGGGCCGGTTCCAGCGCCGCCGCCGCCGCCGCCAGGGCGGGGCGCCATTCCTCCCCCACCCGGTGGCGCAGGCCCGGCCCGGCGATGTCGAACCCGTGGGATCCGGCATAGACCAGCCCCGGCAGCCCGACCCTGGCCCGCACGTCGTCCAGATCCCGCCCCGACACCACCGCCACCGGGCACAGGGCCGCCAGCCGTTGCACCGCCGCCCGCATGGCCGGGGCCAGGACCGCCAGTTCCGGGCGGGACACGATCGGCGTCAGCGTGCCGTCATAGTCGAGAAACACCGCCGGCCGCGGGCCCAGCGCCGCCGCAACATCGGCGAACGCCGCAAGGGCCGCGGGCCTGGCCGCACCGGGGTCAGCGATCATCGCAAAGACACCTTTCTCCTGTCCGGCCCCACACATGGGCAGCCGGGGGGCGTCTGTCCGGGAAAAAGCAACGCAAAGACAGGTCAAGCCCCCTGCCCTGCGCCAAAAGAGCGCAGCTTTCACCCCAAACTGTTGCCAAAAGGCAACAAAAAATCGGGAACATGGCGCTTCTGCGGGGGCCAGCGATATTGGGTGTTGCTGCAGGCCGGTTGTTCGGCCATTTTGTGCAACGCAGCAAGCGATTGCTGCTTCGCCCTTCTTGGGCGTTTCCTCCCTAAACTCAAGGCCGCTGTACGCAGCGGCCTTTTTTCTGCCAGAAACCCGCCCCAGCGACAACCCTCTTATCGTTTTCCCCTGGTAAAATGGTTGGGGAATCGGCGGGCCGTCCGGCCCCTGCCGCCCATCGCCCGTGGGAGGATCTTGTTATCGTGCAGCTTCTGGTCAATGCCGCGATTCACACCGGGGACGACGGCCGGGACGCTCCGGCGGTGCTGCCGGACGGGGTGGTCCTGATCGGGGACGACGGCCGCATCCTGGCGGTGCAGCCGGCGGACCGGCCCCTGCCCCCGGCGGCGGAATCGTGCAAACGGGTGGATCTGAACGGCGGCATCCTCAGCGCCGGCTTCATCGACCTTCAGGTCAACGGCGGCGGCGGGGTGCTGTTCAACGGCACGCCGACGGTGGAGGGCCTGCGCATCATCGCGGCGGCGCACCGGCGGTTCGGCACCACCGCCCTGCTGCCCACGGTCATCACCGACAGCCCCGCCGTGCGGCGGGCCGCCGCCGGGGCCGTGGCCGCGGCGCGGGCCGCCGGGGTGCCGGGCATCCTGGGCATCCATTTCGAAGGGCCGTGCATTGCCCCCGCCCGCCGCGGGGTGCACGACGCCCGCTTCATTCCCTCGTCCCCGCCCGCCGCCGACGGGGACGAGGCGGATCTCTTCACCTCCCTGCGGCCGCTGCCGGTGCTGGTGACCCTGGCGCCGGAACGGGTGACGCCGGGCTTCATCCGCCGGCTGGCCGATGCCGGGGTGCGGGTGGCCGCCGGTCACAGCGCCGCCACCTGGGATCAGGCCATGGCCGGGCTGGCGGCGGGGATCACCGGCTTCACCCACCTGTTCAACGCCATGTCCCCCCTGGACCACCGGGAACCGGGGATGGTGGGCGCCGCCCTGGACAGCCGCGGGAGCTGGTGCGGCATCATCCTGGACGGCCACCACGTCCACGACGCCGCCGCCCGGCTGGCGTGGCGGGCCAAGCCGGCGGGGCGGCTGTTCCTGGTCACCGACGCCATGCCCCCGGTGGGGCTGGACGGCGGGGATTTCTCCCTGTACGGCACGGCTGTGCGGGTGGAGGACGGGCGGTGCGTGTCGGCGGACGGGCGGCTTGCCGGGTCGGCGCTGGACATGGCCACCGCCGTGCGCAACGCCGTGCGGCGCATCGGCGTGCCGCTGGACGAAGCCTTGCGCATGGCCGCGGCCTATCCCGCCGATTTCATGGGACTGAGTGGCGAGCGCGGGCGTATCCGCCCCGGCCTGGCCGCCGATCTGGTGCATCTGGACCACGATCTAAAGGTGCAAAGCACCTGGATCGCCGGGCTGCGGCAGAGCGCGCAGGCCCCGGAAAAAGGCGGTCCGTGTTAAACTGCCGCTCCCCCGGGGGCGGGAAGTGTCGTATAGATGCCCCTCATTCGGCCCACCCCCTTATGACGGAGGTTTCCATGGACATCGCCCTTCTCGTCCTGTTCCTGGTGTTCTTCTTCTGGCAGACCGTCACCGACTGATCCGCCGGACGGCAACCGCACCCGGCAGCCCCGCCCCGAACGGACGGCGGGGGGCCGGACGGTTTCTTCGGCCTTGTTTTGAAAGCCAGAGCCTTAAAAGCCAGAGTCTTAAAAGCCGGATCTTGAAAACCGGGTCTTGACAGCCGGCGCTGCGGGAATCAGCGCAGATTGGCCGCGGATTGCGGCATGGTCCCGGAGTCGTCCCCGTCCGGCATGACCAGACCCGAGGCAGCCACGCGCTCCAATGCCTCGAAAATCAGCCCCACAGCCTCGTTCAGATCGGCGGCCATGGCCGGGGCCAGACGGTCCTGATCCTGCTGCGTCAGGGCGTCCAGCGCCTCCAGGGCGCTTTGCAGATGAGCCGACGCACGGGTCAAGGTGCGGGACGGCTGCAAATTGCGCTGCCGCTTCATACCCTGATATGCATTCTGATTTGCATTTTGCGAAACCCGCGCCACGGGGAAGGGATGAATCTCAGCGTTTGTGCGCTTCATGCCCAAAACCTTTCCTTGTTCCGGGCTGTGAGTCGCAAGCGGTGTGCCAGAATGGCGCGCATGTCCCTAAGGATATTCCCGTATGGGCATATCCGGCTCGGCCTCAATCCATCTCCGCCGCCATGGAGCGCATGTTACGGACCAGGATGCGCAGCAACGCACGGATGAAGGGATCGGCGGTGCGCAGCTTTTCCTCCAGCATGGCGCGGGGGATCAGCAGACAGACGGTGCGGGCGCCGGCAATGGCGTCGGCCATGCGGGGCTCGCCGTCGATCACCGCCATTTCCCCGAACACGCCGCCGGGACCGATGGAGTTCAGCTTGCGCCGGTGCGCCCCCTTGCCCCGGTAGATATCGACCCGGCCCGACTGCACCAGATAGATGAAGGCCGCGCGGTCCCCCTCCAGGAACAGGGGCTGGCCGGTTTCGAAGGTCTGCGACGGACATTGCTTGGGGTCGAAGGGCAGAGCCATCAGCGGGTATGATCCGGCATCTCGTTGCGGAATCCGGGCAGCCCCCCCGGGGGCGGGGCGGGGGCGGTGAACAGGCGGTCGATCAGCCCGCCGATGCCCGATGAGGAATCGGCGCGCGCAGCGCCACGCGGTGCCGCCGGGGCGGGCGCCGCTCCGGCAGCGGCCGGCACCACCGGCAGCGACGCCGTATAGGCCGGCAGCGGCTGCCCATCCAGCCCCGGCAGCGGACGGGGGGGCATGCCCTTGTGCGCATCGGTCATGAACCCCTGCCACAGCTTGGCCGGCAGGGTGCCGCCGGTGATCTTCTTCATTTCGCGGTTGTTGTCGTTGCCCATCCACACGCCGGCCACCAGATCGGCGGTGAAGCCCACGAACCACGCATCGTGATAATCCTGGGTGGTGCCGGTCTTGGCGGCGGCGGGGCGGTCCAGCTTGGCCGACCGGCCGGTGCCGGATTCGATCACCCCCCCCATCATCCGCGTCAGTTGCGCCACCAGCGCCGGGTCCGCCGCCGGTTCGCCGCCGCTGCCCTGGCGGCGGTAGAGCATCCGCCCGTTGCGGTCGGTGATCTCGGTGATGGCGTAGGACCACACCGGGATGCCGCGGTTGGCGATGCCGGCATAGGCGCCTGTCAGCTCCAGCAGCGACACCTCGCTGGTGCCGAGCGCCAGCGACAGATCCTTGGTCATGGGCGACACGATGCCCAGCCGCCCGGCCACCCGGCGGATGTGGTCGGTGCCCACCCGGTCGGCCAGCCGCACGGTGGCGGTGTTGGACGAATGGGCCAAAGCCTGGGCCATGGTGATGGTGCCGCGGTATTTGCCGTCGTAGTTGCCGGGGCTCCACGTGCCGATGCGCACGGGGGAATCGTCCACCGGGCTGTCGGGGGACAGGCCCGATTCCAGGGCGGCCAGATAAACGAAGGGCTTGAACGACGATCCAGGCTGGCGCCGCGCCTGGGTGGCGCGGTTGAATTCGCTGGCGTCGTAATCGCGCCCGCCCACCAACGCGCGGATGGCGCCGTCGGGGGTCATGGCGACCAGGGCCGCCTGCCCCACGTTGGCGGCGGGGCCGGGACCGGTCAGGATCTCCGCCACCCGCTGTTCGGCGGCGCGCTGCATGGCCAGATTGATCGTGGTCTTCACCACCACGTCGCCGTGGCCGGAACCGATGAATTCCGGCACCAGATCGGTCACCCAATCGGCGAAATAGCGCCCGTCGCCCATGCCCTTGCGCGGGGTGACCAGGGGGGCGCCCAGCGCCGCCTGCCGCTGATCGGGGGTGATGACGCCGGCATCCTCCATGGCGGCCAGCACCACCCGCGCCCGCTCCGCCGCCTCGTTGGGGTTGGAGGTGGGGGAATAGCGCGACGGCGCCTTCAGCAGCCCGGCCAGGATCGCCGCCTCGCGCAGGTCCACCTGGGTGGCCGGCTTGCCGAAATAGGTGCGCGCCGCCGCGTCCATGCCGAAGGTGCCGGCACCCAGATAGACGCGGTTGAGATAGGCGGCGAGGATCTCGTCCTTGGTGAAGCGGTGTTCCAGCCACAGGGCCAGCAGCGCTTCCTGGATCTTGCGCTTGAGCGTGCGCTCGGGCGACAGGAACAGGTTCTTGGCCAACTGCTGGGTGATGGTGGACCCGCCCTGCACCGACCGCCCGGAGCGCCAGTTGACATAGACGGCACGGGCCAGCCCGATGGGATCGACGCCGAAATGGTAATAGAACCGCCGGTCCTCGGTCGCCAGCACGGCGTTGATGAGGTGGGGCGGCAGGTCGGACACGCTGTGCACCGTGCCGTGCAGGTCGCCGAAACGGGCGAATTCGGTCCCATCGGCGGCCAGCACCACCACCGCCGGGCGCCGCTCGTACTGGGCCACCTGGCCGATGTCGGGCAGATCGTAGGCGAAATAGGTCAGAACCGCCCCCAGACCGATGCCGGCCCAGATGCCGGCCACCAGCGTGCCGCGCACCAGCATGCCCAGCAGGCCACGCTTGCGCCGCGGCGCCGGACGGGGCTTGGCGGGTTTGGGGGCCTTCGGTGCCCGCTCCTTGCGCGGCGCCGGGCGGGGCGGCGGTTCGGGCGGCGGGGGCGAATCGCCGCCGTCATCCCACGCCGCAGGCGGGGGTGCCGCGCGCTTGCGTTCGGGCTTGGGCTTGGGCGCCCCCTTGGCCGCCGTTTTTTCCCCGCCCAGGAAGGGCAGCGCGAATCCCTTGCCCGCGGGACGCTTGCGCCGCTCGGGCCGGTGGGGGCGCGGCCCCGGAAACAGGTCGGACGGGCGGTCGGACGTCACGGGCAGCCTCTCTCACGCACAAGCCCACGCTGGGGCACCAGCGTTACGCCGGGAAGGTGGCGTTACCATGGCAAGCTTTTGGTTACCAGCCCGTTACCGGCCCCCGCCCGGCAACAGGCCGTGCTTGCGCATCTGGTTGCGCAGCGCGTGGTAGCCGAGCCCCAGGGCGGCGGCGGTGCGGCGCTGGTTGTTACCGTTGGCGGCCAGGGCATCGCGCAGCAGCCCCGCCTCGAACGCCGCCACCCGTTCGCTGTACCCGCCCGCCGGTTCCGCTGCGGCTTCCGCCGGCGGAGAGGGCGGCGGAGAGGGCGGCGGAAGCGGGGGCGGCGGTGGGACCGGCCCGCCGGGGCGGAAGGGCGACTCGAAGGGGTCGATGCGGATGCCCTCCACCGGCACCGGATCGCCGGCCTCATCCACCACGGGGGCGGCGGCCACCGAGCGTTCGACCGCGTTGCGCAATTCGCGCACGTTGCCCGGCCATGGGTGTTCCAGCAACGCCGCCTGCGCCCGCGCGGAGAAACCGGGGAACAGCGGACGGCCCATGTCCCGCACCATGCCCAGGGCGAAATGCTCGGCCAGCAGCAGGATATCCTCCCGCCGGGCGCGCAAGGGCGGCAGCGTCACCACGTCGAAGGCCAGCCGGTCCAGCAGATCGGCGCGGAATTGCCCCGCCGCCGCCAGGGCCGGCAGATCGGCGTTGGTGGCGGCGATGATACGCACGTCCACGCTCTGGGTGCGCCCGCCGATGCGCTCGATCTCGCCGTATTCCACGGCACGCAGCAGCTTTTCCTGAACCATCGGGCTGGCGGTGGCCAGTTCGTCCAGGAACAGGGTGCCGCCGTCGGCCTGCTCGAACCGCCCCAACTGCCGCCGCACCGCCCCGGTGAAGGCGCCGGCCTCGTGCCCGAACAGCGCCGAATCCAGCAGCGTGTCGGGCAGTGCGGCGCAGTTGACCGACACGAAGGGCCGGTCCCACCGCCGCGACAGGAAGTGCAGGCGCGCCGCCACCAGTTCCTTGCCGGTCCCGCGCTCCCCGATCACCAGGGCCGGGCGCTCCAGCGGGGCCAGCCGCGACACATGGTCGAGCATGGCGAGAAAGGCCGGGGCGTGGCCCAGCAGCGGCGGCGGGGTGGACGATGACATTGGTGGTTTTTACGAATTCGTGTGGCTGATATGGCGAAGCGCATTTCGCCAAAAACGCTAACATTGGTGACGTGCTCTTTCAACCCCTCTTCACGATCAAGGAAAATCAATGGGTTGAGGAAAATCTGCGCTCTGGCACGGTCCATGCAATTCCACCGGCAAAACGGAGGAGACCATGAACACCCACACCTACCGCGCTCACCACACCGCCCCCGGCTGGTCCGCCACCGGCGCCCGAATCCGGGTGTATCTGGCGACACGGCCCAAGGAAAGCTGGCTGTTCTTCCTGGCCGGCGCCCTGGTGGGCGCCATCCTGAGCTGACGCTCCCCCCTTTTTGCCACATCATCCCAACGGACACGCCATGAGCATCTTTTCCCGTCTGACCGACATCATCCAGTCCAACATCAACGCGCTGCTGGACCGGGCGGAGGAGCCCGAGAAGATGATCCGCCTGATCATCCAGGAGATGGAGGACACGCTGGTGGAGGTGCGCTCCTCCACCGTCAAGATCATCGCCGAAAAGAAGGAGATCGAACGCCGCGCCGCCGATTTCCGCCGCGAGGCCGAGGAATGGGAGAACAAGGCCGAAATCGCCCTGCTGCGCGGCCGCGAGGATCTGGCCAAGGGCGCGCTGCTGGCCAAGGCCCGCGCCGCCGAACAGGCCGACGCCTTGGCCGCCCAGTTGGCGCAGGTGGAGGAATCGCTGGCCAAGGCCAACGACGACATCGCCCGCCTGCAGGCCAAGCTGGCCGACGCCAAGACCCGCGAGCAGGCCTACGCCGCGCGGCAGCAGACCGCGGTCAACCGCGTGAAGGTGCGCGAGAAGCTGCACGATCAGCGCATCAACGACGCACTGTCCCGCTTCGAGCAGGTGGAGCGCAGCCTGGACGAGGCCGAAGGCCGGGCCGAGGTCTATGATGTGGGCCGCAAGAAGACCCTGGCCGAGGAAATCGCCGAGCTGGAAACCGCCCACAAACTCGACGAGGATCTGGCCGCCCTCAAGGCCCGCGTCGCCGCCCGCAAGGGTGGCTGAGGCCACTTCCGCCCCCGCCCCTTCCCCCCGCCGGGGGGAGGGGACGCACGAACCGTCCCCAGCCAAGAGCTTGAAACGCCATGGGCTTCTTCATCTTCCTCCTGTCGGCTCTGGTGGTGACCATCGTCCTGCCGGTGTGGATCATCGCCCACTACGTCACCAAGTGGCGGTCCCAGCGCGGCCTGTCGGCCCAGGACGAACGGCTGCTGGCCGAGTTGTGGGACACCACCACCCGGCTTGAAACCCGCATCCACACCCTGGAGCGCATTCTGGACGCCGAGGCGCCCAGCTGGCGCACCAAGGTCTGAACCACCGGGGTCCGAACCGGCCCGTCTTTGCAAGAGGAACACGTCATGAGCGACCCGTCCGCGGGCGGCCCGACGCCGTACGATTCCCCCAACCCCCACCGGCTGTACCGCAACCCGCACACCGGGATGGTGGCCGGCGTGTGCGCCGGGCTGGCGGATTTTCTGGGGGTGGCGCCCATTCTGGTGCGCGCAGGCCTGGTGATGGGGCTGATATTCGCCTTCTTCCCCGTGATCATCGCCTATGTGGTGGCGGCCTTCGGCCTGCCGGTGCGCCCCGCCAACCTCTACCGCAGCCGGGAGGAGGAAGCGTTCTGGCGCTCGGTCGCCACGAAGCCCGACCGCTCGCTCGCCGGGCTGTCCCAGCGCATCCGCGGCTTCGAAACGCGGGTGGGCGGGCTGGAAGCCTATGTGGCGTCCAAGGATTTCGAACTCAACCGCGCCTTCCGCGATCTCGACCGCGGCTGACGGGGATTACTTGCGGCGGCGGCGGGCACGCACGGGAATGGGAGCGGGTTTGGCGGCGGCGGCCACAACGGCCCCCGCCATCGCCCCGCCCAGGATCACCGCCACCACCGCGTCGAGCAAAGCCTGTTCCATCGTCGGGCACTCCCTTTTCCCATCCCATGCTGAGCCGCAAAGGGTTAACAGAGGATGGATGCGACCGGCGGCCCCGCCGCCCTTTCAAACATAACCCTTTTCCACCGATTCGATCACGAATCCTTTGTGATCGGGGTAACGGGCCGTCACCTTGTCCCGGGCCTTGTGCTCGTCCAGCGCCCACACCAGGAAACGGCGCCCCTGCCGCCAGCTTTCCAGCGCGAAGCGTTCCAGGTTGGGGTTGACCCGCGCGGCGTAATCGCCGTTCGCCACCCGCACCACCCACCCGGAGTCGGCGGGCGTGCGGCGGTCGTCCAGGATGTACATGCGGTTGTTGCGGGCCAGCGCCGTGTGCAGCCGGTTTTCCGTTTCCTCCAGCGCCCCCTGCATGACGTCGCGGCGGTGGCGGGCATCGCGGATCTCGCGCGCCAGCCGCAGGTTGAGCATGCCCAGCCGGCGGATGCGGTCCACCTGATGTTCCTTGCGCGCCTGGAGTTTGGCGATGGTGCGCTCGGCACGCTTCAGATGTCCGATGGCGTTGGCGAAGGCCACCGCCATCACCGCGAATCCAAGGAAGGCAAAAAACGCAACCAGCATGGGACTTCTGCACTTCCTCACGCGCCGGCGGGACCATGGGATTCCCTGTGGCTCCACGCCCGGCGGGGTGCCGCGGCTATATTATCCCACCGGACCATCCCCCGCAAACACATCCCCCATGGGCTGGATGCGGGTAACCACATAGCCGAAGGTCGGCGGGTAGCGGCGTTCGATGGCGCGGCGGGCCTCGGGAACATTCGGCGCCCACACCTCCACCGCCTGCGGCTTGGCCCAGGAGGAATCGATCATGGCGTGCGGTCCCTTGTCCGCGCCGACGTACTTGTTGGCCACATGGGCGATGTAGCAGGGGCAGCCCTTCACCTCCTCCCCGATCTGACGGACGATGCTCTTGCCGTAGCGGGCCACCTCGCCGGTGCGGCGGTCGAGCTTTTCCTTGCGGCGGACGAGGCTGTGGATCTCGCCGTCCAGGCTGCTCAATTCCTCCTCGCGCCCGGCGCGGCGCATCTCCATCCGCTGTTCCAGGGTGGCGCGTTCGGCGATCAGCATCCGCACCCCGGTGACGCCGTAGCGCCGTTCGATGCTGCGTTCGCCCAGGAACACCACCAGCCGGGCCAGCCCGAACCCCGCCCCCGACAGGAACAGGAACAGCAGCAGCCCCTTCACCATTTCCGACATGAGCACACCCCGACAGCCGCGTCAGGCCGCCACCGCCGTGCGGTTGCGGCCTGCGTTCTTGGCGTCATAAAGGGCGGCGTCGGCCCGGCGCAAGGCCTGTTCGACGGAACTCTCCCCCTCCTGCCATGCCGCGACGCCGATGCTGGCGCTGAGGGCGAAGCTGTGGCCGTCGAAATCCATCGGCCCGGCGGCAATCGCCGTCCGCACCCGTTCCGCCACCATCCGCGCCTCTTCCGGCGCCGTTTCCGGCAGCAGGATCAGGAATTCCTCCCCGCCGCAACGGCCCAGGCAATCGGTGGTGCGCAGCGCACCGCGGGCCCGCGCCACCACCGCCCGCAGCGTGCGGTCCCCCGCGGCATGGCCATAGGTGTCGTTGACCCGCTTGAAATGGTCCAGATCCAGCAGCAGCACCGACAGGGGTCGGCCATAGCGCCGGGCCCGCGCCACCTCCGCCACCGCCAGATCCATGATGTGGCGGCGGTTCCACACCCCGGTCAGGGCGTCGGTGGTGGCCAGCCGCTCCAGACTGGCGTTGGCTTCCGCCAACTCGCGGGTGCGTTCGGCCACACGCGCCTCCAGCCGCTCGTTCGCCTCCTTCAGCCGCTCGTACAGACAGACGTTGCTGAAGCCCACGGCGATCTTGGACACGAACACCTCCACCAGCGCCTGGTCCAGGCCGCTCAAGGGGCGTTCGGTCTGCACCCACGCCGCCACCTCCTGCCCGTCGGGGACGGGGATGTAGAGGGTGGTGCTGTCGGCGGCGAACACGGTGCGCCGCCGGCTCAGCGCCGCGCCGATGGCGGCGGCGACGGTGTGGTCGGCGACCATGCGTTCCAGCGGCCCGTCGCCCACCCCGGCGAAACGCCCCGCCCCCGCCAGCACATGGATGCAGTCGTCGGAGCACGCCCCCGCGGACGCGCACGCCCCGGCGCACAGATCGCCCCGCTGGGCGCACAGGATGCCGTTGTCCGGCACGCCCAGGAACGCGGTGAGCTGGGTCAGCACCCCGGCGGCGAACTGGCGCATGCACCGCAGCTCCAGCAGGCCGTCGGTGGATTCGATGATCTGCTGCAGCCCGCGCCGGCTGGTTTCCAGCGCGGTGATGTCGGCATAGGACCGCAGCGCCGCCACCACGGTGGTGAACAGCTTCTGCGTGGTCAGTTCGGTCTTGGATTTGTAGTCGTTGATGTCGTAGCCGACGATCACGTCCTCTTCCGGCGCCTGCCCCGGCTGGCCGGTGCGCAGGATGATGCGCACCGCCCGGTTGCCGATGCCGTCGCGGATGGTGCGCACCAGCCGCAGCCCGGCGTCGTCGCTTTCCATCACCACGTCCAGCAGCACGATGGCGAACGGCACCGGCCCGCGCAGCATGGCTTCCGCCTCGGCGGCGCTGTAGGCGCTGTGAAGCTGGAGCCGCCGGTCCTTGAACCGCACCTTGCCCAGCGCCAGCCGGGTGACGGCGTGGACCTCCGGCTCGTCATCGACGATCAGCAGGTGCCAGGGATCGGCCCCGGCGTGAACGGGCGCCGGAACCGGTGCTTCCGCCGGGGCCGGAAAACTGTCGAATAAGAAACCGTCGCTCATCGTGTGGGGCTGCTCCCTTGGTTCCGCCGATCCGTCGTGGCCATGGTCGGCGGGCCTCATGCCGGGGCAAGCGGTGCGGGGGCCAGGGCCGCATCGGCGGCATGTGCCCCTTGGGTTGGGGGTTGGGACGGGGATTCGCGGGCCGAATCCGGGTGGATGCGGGGAAAGCGCAGGATGAAGGCCGTGCCTTGGCCGGGGGTGCTCGACAGCTCCAGCGCCCCGGCCAGCGCCGCCGTCACCACCGTCTGGACGATGTGCAGGCCCAGCCCGCTTCCCCCCGCCCCGCGCTTGGTGGTGAAGAAGGGATCGAAGACCCGCGGCAGCAGGCCGGGCGGAATGCCCTTGCCGTCGTCGGCGAAGACCAGCTCCACCGTCCCGTCGTCCGCCCCGTCCAGCCGGCGGGCGGTGATGCGGATGGTGCCGGCCCGCCCGTCGTCGAAGGCGTGCAGCAGCGCGTTCATCACCAGATTGGTCAGCACATGCGACAGCGCCCCGGCATCGGTGTCCAGCTCCAGCGTCTCGGGGCAGGCCACCGTGACCGTGTGGGGGGTGCGCTTCAGCCGCGGGCGCAGGCTGAGCAGCACCTCGTCGATGTAGTCCTTGAGATGGAAGCGGCGCCGCTCCCCACCGGTCTGGTCCACCGCCACCTGCTTGAAGCTCTGGATCAGATGGCCGGCGCGCTCGCAGTTGCCCATGGTCAGCCGCGCCGCCTCTTCCGCCATGCCCAGGAATTCCTCCAGGTCGGCGGCCTTCAGCGTGCGGGCCTCGTACAGGCGGCGCAGGTCCGCCACTTCCTTGGCCAGATGGGACGCGCTGGTCAGCGCGATGCCCACGGGCGTGTTGACCTCGTGGGCGATGCCGGCCACCAGCCCGCCCAGCGCCGCCGCCTTTTCCTGGCGCAGCAGGGTGTCGCGGGTGCGGTGCTGTTCGGTGATGTCGCGCCCCTCCATCAGCAGCATCAGGATCTCGGTCTCGTCCCCTGCCCCGCTGCCGGGCCGCAGCACCGGCTTGACCGTCAGGTCCACCACCATCTCGTCCCCGTCGGGGCCGGTCATGCGGATGTCGTGGCGGCTGGTCCGCCCTTCGGCGGCGGCGGCCAGGGCCGCCTGCACCACCGCGCGCCCGTCGCCGCGGGCCGCCGTCCAGAAGGGCGTGTCGTGCAGCGTGTGGCCGACGACCGCCGCCCCGTCCCTGGGCCCCAGGCCGATCAGCAGCAGGGCCGCGTCGTTCACCCGCCGCACCCGCCCGTCCAGGTCCAGGAGCGCGATGAACTGGAAGGTCTGGTCGAAGATGGCGTTGGTCTGGGCCTCGCTCTCCGCCAGCCGGCGCAGCGCCCGTTCCCGCCCCGCCGCCTGCAGCCCCAGCAGTGCTGTCAGCCCGGCGACGGTGACGGTGGCGGCGATGCCCAGCAGGATGGCGCCGCGCCGGTGGTCCAGCCACGGCCTCAGCGCCACCTCCAGCGGTTCGGTCACCGAAATGGTCACGGGCAGGCCGGTGACCCGCTGTTCGCTGACCAGTTGGCGGGAGCCGTCGGGCAGGCCGCGGATGAAGCTGCGGGCGGTCAGCACCTCCCCGCCCACGATGGCGGAGTCGGGCAGTTCCGGCGGGCCGGGGGGAATGCTCACCAGGGCGGGGCCGTCGTCCAGCGCCACCGTCATGCGCCCGTGGCGGATGTCGATCAGCTCGCCATAGCTGGCGGTGAGCCGTTCCAGATCCAGCGCCAGCGCCACCACGCCCAGAAACCGGCCACGCCCGTCGTCCACCCGGCGGGACAGGGGAACGATCGGCCGGTCGCCCTCCCCGCCCTGGCTCAGCACCGGCCCGCCGATCAGCAGCCCCTGCCCCTCGTCGTCGCGGTGGACGGCGAAGGGCGACGACGCCCCGTCGGTCAGCGGCACGTCCAGGGTGGCGACGGTTACCGCCCCGGCGGCGTCGGTCACCACCAGCCCCACCACCTGCGGCATGTGGCGGGTCAGATCCAGCATCAGCGTGATGAGCCCGGACGGCGATGCGCCCATCCGCACCCGGTCGCGCAGGGCCAACAGCAATTCATCATAGGCGGCCAGCGACCGGCGGGTGTGGATTTCGAACGCCCGCGCCTCCGCCTCCAGCCGTTCGACGGCGCTGTCGAGCTGGTACGAACGGTCCCGCAGCAGGCCGAAAGCCAGCAGCCCGTCGATCATCAGAATCACCGCAGCCCCCAGGGCGGCGATGCCACCACGGCTGATCCAGGATTCCCGCGGTCTGTGGTGCCGTCCGGGCATGCACGAATCCGTTGAACAGAGTGCGCGGTGTTTAGCGTTAAACGAAGAGTTCACCCTGTGCAATCGGAATCCCATACCATCGGTCTATGACTTTGCGAAAAAGGCATTTTACCCCTCGAAGGAAACAACCTTTGGCTTAAGCGCTCTGTCTTTGGGAACCCGGCGGCGAGGATCACGGTTGTTGAGGCATGACGGCGCGGCCGTCTTCCACAACGTTACCGAAGGGGGAGTGATCCGATGAAACGCACCCTGCTGATGGCGGCCGCCGCCGCCACCCTGCTGGCCGCCGGGACCGCCGGCGCCCAGACGCAGCCCCAGTCACCGGCCGCCGATCCGCCGGCCGTGCAGAACCGGGCCCTGGAGGGCGCCGCCGCCGGCCAGCCGCATTGGACGACCGCCAGCCTGGAAGACCTGATCGGGCGCGACGTCTACGCCCCCAACGGCGACAAGCTGGGCGAGGTGGCGGACGTGATCCTCGACTCCAGCACCCGCGAGGCGACGGTGGCCATCATCGACCACGGCGGCTTCCTGGGCCTGGGCACCAAGCAGGCGCCCATCGACGTCGCCCTGATGCGCACCGAAGGCGACCGCATCATCATCGACGGCATGACCAAGGAACAGCTCCAGGCCATGCAGGATTTCGATTACGACGACACGACCGTGTCTTTGGGCCGTGAATCCAAGAGCGGCGCCCCGGCCACCAACTCCGCCACCCCCGCGGCCCCGGCCACGCCGGCACCGCAGTGAGGGGAGCCCGGTTCGGGCGAACCATGAAAAAAGGCCGCATCCGTCGGGATGCGGCCTTTTCTTCAGGCGCTGCCGCCGTCCGGCGGCCTTCAGGGGCAGACCTTGCGGACGGTTTCCACCAGCTTGTCGGGGTTGAAGGGCTTCACCAGCCAGCCGGTGGCTCCGGCCTCGCGGCCCGCCTGCTTCTTGGACGGGTCGCTTTCGGTGGTCAGCAGCAGGATCGGCGTCGCGCGGTTGGTCACGCTGCCGCGCACCGCGCGGGTGAAGGCCAGACCGTCCATGCCCGGCATGTTCAGGTCGGTGATGATGCAGTCGAATTTCTGCCGGTTGATGAGCGCCATGCCGGCATTGCCGTCCCCCGCCTCGGCCACATCGTAACCGGCTTTCTTGAGCGTGAAGCTCACCATGTCGCGGATGGTCTTGGAATCATCGACGGTCAGGATGGTCTTCGGCACGGGTACGGTTCCTGTCAAAGCCGCCGGAAGGGTGTCGGGCCAAGCCGGCGATGTTGCATTGCATTAAAAAGGAACGGCATCACACACCGGTTGCCGGCGGCACACAAGCAGAATACCGGCAATGCGGCCATTCCCGCCCGCCCGGAACCGCCCCGCGGCAATTCGCCACGGGGCGGCCGGACGGCACACGGCCCCTGCGGCCTCAGGCCTTGGTGTCGATGTGCTGGGCCGCGTCGGGGCCGGCCTTGGCGACGCCGACCATGGCTTCGCGCAGCAGGCGCCCGTTCAGGGTGTAGCCGGCCTGGAGCACCTGCACCACCGTGCCGGCGGGCTTGCCGGTGTTTTCGATCTCGAACATCACCTGATGGAAGTTCGGGTCGAACACCTCGTTCAGCGGCTCCAGCTTCTTGATGCCGCCGCGGTCGAAGGCGGCGAGGAGCTGGCGCTCGGTCGCCTCCACGCCCACGGCCAGGCTTTTCAGGATCTCGTCCTTCTCGCGCCCGTCCGCCGGCACGGCCTCCAGCGCGCGGCGCAGGTTGTCGGCCACCGGCAGCAGTTCCTTGGCGAAACCGGCGACGGCGTACTTGATGGCGTCCTCGCGGTCGCGCTGGGCGCGGCGGCGGGTGTTTTCCATGTCCGCCGCCGACCGCAGAAGCTGGTCCTTCAGCCGGGCGATTTCCGCTTCCAGCTTGGCCACCTGTTCGGAATCGGCCGGGGCGGCGGCGTCGGGCGCAGCCTCGGCTGCCGGTTCGGCGGCGGTGTCCGCCGGGGCGGCGCCCGCCGCGGTGTCGGCGTCGAAGTCGGGCCGGGTGTTGGGATCGCTCATGTCCGCGTCTCGTCTCTTATCCGTGCGTTGCGTGATGTCGCTTATTGAAAAGGTTGCGCCGCCTGTCAACCGGTGAGGTGGAGGGCCGGCGCGGGCCGGGGTCACCCGATCAGCCGCCCGATCACCTTGGCCGTGTAATCGACCAGCGGGATGATGCGGGCATAGTTGATCCGCGTCGGCCCCAGAACGCCAATGGCGCCGATCACCTGATCGCGGCTGTTCTGGAAGGGGGAGATCACCAGGGAACAGCCGGAATGGTTGAACAGCACGTTCTCCGCCCCGATGAAGATCTGCACGCCGTCGCCGTTGCCGGTGGCGTCCAGTAGGCGCAGCATCGCCTCTTTCGTTTCCAGGGTTTCGAACAGGGACCGGACCCGTTCCAGGTCCGACAGGGCCGTGACGTCCTCCAGCAGGCGGGCCTGACCGCGCACGATCAGCTGGCCGTCCTGGCGGTTGCCGGCCCAGGTGGCCAGCCCCGCTTCCACCACCCGCCGGGACACCTCGTCCAGTTCGGTGCGCTGGTCGTCGATCTCCCGCAGCACCTCCTGCCGCGCCTCGTCCAGCGTGCGCCCGACGAGGCGGGAGGTGAGGTAGTTGCTGGCCATCTGCAGCGTCGATCCGGGAAGGCCGATGGGCACCTCCACCACCCGGTTCTCCACCAGCCCGTCCTCGTTCACCAGCACCACCAGCGCCCGCCCCGGCCCCAGCGACACGAATTCGATGTGCTTGAGCGGGCGGTCGGTCTTGGGCGCCAGCACCAGGCCGGCACAGTGGGACAGGCCCGACAGCATGGTCGTGGCCTCGTTCAGCACGTCGGTCAGCGAGCGGCCCGAGGCGGCGCATTTCGCCTCGATGGTGCCGCGCTCGTCCTCGCCCAGCGCACCCACCTCCAGCAGGCCGTTGACGAACAGGCGCAGGCCCGCCTCGGTCGGGATGCGGCCGGCGGAGGTGTGGGGGGCATAGAGCAGCCCCTGCTCCTCCAGGTCGGCCATGACGTTGCGGATGGTCGCCGCCGACAGGCTCATGCCCAGCCGGCGGGAGATGGTGCGCGACCCCACCGGCTCCCCCGATGCCATATAGGCATCGACAATCTGCCGGAAGACCTCGCGCGACCGCTGGTTCAGCTCGGTAATCATCGGCGTGAGGATCGGTCCTGATGCAGTCGTGGTTGCGGCGCTTCTGAATTTAAGCAGGCGGGGGGAATGAATCAATGATACCGGCGTGCCGGTGGCAGCCCGCCCCGGACATGGTGCCGGCGGCGGGGAGCGGCACAGCGCGAAACAACGGAATGTCAGCTTTGACGACCGTCAAAAATGCTCCATGCATTGAAAAATTCAATGAATGAGCCGCAATATATCAATTTTACCAAAATCACCGCCGGTCCTATGGTCGCGTCCGATCTCCGCCCGAGGATGCACGCCATGAATGCTCTGTTTTCCGCCCCGATTCTGTTCTTCGCCCTGGGGGGCGCCATCGCGCTCGCCGGGGCGCGCATTCCCGTTCCCGACGGGTTCGGCAAGACGCTGGCCGCCTATCTGCTGGTGGCCATCGGGCTGAAGGGGGGTGCGGCCCTGTCCGGTTCCGATGCCGGGATGGCGGCACCGCTGCTGGCGACGGCGGCAGCCCTCAGCTTCACCATGCCGCTTCTGGGCTTCGCCCTGCTCCGGCGGCTGGCCGGGGTGGACCGGGTCAACGCCGCGGCCATCGCCGCCCATTACGGATCGGTCAGTCTGGTCACCTTCGTCACCGCCACCCGGATGCTGGAAAGCCAGGGGATCGGCTTCGGCGGGTACATGGCCGCGGCGCTGGCGGTGATGGAAGGCCCGGCCATCGTCAGCGGGCTTCTGCTGGCCGGTCTAGCCGGCACGGTGCGGGCGGGCGGGAACGGCAGCGCCACCCTGTCGCTGGGCGGCGGCGGGGACGGCACGGTGCGCACGGCCCTGCGCGAAGCGGCGCTGAACGGGTCGGTGCTGCTGCTGGCCGGGTCGCTGCTGGTGGGGCTGGTCATCGGCAAGCCGGGGATGGCCGGCCTGCACGGGCTGTTCGTCGCACCATGGGACGGGGTGCTGTGCCTGTTCCTGCTGGAAATGGGCTATGTGACCGCCGCCCGGATGCGGGAGGCGGCCCGGCTCGGCCCGCGGCTGATCGCCTTCGGTCTGGCGATGCCGCTGATCGGCGCGGTGATCGGACTGGGGGCGGCCATGGCGCTGGGGCTGCGCACGGGCGATGCCGCCCTGCTGGTGACGCTGTGCGCCAGCGCCTCGTACATCGCGGTGCCGGCGGCCTTGCAGCACGCGCTGCCCGCCGCCGATCCGGGGGTGTCGCTGCCGCTGGCGCTGGGCATCACCTTCCCCGTCAACATCCTGGCCGGCATCCCGCTTTATATCGCCATGGCCGCTGCCGCCGTGGGATAAGAACCGGACACCCCCAGACGGCTTTGCCATGCCCACGCCCCTGCCGCCCTTCGACCTGGATCTTCTGCGCACCTTCGTCACCATTGCCGAGTGCGGCGGCTTCACCCGCGCGGCCCAGCGGCTGAACCGCACCCAATCCACCATCAGCCTGCAGATCAAGCGGCTGGAAGACGGGCTGGGCAAGCGGGTGTTCCAGCGCGACGGCCGCAGCTTCACCCTGACCAGCGACGGCGAGGTGCTGCTGGGCTACGCCCGCCGCCTGCTGGGCATGGCGAACGAGGCGTGCGCCGTGCTGATGGAACCGGATGTGGAGGGTGTGGTCCGTCTGGGCACGCCGGAGGATTTCGCCACCACCCGCCTGCCCGGCATCCTGCGGCGCTTTTCCCGCGCCCATCCCCAGGTGGCGCTGGAGGTGCGGTGCGATTTCACCGTCACCCTGCTGGACGGCTTCGCCCGCGGCGAACACGATCTGGTGCTGTGCAAGCGCGAACCGGGAAAGCCCGTGGACGGCGTGGCCGACAGCCTGGCGGACGGGGGCGTCCGCGTGTGGCGCGAGCCGCTGGTGTGGGCGGCGTCGCCGCACCTGATCCCACCGGAGCCGGCGGCCCCCGTGCCGCTGGTGCTGGCCCCCCACCCCGATCTGTACCGCAGGCGGGCCCTGGAAACCCTGAACGCCCGGGGCCGTCCCTGGCGCATCGTCTACACCAGCGCCAGTCTGGCCGGGATTCAGGCCGCCGTCAGCGCCGGCCTGGGCATCACCGTGCTGCCCCGCGACATGCTGGCCGCCGGGTTTCAGGTGCTGGACGCGGCCCACGGCCTGCCCGACCCCGCCGATATGGAAATCGTGCTGCTGCGCCGCCCCGGCGCCCGGCCCAAGGCCGTGGACCTGCTGGCCGGGCACATCGTCCGGTCGCTGGAACCGGCGGGCGGCGAGCGGGCGGGCGGATAGCCCCCGCCCGCTCGCCGCCCTCAGCCGGTCTTCCTCAATGCACGGTGGCCGGTGCCGGGGCGGCGGGCGCCCGGCGGGTCAGCGTGTCGGCGGGCACGCCGTTGATGGTCAGCGACCCGGCCTCCGCCGACACCCGGACCGTCTGGCCGTCGGTCACCGTGCCTTCCAGGATCATCAGCGCCAGCGGGTTCTGCAGCTCGCGCTGGATCACCCGTTTCAGCGGACGGGCGCCATAGACCGGATCGTACCCGGTTTCCGCCAGCCACGTGGTGGCCGCCTCGTCCAGTTCCAGCGTGATGTCGCGGTCGGCCAGCATCTTGACCAGCCGGCCCAGCTGGATGCGGACGATGCCGCCCATGTGGGGCCGCGACAGCCGGTGGAACAGCAGGATCTCGTCCAGCCGGTTGAGGAATTCGGGACGGAAATTGCCGCGCACCACCTCCATCACGTCGGCGCGCACCACGTCCACGTCCTGGCCGTCGGGCACGCCGGCGATGATCTCCGAGCCGAGGTTGGAGGTCATGATGATCAGCGTGTTGCGGAAATCCACCGTCCGCCCCTGCCCGTCGGTCAGACGCCCGTCGTCCAGCACCTGGAGCAGCACGTTGAACACGTCGGGGTGGGCCTTTTCCACCTCGTCGAACAGCACGACCTGATAGGGCCGGCGGCGCACCGCCTCGGTCAGCGCCCCGCCCTCGTCATAGCCGACATAGCCCGGAGGGGCGCCGATCATGCGCGAGACGGAATGCTTTTCCATGTACTCCGACATGTCGAGCCGCACCATGGCCGTCTCGTCGTCGAACAGGAACTCGGCCAGAGCCTTGGTCAGTTCGGTCTTGCCCACGCCGGTGGGGCCGAGGAAGAGGAAGGAGCCGATGGGCCGGTTGGGATCCTGCAGCCCCGCCCGCGCCCGGCGGATGGCGTTGGACACGGCCACGATGGCCTCGTCCTGGCCCACCACGCGGGAGCGCAGCTTCTCTTCCATCCGCAGCAGCTTTTCCCGTTCGCCGGCCAGCATCTTATCGACCGGGATGCCGGTCCAGCGGCTGATGACGGCGGCGATGTCGGCGTCGCGCACCTCTTCGTTCAGCATCCGCGACTGGGATTCCTGCTCCGCTTCGTGCAGCGCCTGTTCCAGACCGGGGATGACGCCATAGGTCAGTTCGCCCGCCCGCGCCCAGTTGCCGGTGCGCTGGGCCTGATCCAGTTCGGTGCGGGCGGCCTCCAGATCCTCCTTGAGCTTCTGGGAGCTGTTGAGCTTGTCCTTCTCCGCCTGCCAGCGGGCGGTCAGGGTGGCGGATTCCTGTTCCAGATCGGCCAGTTCGCCTTCCAGCGCGGCCAGACGGTCGCGGGACGCGGCATCCGATTCGCGCTTCAGCGCCTCCCGCTCGATCTTGAGCTGGATGATGCGGCGGTCCAGCTCGTCGATGTTCTCGGGCTTGCTGTCCACCGCCATGCGCAGACGGCTTGCCGCCTCGTCGATCAGGTCGATGGCCTTGTCGGGCAGGAAACGGTCGGTGATGTAGCGGTTGGACAGGGTGGCCGCCGACACGATGGCGCCGTCGGTGATGCGCACGCCGTGGTGCACCTCGTACCGTTCCTTCAGGCCGCGCAGGATGGAGATGGTGTCCTCCACCGTCGGTTCCGACACGAACACCGGCTGGAAGCGGCGGGCCAGCGCGGGGTCCTTCTCCACATGCTTGCGGTACTCGTCCAGCGTGGTGGCGCCGACGCAGTGCAGTTCACCGCGGGCGAGCGCGGGTTTGAGCATGTTGGAGGCATCCATGGCGCCGTCGGCCTTGCCGGCCCCGACCAGGGTGTGCATCTCGTCGATGAAGACGATGATGTCGCCCGCCGCCGCCTGGATTTCGGCCAGCACGGCCTTCAGCCGCTCCTCGAACTCGCCGCGGAACTTGGCGCCGGCCACCATGGCGCCGAGGTCGAGCGCCATCAGGGTCTTGTTGCGCAGGCCCTCGGGCACGTCGCCCTTGACGATGCGCTGGGCCAGCCCCTCGACGATGGCGGTCTTGCCCACACCGGGTTCGCCGATCAGCACGGGGTTGTTCTTGGTGCGGCGGGCCAGCACCTGGATGGTGCGGCGGATCTCCTCGTCGCGGCCGATGACGGGATCGAGCTTGCCCTCCTGCGCCGCGGCGGTCAGGTCGCGGGCGTATTTCTTGAGCGCGTCATAGCCCTGTTCGGCGCTGGCGCTGTCGGCGGTGCGGCCCTTGCGCAGGTCGTTGACGGCGGTGTTGAGCGCCTGGGCGGTGGCCCCGGCGTCCTTCAGCGCCTTGGCCGACGGCGTGCCCTCGGCGAGCGCCAGGGCCATCAGCACGCGCTCGGCGGTGACGAAGCTGTCGCCGGCCTTTTCCGCCAGCTTTTCCGCCTGTTCGAACACGCGGGCCAGTTCGGGGGAGAGATAGACTTGTCCCGCGCCCGATCCTTCGACGCGGGGCTGGCGGTCGAGATCGGCCTCGACGGCGGCCAGCGCCCGGGCGGGATCGCCGCCGGCCTTGCGGATGAGATTGGCGGCCAGCCCTTCCTTGTCGTCCAGAAGGGTCTTGAGCAGATGCTCAGGCGTCAGCCGCTGATGGCCGCGGCGCAAGGCCAGTGTCTGCGCGGCCTGGACGAAACCCCGGCTGCGTTCGGTGTATTTTTCGAAGTCCATACCCATGCTCCCCGCTGATGCCGTCGCCCGCCAGGCAGCGCGACCGGCTCTGACCCACGTCAGTGCGATCCGGAAAGGATGCTCGCACGGTCATATGGGAAGACGCGGTTCCGGCACAAGGGGTTGGTGGGTGCGGCGGATGTGCCCCCGGCGGGGGCGCGGCAGGAGGCAGGAAAGGGGCCCTGACCAAAAAAAATCACGAGGGTGCATTTTTCCTCTTGCCAGAGCGGCCGGAAATGGTGTTTATCGCCTCCACCGACGCAGCGGCGAACGCCGCAGCGACCCAGAGACAAGGGGCCATAGCTCAGCTGGGAGAGCGCTACAATGGCATTGTAGAGGTCATGAGTTCGATCCTCATTGGCTCCACCAACTTCCTCAAGGGGTTACGTTAGCGCGTAACCCCTTGTGGCTTACCCGGTAGCACGCAGCTCGCACGCACCGCGGTTGATGATAGGATTGGGCGGGAAAGTTTCGAGACGGCCTGCCAAATCCGCGAAGTACGTTTCGGTAGCCCGGAGAGCCGCCCGCCAGCGCCTCCGGGTTTCCTTTTGCGTACCGTTCGGTTGTTCTATACCCGCTGCTGTGTCCAAGCCAACCGGCAACTTCCCAAACCGGCACTCCCCGGATGCGAAGCTCCGTCGCCATGGTGTGGCGGATCGTGTAGGGCGACACCTCGGCACCCAGCCCGGCCCGGTCGCGCGCCCGGCTGAACGCCCGCCCGATATCCCGCACATGCCGGCCGAAATAGCTCACCACCGGGCCGGGCGGCAGCCCATACAGCACGGCCCGCAGCGGCTGGGGAATGGGCAGCGTCGGATTCCGCTTCTTGGTCCGGGCAACGCCCACCGGCTGCAACTGGATGATGCCCCGACGGATGTCGATCTGGGCGTCGGTCAGCGACAGGATGGCGTTTGGCCGCGCCGCCGTGCCGACGGCCAGCATCAGGAACATGATGAGGTGTTCGTGTTCGGCCTGGGCAAACAGCCGCCCCATCTCGGCCAGGGTTAGCACGCGGTCGCGCGGCTCGCCTTCGGGAGCCAGGCGAAGATCAATGCGGGGCACCCATGTGATTTCCCCCTGCTGGGCCGCCCGGTTCAAGGCACGGGCGCCGGAGGCCAGCACCCGCCGGATATACCCGGAACTGAGTCCCTTTTCCTGCAGCGCCTGCACGAACTGACGCACGCGCGGATTCGTCACTTCGGAAACCGTAGCGCCGGGAAAGAAGTCCGACCATTTCTTGAGGGCGATGCGGGCCTGATCGGCGCTCCGCAGATGCCTTCCCTCATGCTCCCAGAAGCGGACGAGGCAGTCTTCGAGAAACACCGTGGAGGGCGGCTCCTGGCGCACCGTCCGGTTCAGCGTGACCCATTGCGCGAGGGCGAGTTGGGCTTCCCGAAAATCATCTGTGCCGAGTGATGCACGGCGTGTCTGGTGGGTTGCGGAACGTACCATGTCCGGCACCAGACAGGGCTGTTGCCGCGCTGGGAGAGCCAGTAATCGCCGATCTGTCCGGGGTGGTCGGTGCGCTTGCGGGGCACGGGGAAACACTCCCTTTCACGATGTAGGCTGAAAGCTGTTCCTGGGTGTAGCGCACACGGCCACCGATCACGGTATAGCCGATGCGCTGACGCTTGCGCTCCCGCCTCAGCGTGTCAATCGAAACGCCTAGGCTCTGTGGACAAAGGTTGGTATCCAAATACGAATAGCGGCGAGCTTGACGAAGGCGATGAAGGAAGAGCGGGTCTTGTCATAACGGGTTGCGACCCGCCTCATCTGTTTGAGTTTGTTGAACATTCTTTCGATTTTGTTGCGAGCCTTGTAGGCCTCCTTGTCAAAAGCGGGCATTGTCTTGCGGGTTGGGTTCGGCTTGATGATCGGACGGATAGCCCGGATCAGCAAATGCTCACGGTTGGCATCGCTATCATAACCGGCATCGGCGAGCAGGGCCTTGGGAGAGGGGATCTCCAGCGGGATTTCCATCAAAGGGATCAATTGCTTGCTGTCGGATGCCTCGCCCCCGGTCACGATGAAGGCCAGGGGCCGCCCGGTCCGATCGCACCGTGCGTGGATCTTGCTCGTAAAGCCGCCGCGCGAACGACCAAATCCCGCCGCGCAGGTCCCCCTTTTGCGCCCGCGGCTTGGCTGTGACCCCGAACCGTCGTGCTATCGACCATCTGATCCTTCCAGTCGTCGGTAATGCCCAACTCGACCAGCGTTTCGAGGATCTCGTCGAAGACCCCTTGGACACACCAGCGCCGGAACCGTCGAAAGATCGAATTCCAGTTTCCATAGCGCTCCGGCAAGTCCCGCCAGGGAATACCAGTACGCAAAACATAGTTTATCCCGTTGAAAAAACGGCGATTGTCATGGGCTGGCCGGCAGCCTCGCCCGCGCTCCGAAGGCAAAAGCGGGCCAATCACCGCCCATTCGCCATCCGATATCTCCGTACGCATCCGGTAAGCGCCGCCTTGGCAAAGTAGGGTCCGACGTCTGAGTTTTGCGTGGCGCGTCATCGCGCGGACGCAAACGAGTGGCAAACGTCATGGCTTACCAGCGGGTCGAGGTTCTGACGGGGACGGAGCGGCGGCGGAACTACACGCCGGCGGAGAAGGTCCGGATGGTCGAGGAGGCGTTCCGCCCCGGCGTGGTGGTGACGGAGGTGGCCCGCCGGCTGGGCGTGCACGAAAGCCTGCTGTATCGCTGGCGGGGGCTGATGAAGGCCACGGGGATCGCCGTGGGCGAACCGCCCAGCTTCACTGCGGTGACCATCACGCCGGAGCCGACCGTCACGGAACTGCCGGTCGTGGAGCCCCGTGCGCCATTGCCGCCTCCGGCGACGTCGGCCACGAGCCCGGCGATCCTCGAGGTCATCCTGCCCAGCGGGGCACGCCTGCGTCTGGAAGGGCCGGTCGACCCGGCCCTGGCGGCGGCCGTCATCGGTGCCCTGGCATGATCCCGGTGCCGAGCGGGGTGCGGGTGTGGCTGGCCAGCGGGCACACCGACATGCGCAAGGGCTGGGCGAGCCTGGCGTTGCTGGTGCAGGAACGCTTCGCCCAAGACCCGCACAGCGGCCATCTCTTCATCTTCCGCGGGCGCCGCGGCGATCTGGTGAAGATCATCTGGTATGACGGCCAGGGCAGTTGCCTGTTCATGAAGAGGCTGGAGCGGGGCCGTTTCATCTGGCCCACGCCGGCGGACGGCGCGGTGTCGATCTCGGTTGGGCAGATGGGCTATCTGCTCGAAGGCATCGACTGGCGCAACCCGCAGAAGACTTGGCGTCCCGAGACCGCAGGGTGACTGCGACACGGTGAATCGACGGGCCGGTTCAGGGGAGATTGCGACGGCTCGAAGGCGTGATCCCAGGTAAACTGGCGCCATGACCGCCGCCCCGCCCCCTGCCGCCGTGGCCGACGACATCGCCAGCTTGCGCGCCGCCTTGGCGCAGGCCGAGGCGCGGGCGGACGCGGCGGAAGCCGAAGCGGCGCGGGCCAGGGCGATGGCTTCGAACACCGAGGCGCTGATCGCCAGCCTGAAGCTGGAAATCGAGAAGCTCCGGCGCGAGCTCTACGGCACGCGCTCCGAGCGCAAGGCACGCCTGCTGGACCAGTTGGAGTTCCAGCTTGAAGAGCTGGAAGCGACGGCCAGTGAGGACGAGTTGGCAGCCGAGCAGGCCGCTGCCCGAACCACCGGGGTGACGGCCTTCACCCGCAAGCGGCCCTCGCGCCAGCCCTTTCCCGGCCACCTGCCGCGCGAGCGCGTCGTTGTGCCGGCCCCCGCGACCTGCCCGTGCTGCGGCTCGGACAAGCTGTGCAAGCTGGGCGAAACGATTACCGAGACGCTGGAGGTGATCCCGCGCCAGTGGAAGGTGATCCAGACGGTGCGCGAGCGGTTCTCCTGCCGGGCCTGCGAGACGATCAGCCAGCCGCCGGCACCGTTCCACACCACCCCGCGGGGCTGGGCCGGCCCCAACCTGCTGGCCACCATCCTGTTCGAGAAGTTCGGCCAGCATCAGCCGCTGAACCGGCAGGCCGAACGCTTCGCGCGGGAGGGCGTGCCGCTCAGCCTGTCCACCCTGGCCGACCAGGTGGGCACCGCCGCCGCGGTGCTGAAGCCGCTGCACGACCTGATCGCGGCGCATGTGATGGCGGCTGAGCGGTTGCATGGGGACGACACCCCGGTGCCCGTGCTGGCCAAGGGCAAGACCGATACCGGGCGCCTGTGGGTGTATGTGCGCGATGACCGGCCGTTCGCCGGCCAAGCCCCACCGGTGGCGCTGTTCCACTATTCCCGCGACCGCAAAGGCGAACATCCCGAACGGCACCTGGCCGGCTTCAAAGGCTGGCTGCAGGCCGATGCGTTCGCCGGCTACAACCGGCTGTACGAACCCGAGCGACAGCCGGGGCCGATCAGCGACGTGCTGTGCTGGGCGCATGCCCGGCGCGGCTTCTTCAAGCTGGCCGACATCGCTACGAACACCAGGCGCGGCAAGGATGCCCCGCCGATCTCGCCGCTGGCGCTGGAGGCCGTGACGCGCATCGACGCCCTCTTCGATCTCGAGCGTGCCTTGAACGGCAAGCCGGCGGCCGAGCGGCTGGCGGCACGCCAGGAGCATGGCGTCACCCTGGTAGCCGCGCTGGAGGGCTGGATGCGGACGGAGCGGGCCCGGCTCTCCCGCCATGCCCCCGTGGCCAAGGCGATGGACTACATGCTGACGCGCTGGGACGGCTTCACCCGCTTCCTCGGCGATGGCCGGCTGTGCCTGACGAGCAACGCCGCCGAACGCGGCCTGCGCGGGATCGCCCTCGGGAGGAAGGCGTGGCTGTTCTGCGGCTCCGATCGCGGCGGCCAGCGGGCGGCGATCATGTATGGCCTGATCACCACCGCCAAGCTGAACAACGTTGACCCGCAGGCCTGGCTCGCCGACGTGCTGGCGCGCATCAACGACATGCCACAAAACCGCCTGCACGAACTCCTGCCCTGGGAGTGGAAGGCGATGCGCGAGCAGGCAAAAGCTGCCTGACCGCGGTACTCAGCGGATGCTTACATATCTCCCCGCGCTCCATCAAGACCTCCCATCCAAATGAAGTCTTGAATCAGATTCTCCCTCCGTTGGGAAGCCCCTTTGTCCACAGAGCCTAAGCTTCTTACGCCAGAGAGCCGGTGAAGGCTATCAATAGGAGTCGATATGAACACCGCGGTTGAGGTGCTTGAACCGATAACGCATGGCCTTCCCAGCCCGGATAATGAAAAGATTTTAAGAAATGTTAAGATAATGGAAAAAATATCAGCAATTGTCCCTCTCTCAATAATTATTATCATCTTTGCATTACCTACGTTCTCATCCTTATTTCAAGGTAACTTATTATTGGTATTAATTGGTGGATTCATTATGTTCATTATTGCTGGGTTGGCAATAAAAATTGTCGATAAGATAATTCTTCGCCCTATACGCTACGTACGTTACAAGAGCGCAGCACAGATATTGCAAACACAAATGCAATCTCTTCCTGAACCCATTTCACTGTGGCGGTCGTGGTTTCTGATAGCGCCCGGAGTCTTGGCAATCACGCGAGCGGGGCATGTGGTGATCGTTGATCGTTCCACGAACTATAATCACCTCTGGCTCGCCAAGGAGCAGATCGTCAGCGTCAGTGTCGAGCGCGAGGCAACCCACATTTCCAAGACCTCGCATAGCGGTTCCTTCACTTTTGGCAACGTCTCCAGCGGAGGCTTTCTCAGCGCCTTCACGACGGGCGGACGTTCCTCCACCACGACACGGACTGTCGAAACGGCGTTTCTGGAGATTCGCTACCAGTTTGAGCGGAACGGGGCTGTTTACACCTCCGTGGTGCCATTCGGCGAGGATCGTCGCGGTGCAGACGAACTGCGTGCCGCGATCATGCATCTTCAGCCGGCAGCCTGATGGAGGACCGTCAAGGAGCGCGAAATTGAAGTGATCAGATATCTTGAACACTTCCGCCGCGCTCTGATGCTGCCTGCGTAGACCGAAGCAAGGCAGCAAGCTGGCAAATATATGGAGAAATAATCATAGTCCAATATGAGGATTTAAATTTATATTGCAGCACACGCTCAATATCAGAGATAAGAATTTTAACGGTAAAGAAATCATTTCCAGCCACCCAATCCGGCAAATTGTGAGTAAGATCGGCAAGACATGACACAATATTATTTGCGTCTGGACCGCACTTGCCTATCGAAACAATTTTGATCCATACTAATATTTGGTGAAGTGCAGACAATATTATAAAATATTCTTTTTTATTGATTTGATTATTGCTCACTTTAGTCCCTCCCACGCCCGAGTGTAGTCGGTAGACAGGAAATCTTCCGCGATGAACGGCACCCAGTCTTCAGCAGCGAACATGGGCACCGTGGCACCAGCGCGGCAGGCGCGCTGGTGCCATTGCCTGCGGACCGATGCAGACTCCTGTTCCATCATGCGCAACGCGAAGGCTACCTTCGGGCTGGTCGCCTTCACCGTGACGGGCGGCGTGACGGACGCATCGGCAGGAGGGGGGGGGCGGTCAGCGCCTCCAGCCGCTGGCGCACCTGCCACGCTGCCAGACCGGCCCCTCTCAGCCGCTCGGCCTCGGCATGGACGGCATCGATTCCGGCGCGGCGGATGGCCTCCAGCGTGTCCCGGCGGGCATTGTCGAGACGCCAGGGGGTGGAACTGGCCTGCTGTATCCGCCGGGCCAGCCGTTCGGCCTCCAGGTCCGCGGGTTCCGTTGACACCCCCACCCGTCCGGTCGGTAGAGGTTCTTTCCCTTGTTTGGCGGCACTCGGTGCCGGTACAGCCAGCACCGGGTGCCATTCATCGTCCGCCGACAGGGCTTCCGGTGCAATACCCCTGTTGTCGGAACCGGCACCCGGTGCCGCTTTCAGGCGCAGGCTATAAAGGGATGTCTGCGCCCGGCGCCGCGTCACGATCAGCAGACCGGCCCGGATCAGCGCGGCAATCGCCTTGCGCACCGACCGTTCGCAGAAGCCGGCGAGACGGGTGATGCTGTCCAGGCTGGGACACGTCAGGCCGGTCTGGGAATTGTGGAACCGCGCCAGCACCGCCGCCACGGCAACAGCCATGCCGCCCAACCCAGCGTCCTGCACCTGCTCCAGCCACCGCAGCCTATTGACAGGGGAAAGTCCTGCTGTAGGGTGGTTGCCGGCCAAACAAAGCTCGGTCTGGGGATTTCGCTCTGAAACGCAAGTAACACACATGTCGTGCCAAGCCCTTGAAAGGCGTGCGTTCTTTCGCTTGTGTCTACTGGGTTAAGCCCTTGATTGAGTTGGAAGTTGTATGCAATGGCATTGTAGAGGTCATGAGTTCGATCCTCATTGGCTCCACCAAATAAAAAGGCCGGCAATCCTAACGGATTGCCGGCCTTTTTCTTCTTCGCGCCTCTCCCCCACCCTGCTTGTTTCCCTTACCCACGCCCTATAATCCGAAGGCCATTTTCATCCCACCAACAACCGATGGAAGACGGCAGGGATTGACAGGAAGTCGCCGGCCTTGATCTTATCATTGATAAGATTGACCGCCGCAGAGATACCATGCCAAACCGCTCCCCCGCCAACCCCACGCTTTTGCTTGCCGCCTTGGCGGGTTTGGGCGAATTCGCCGCGACGGCCTATCTGCCGGCCATCCCCAGCATGGCCGCCACGTTCGAAACCGGGCCGGGGGCGGTGCAGGCGACGGTCTCCGCCGGGCTGTTGACCTTCGCCGCCGCCAACCTCGTGCTCGGGCCGTTGTCCGACAGGGTTGGGCGGCGGGCCGTTCTGCTGCCCGCCTTGGCCGTCTACCTCATCGGCTGTGCGCTTGCCGTGGCGGCACCGGCGGTTGCCTGGCTTTATCCGGCACGGGTGCTCACCGCGGCGGGGGCCTGCGCCGGGCTGGCCGTAGGGCGTGCAGTGGCACGTGATCTTTATGACGGCGCGGATCTGACGCGGCGGCTGACCGCCGTCACGCTTGCCTTTTCGGTTGCCCCGGTGCTCGCTCCCCTGATCGGCGGCGCGCTGACCGAGGTTCTGGGATGGCGCAGCGTCTTCCTCGCCGCCTTCCTGTACGCCGCGGTTCTGGTCCCCTGTGTCTGGCGCTTTCCCGAAACACTGAAAGTCCGGCAGACGCAGCAGTCCCTTCTCGCCTCGGTTTCGGACTATCCGGCCATGGCGCTTCGGCGCGAGAGTGCGCCCGCCCTGTTCGCCAGCGCCCTGCTGGTCGCCGCCCTCTTCTGCTTCCTGGTCGGCGCCCCGGTCATTTTCCTGACCAGCCTCGGACTATCGCCGGCGGTCTATGGATGCTTTCCGCTCATCGCCATGAGCGGTTTCGTGCTCGGCGCCCTGCTGTCCGCACGTCTCGCCGGGCGGTTGCCGGGGTGGAGGGCGGTTCGGGCCGGAACAGCCATTGCCTTTTCCGGCACGCTCGTCATGCTGGCCGTGCCGGTTTCCCCCGTCGGGATGCTCGGTGCCATGGCCCTGTTCAACACGGGGCTGGGTTTGGCCCTGCCCGCTGCCGGGGCTGATGTCCTGCGGGCCTTTCCAGGACGCGCCGGCCAAGCCTCGGCCCTGCTCGGGTTCATCCAGATCGCCGGAGGAGCGCTGGGGGCCGGCATGGCGTCCTCCGGGGCCGGTGCCCCCGAACGCATGGTGCCCGTGACCATGGCCGTTCTGGCGGGGCTTGCGTGCGTCACCGCCACCGTTCCTGGCCCCGTGAAAGCCAGGGAGACCGCCCCCTGACCTCCACCTGCCAAAGGGCCGAGGGCGCACGCGTTGAGGGGCGTTTACGCGGTGCCGCCACCCCCCTATATACTCCCGCGGCGGACGGGGGGAGCGCGCGTGGCGAAGGGAAAGACCAAATACCACCACGGCGACCTGCGCCGGATGCTGGTCGAGGCCGGCGTGGCCTTTCTGAAGGACAATGACGCCGCCGGGCTGAGCGTGCGCACGCTCGCCAAATCCCTGGGCGTATCCGAAGCCGCCCCCTATCACCACTTCGCCGACCGGCAGGCGTTCGAGCACGCGGTCATCGGCGAAGGGTACGCGGTGCTTCGCGCCCGCTGCGAGGCGGCCGCCCGCTCCGGCGGTGGTCTTGCCGGCCTTTTCGCCGCCTATGTCGGCTTTGCCGCCGACCACCCCAACCTGTTCCGTTTCATGCACCGCTCGGGTGCCGCGCGCGACCCGGCCCATACCGATCTCTATGCCCAATCGACGGCCGCGTTCGATCCCCTGCTGGCCGAGGTCCGCCGCCGGGCCGCGGATGCCGGCATCACCCAGGGCGACCGCATAGGTTTTCTCGCCCTCATGGTCTGGACGCAGGTCCACGGGCTGGCCGACATCGTTCTCACCGACTTCCTGCGGCTGGGGGACGAGCGGGATGCCTTCTGCCGGCGCGCCTATGCCTACATCGAAACCAGCCTCGGCGCGGCTTTGCACGACGCCGGCGCCCCGGCACCGCGTCCGGGACGGGAGTGAGCGCCGGGAGTCCGTCCCGCAAAACCGGCGCCTGCCATGGATAGCCGGCGCGCCGGCTGGCCGCCCTGCTTCCCCGTCATTTCGCATCTGCGGAAAAATGCCGCACCCGCCGGTTGCCATGGGCGGGTTCCGGCAAATATCCTCCCCCGTCGCGTGGCACGAAGAGGGACAGGACATGATACCGGATCGGCACGGCAATGACCCTGTGGCGGTGGCGCGCTCCGCCCATCCGGGGCTGGTGCTGCTGGCCCTGGCCATGGGCGGATTCGCCATCGGCACCACCGAATTCGCCACCATGAGCCTGCTGCCCTATTTCGCCGCCGGTCTGGGCATCGACGAACCCACGGCGGGCCACGTCATCAGCGCCTATGCCCTGGGCGTGGTGGTGGGGGCGCCGGTCATCGCGGTGCTGGGGGCGGCGGTGGCGCGGCGCACGCTGCTGATCGGGCTGATGGCGGTGTTCGCCGCCGCCAACGTGCTGAGCGCGCTGGCCCCCACCTATGGCTGGATGCTGGTCTTCCGGTTCCTGAGCGGGCTGCCCCACGGGGCTTATTTCGGGGTGGCGGCGCTGATGGCCGCGTCGCTGGTGCCGCCGCACCGGCGGGCGCAGGCGGTGGCGCGCACCATGCTGGGGCTGACCGTCGCCACCATCCTGGGCGTGCCGCTGGCCAACGGCATCGGCCAGATGCTGGGGTGGCGCTGGGGATTCGGGGTGGTGGGGCTGCTGGCGCTGCTGACGGTGGCGCTGGTGTGGGCCTATGCCCCCACGCAGGCACCCCAGGCGGGGGCCAGCCCCTTGCGCGAGCTGGGGGCGCTGAAACGGCGGCAGGTGTGGCTGACGCTGGGCATCGGCGCCATCGGGTTCGGCGGGATCTTCGCGGTCTATACCTATGTCGCCTCGACCCTGATGGCGGTGACGCAGGTGCCGCCCCATGCGGTGCCCATCGTGCTGAGCGTGTTCGGCTGCGGCATGACCGCCGGCACGCTGGCCGTGGCGTGGGCCGCCGACCGGGCGCTGATGCCGACGGTGGGCGGCGTCCTGCTGTGGAGTGCCGCATCGCTGGCGCTGTACCCCTTTGCCGCCGGCAACATCTGGGCGGTGTCGCTGGTGGTGTTTTTGATCGGCGGCGGCGGCGGGCTGGGGGCAGCACTCCAGACCCGCCTGATGGATGTGGCCGACGACGCCCAGACCCTGGCCGCGGCGCTGAACCACAGCGCGTTCAACGCCGCCAACGCGCTGGGGCCGTGGCTGGGCGGCATGGCGATTGCCGCGGGCTGGGGCTGGACCTCCACCGGGTGGGTGGGCTGCGCGCTGGCGCTGGGCGGCTTTGCCGTGTGGGCGGTGGCGGTGATCGACGAGCGCCTGACCGCCGCACGGGACGCCGCACGGGACGCTGTGGTCACCGAGGCCGCCTGAGACTCCCCGTCAGCACACACCGCCACCGGGGGTGAGGAGGACGTCCCGCTCCTCCCGCATCGGGGCCAGCCGGCGGCGGGTGGCTGCCAGCACGTCGGGCGAGGCGGTGCCGGGGGTGCCGGCGTCGAACGGCGGGGCCGGGGCGTATTCCATCATCAGCTGAATGCCCTCGGCCACCGGCTGTCCCCACAGCTCCGCCACCACGCTCAGGCCGAAGTCGATGCCCGAGGTGACACCCCCGGCGGTGATGAGCGCCCCGTCGCGCACCACCCGCGCCCGAACCGGCTCCGCCCCGAACCGCGGCAGGAAATCCAGGGCGTTCCAGTGGCTGGCCGCCCGCTTGCCGCGCAGCAGCCCCGCCGCCCCCAGCACCAGCGACCCGGTGCACACCGAGGTGATGAAGCGCGCCCCCGCCGCCTGCCGCCGGATGAAATCCAGCGTCTCACCATCGGTCAGCAGCGCGTTGACCCCGGCCCCGCCCGGCACGCACAGCACGTCGAAGGACGGGGCCTCGGCAAAGTTGGTGTCGGGGGCGAGCCACAGCCCGGTGGCCGAGCGCACCGGCGCCCGGTCCTTCCACACCAGATGGACCCGCGCATCGGGGGCGCTGGCGAACACCTCGTACGGGCCGGTCAGGTCCAGTTGCTGGACGCCGGGGAAACACAGGATTCCGAAAGTCACCGTCATGGCCGCCTCCTCGTGTCTTGACCCCATGGGCGTAGCATGGGGACACTGGCGGTTGCGGCCATTCACCCCTCGGATCATGCCAAACAGCCCCGCCCCGCGCCGGATCGACATCCTGGCCTATGCCAATGCCCAGTTGCTGGACGTGACCGGGCCGGCGCAGGTGTTCGCCACCGCCAACGACCTGCGCCCCCGCGGCAGCCCGCCCCCGTACGAGATCGCCATCGTCGCAGACGAAGGGGCGGGGACAGGGGCGGGGGCGGTGGTCACCTCGTCCCGCGTGACGCTGCACGCCGCCCCGCTGCCCGACGCCGATGCGCCGCTGCACACGCTGGTGGTGGCGGGGGGATGGGGCATCCGCGACGCCTGCACCCGCCCGGCCCTGGTGGAGTGGGTGCGGCGCCGCGCGGGCGTGGCGGCGCGCACGGCGTCGGTGTGCAGCGGTGCATTCCTGCTGGCCGAAGCGGGGTTGCTGGACGGGCGGCGGGCGGTCACCCATTGGCAGCGCACCGCCGAATTCACCGCCCGTTACCCGGCGGTGCGGCTGGACCCCGACCCGATCTTCATCCGCGACGGCACGGTGTGGACGTCGGCGGGGATCACCGCGGGCATCGATCTGGCCCTGGCGCTGGTGGAGGAGGATCTGGGCCGCGCCCACGCGCTGGCGGTGGCGCGGCACCTGGTGGTATTCCTCAAGCGCCCCGGCGGTCAGGCACAGTTCAGCACCGCGCTGGCGCTTCAAACCGCCGACGAACGGTTCGAGCGGCTGCACGCCTGGATCACCGAGAACATCGGCCGCGATCTGTCGCTGGCGGTTCTGGCGGAACAGGCGGGGATGAGCCTGCGCAGCTTCTCCCGCCGTTACCGGGCTGCCACCGGCCACACCCCGGCCCGCGCGGTGGAGACCCTCCGGGTGGAAGCCGCCCGCCGCCTGATCGAAGATGGCGTACCGATCACCCGCGCGTGGCACCGCTGCGGCTTCGGGTCGGAGGAAACCATGCGCCGCACCTTTGTGCGCACCCTGGGCGTCAGCCCACAGGCCTACCGGGAGAGGTTCTCGCGGTAGGCCTGTGGGTTATGAGCCTTACAGCCGCGTCTCGATGGCATCCCACAGCGTGGATTCGAGCGCGCTGCCGTTCAGGCGGTTGATTTCCTGGATGCCGGTGGGGGACGTGACGTTGATCTCGGTCATATAGTCGCCGATCACGTCGATGCCGACGAACACCAGACCCTGTTCGCGCAGCACCGGGCCGATGGCGGCGCAGATGTCCTGTTCCCGCGGCGTCAGATCGGTTTTCTTGGCGCTGCCGCCGGCGTGGAAGTTGGCGCGGGCCTCGCCGTCCTGGGGCATGCGGCTGACGGCTCCGGCGGGTTCGCCGTCGATCAGGATGATGCGCTTGTCGCCCTGGCGGATCTCCGGCAGGTAACGCTGCACGATCACCGGCTCGCGGTAGAGCTGGGTGAAGGTCTCCAAGAGCGAGCCGAGGTTCTCGTCGTCGGGCTTCAGGTGGAAGACGCCGGCACCGCCGTTGCCGAACAGCGGCTTGACGATGATGTCCTTATGCTCCGCCCGGAACTCCAGAACCGCCTGCTTGTCGCTGGTGATGAGGGTCGGCGGCATCAGGTCGGGGAAGTGGGTGACGAACAGCTTTTCCGGTGCGTTGCGCACGTTCTTGGGGTCGTTCAGCACCAGCACCTTGGGCTGCACATGCTCCAGCATGTGGGTGGCGGTGATGTAGGCCATGTCGAACGGCGGGTCTTGCCGCATCAGGATCACGTCCACCGTGGACAGGTCGATCACTGCCGGCTCGCCCATGCGGTAATGAGCGCCCTTCTTGCGCTCCACCGCCATCTCGCGCACGCGGGCGTAGAGAACGTTGCCCTTCAACGACAGGTCGCGGGGGTGGTAGTGCAGCAGGCGGTAGCCGCGGCGCTGCGCCTCCAGCGCCATCATGAAGCTGGAATCGGTGTCGATGTTGATGGACTCGATGGGGTCCATCTGGAACGCGACGGTCAGGGTCATGGGGCGGAACTCTCCATGCAGGCGGAAAAGGGAATGACCGGCAAAGATCATATCAATGAGGGCGGGGGCGAAGCTGCTGAATCATCAGCGCCGCCTGGTGCTTCTGCGGGGCGTTGTCGGACAGGGCGATGAAACGCTCCAGCGCCACGATGGCCTCGGCATTGTGGCCGGCGTGGGCTTCCAGCAGGCCGGTTTCGCGCCACAGCCCCGGCTCGGTGGGGGCGAACAGCACCATGCCGGCCAGAATCTCCAGCGCCCGCGGCACGTCGCCCGACGACAGATGGCGCAGTTTCAGATTGTTCTGCAGCCGCAGCAGCACGTCGCGCGGGCTGACCGCGGCGTAATGGCTGGGGCGCAGTTCCGCCCCCGCCCCGCCCGACGCCTTCAGCAACTCGCGCAGGTCGGCAGCGGTGCGGGGCGCGCCGCCGTTGAACGGGTCGATGATCGCCCGCTCGCCCCCATGGTCCAGCCGCACCAGGAAATGGCCGGGGAAGTTCAGCCCAGCCGCGTCCCACCCCATGGCCCGGGCGGCGTGCAGGTACAGGATGCCCAGCGCCACCGGCAGCCCCCGCCGTCGGTCGATCACCCGCAGCAGGTTGGCGTTTTGCAGGTCGTCGTAGGTGTCGTGGTCGCCGGCATAGCCGTGGCGCCCGGTCAGCACCGCCCGCAAGGTCGCGATGCGGGCGGTCAGCCCGTCGGTGCCGGTGTCGATGGCGGCGGCGTGGCGGTCGGCCATGTCGCGCGCCAGCATGGCCAGATGCGCACGGTACGCCGGCAGGTCGGCCCCCGGCTGGTCCAGCAGCCCCAGCGCCAGCGCCGTGCCGGCCATGTCCAGCGCCTCGTCGGGCTGGGTGCCGGCGCGGGTCAGGATCTCCAGGGCTTCGGCGCGGGTGCTCACGGACGGGTGCCCCCTTTAAGGTGTCAGACCGGCGGGACGGGTCGAAAACCCGTACCGCCGGAGGGCCGCGACGGCGGCCCCGCGGACACGTGCCCGCGATAGCCAAGTGGGCGGATGCCCACGCCGGCGATTGAGGCAAAGGTATTTGATGGTTCACCATCAAATACCATAAGACTAGCTCTGCGCCCGCCACGCATCCAGGATGTGGCGCGGCACTGCCCAAGGGGTAACCAGCATCACGTCGAAGCGCAAGGTCAAGCCGGCGTACTGCGGGTGCGCGGCGATGTAGGCGTGGGCGGCGCGGGCCAGCCGCCCGCGCTGGCGCGCCGTCACCGCCTCGCTGGCCGCGGCCCAGTCGGCGCGGGCCTTCACCTCCACCACCGCCAGGGTGCGGCCGCGCCGCGCCACGATGTCGATCTCCCCCAAGGGCGTGCGCAGGCGGGACGCCAGGATGCGATACCCCTTCACCCGCAACAGCGCGCGGCACAGCGCCTCGGCCAGCCGCCCGAACTGTTCGCTTTTCTGCCGGCGCGGGTCGGCGGGGGCGGGATCGGGCGGCAGGGGGCCGGGGGCGATGGGGCCAGGGGGGAGAGGGAAGGTCATGCCCCCTCCCCCCCTTCGCGCGACAGTTCCAGGGCGCGGGCATAGACCTCGCGCTTGGGCATCCCGGTCAGGGCGGTGACGGCGGCGGTGGCGTCGCGCACCGACAGCCGGGACAGCGCGTCACGCAGTGCCGTGTCCAGATCCACCCCCTCGGCCCCGTCGTCCGACGGCCCGCCCACCACGATGACGATCTCGCCGCGGGGCGGCCCCGCCTGTTCGTAATGGGCGGCCAGCGCGTCCAGGGGGCCGCGGCGCACCTCTTCGTACAGCTTGGTCAGCTCGCGGGCCACCGCCGCCGGGCGCGGCCCCAGCACCGCCGCCAGATCGGCCAGCGACGCCGCCAGCCGCTGGGCCGAATCGAAGAAGATCAGGGTGGCGGGCACCGCCTTCACCTCGGCAATCGCCGTGCGGCGGGCGGCACTCTTGTTCGGCAGGAACCCGGCGAACAGGAAACGGTCGCTGGGCAGCCCGGACAGCAGCAGTGCCGACAGCGGCGCCGACGGCCCCGGCAGGGTGGTCACCGCGACTCCGGCCTCCACACACTCCCGCACCAGTTTGTAGCCGGGATCGGAGACCAGCGGCGTGCCGGCGTCGGACACCAGGGCGATGGCCTCCCCCCCCTGCATGCGGCGGATCAACTGGGGGCGCATGCGGGCGGCGTTGTGCTCGTGGTACGGCACCAGGGGCGTGGGAACGCCGTGGATGGTCATCAGCCGCCCGGTGACGCGGGTGTCCTCGCACGCCACCGCGGCGGCGCGTTTCAAGGTGTCCAACGCCCGCAATGTGATGTCGGCGGCGTTCCCGATGGGGGTCGCCACCAGATAGAGGCCGGGGGCCAGCGGCTTGCCCGGCGCGGGACTGGGAAGCTCAAGCGCGTCCGCGTCATCAGCCATGGCATCGGGGACGGCGTCGTCCGGTTTACTTGCGTCGATGGGATCGCTACCTTCTGCAAAGCCTTGGGCGGCACCCTGTGCCGGGCCGGGATGGGACACGGCGCCGGGCGCCGGGCTTTGTGGGGAGACTTTCGGTGGCACGACGGGCGACACCTTTCTCTCGTGCGCGGGGGCGGCGGTCCGCCGGCGCCTGGGCGCTGGCGGCGACGCTGCTTCTGGGTGCTTGTGGGTCGAATGTAACGGCGCGGGCGCCTGTGGTACAAGGGGCGCAACCCATACCTGCGCCGATGCAGACCGCGGTTCCGGCACAGCAGACGGTCAAGGCGGCGCTGCTGCTGCCCCTGTCCGGGTCCAGCGCCGCCATCGGACAACCCATGGTCGATGCGGCGCAGATCGCGCTGTTCGACATGGCCGCCGAGCATTTCGAGCTGATGCCCCGCGATACCAAGGGCACGCCCCAGGGCGCCGCCGACGCGGCGCGCAAGGCGATCGCCGACGGGGCCAGCATCATCCTCGGCCCGCTCTATTCCGGCGACGTGGCGGCGGTGCGCCCGGTGGCGCAGCAGGCGGGGGTTCCCGTCGTGTCCTTCACCAACGACTGGACCCAGGCGACGAGCGGCGTGTGGGTGATGGGCTTCATCCCCGCCGATCAGGTGGTGCGGGTGGCCGATTACGCCCGGTCCCGCGGCGTCACCCGCTATGGCGCGCTGGCCCCCCGCGGGCTGTACGGCGACGCGGTGGTCAACGCGCTGCAGGCCGCGGCCCAGCGCCAGGGCGCCCAGGTGGTGCAGGTGGAACGGTACGAGCCGGCGGTGGCCGACTTCACCGCGCCCGTGCAGAAGATCGCCGGCGCCAACGCCCAGGCGGTGCTGATGGCCGAGGGCGGGCAGCGCATCCGCTCCCTGGCCGCCACCGCCGCCGGCAACGGTCTCAACCCCACGCAGGTGAAGTTCCTGGGCACCGGCCTGTGGGACGATCCGGCGGTGGCGCAGGAACCGGCCCTGGCCGGCGCGTGGTTCGCCGCCCCCGATCCCAACCAGCGCGCCGATTTCGAAGCGCGGTTCCAGTCGCTGTACGGCAAGAAGCCGACGCGGCTGGCCACGCTCGCCTATGACGCCACGGCGCTGGCCGCGGTGCTGGCGCGTCCGGGCGGCGAGCGTCCCTATGACCCGGCGGTCCTGACCAACCCCACCGGCTTTGCCGGCATCGACGGGCTGTTCCGCCTGCGCACCGACGGTATCGCCGAACGGCGTCTGGCGGTGCTGGAAATCACGCCCCAGGGCGCGCGGGTGATCGACCCGGCCCCTACCAACTTCGACACGCTGGGGCAGTAAAAGCAGCGGGGCCGGTGGTGGAACACCCCGGCCCCAGCATGCCCATGGGGACTGCGACACTCTGCCGCGCCATCGGAACATAGCCCAATATGCAACCGGAAGGTGACGTGAAGCATCGGAAATTGACCGCACGGCGCAACGCCGCTATCAAACCGATGCTTGCACAGGCGGAAGACGAAACCGCTCCGCTCATCATCCCCAATGCAGCGCCGTGGCCCAAACGCATGTACGCCATCGCCTTCGATCTGGATACCGAGGTTCTTAAGACCACGCATCACAATCCATCATGGCAGAACGCGTATGACGATATTAAGCGTGTCCTGGCCTGCCATGATTTCGAACGCCAGCAAGGCAGCGTTTACTTCGGCGATGCGGATAAGGTCGATCCGGTGCGCTGTGTCCTGGCGGTTCAGGAATTGACCCGGACCTACCCCTGGTTTGCCGGTGCCGTCAGCGATATCCGCATGCTGCGCATCGAAGAAAACAACGACCTGATGCCCGCCATCGACGAAATCCGGCGGGTTCAGGTACAGCCCCCCAACGGCGGCTGAGGCGTCCGCCTCAGCGCACCTTGTCCAGCGGCGGGGCGTAGCCGCCGGTCTTGCTGGTGCGCAGACCCAGCGCCACCAGACCTTCCATCAGCTTCACCGCGGCGGTGACGCCATCGACCACCGGCACGCCGGTGTCGGCGGCCAGGGTGCGGGCCAGATCGGCCATGCCGGCGCAGCCCAGAACGATGCATTCCGCCCCGTCCTGCTCCACCGCCCGGCGGATGCCGTCGCGCACGCGGTCCACCGCGCCCGACGCCGGGTTTTCCAGCGCCAGCACCGGCACGCCCGCCGCCCGGATGGTGCAGCGCCCGGCCATGCCGTAGCGCTGGGCCAGCCGTTCCAGCGCCGGGACCGAGCGGGCCAGGGTGGTGACCACGGCGAACCGCCCGGCCAGCAGGCCGGCGGTCTGCATCGCCGCCTCGCAGATGCCGACCACCGGGCCGGTGGCCAGGCTGCGGGCGGCGTCCAGCCCCACATCGTCGAAACAGGCGATCACCGTGCCGTCGATGCCGCCGTCCCGCTCATGCCGGGCGATCTCGGCCAGCATGCCGGGCACCGCCAGCGCCTCGTCGTAATAGCCCTCGATGCTTGCGGGGCCGGTGGGCGGGTTGGCGGCGATGATGGTGGTGGCCGGGGCGGCCACCGCGCGGGCGGCGGCCCCGATCCGCGCGGTCATGGAGGACGTGCTGTTGGGATTGACGACCAGAAGACGCATGGTGTGGGAAATCCTCAGACTGTGCCGCGGCGCCGACGCAAGATCAGCAGCCCCAGCAGGAACAGGCCGATCACGGCGAACGAAAACAGCGTGGTCAGCGACCCCAGCGCGTACAGCACCGGCGTCGTGACGTTGGTGGTCATGCCGTAGATCTCCAGCGGCAGCGTGTTGAAGGAGCCGGCGGTCATCAGCGTCCGCGCGAACTCGTCATAGGACAGGGTGAAGCCGAACAGCCCCACCCCGATCAGGCTGGGCAGCAGGATCGGCAGCACCACATGGCGCACCGTCTGCCACGGCGTGGCGCCGAGGTCGCGGGCAGCCTCCTCATAGGCCGGGTTGAAGCGGTTGAAGATGGCGAACACGATCAAGAGGCCGAACGGCAACGTCCAGGTCAGGTGCGCGCCCAGCGCCGAGCTGTACCACGCCGGCTCCCACCCCAGGATGTTGAACAGCAGGCCGATGCCCAGGCTGACCAGGATCGACGGGACGATCAGGCTGGCGACCGCCAGATAGAACAGCGCCCCGCTGCCGCGGAACCGGCGGCGGAAGGCAAAGCCCGCCGACAGCGACACCACCACCGTCAGCACCATCACCATCAGCCCCAACGCGATGGACCGGCGGAACGCCCCGCCGAAATCGCCCACCGCCTGCTGTTCGAACAGGTTGCGGAACCAGTGCAGCGACACCCCGTTCATGGGGAAGGTCAAGCCCCCCTCCGGCCCCTGGAACGACAGGATCAGGATGGTGGCGGTCGGGCCGTAGAGAAACAGCACGAACAGGGCGAAGAACGCGGCCAGCAGATAGAACGACAGGGGGCGGCCCGGGGAACGCGATGCGGCCATGGCTCACAGCTCCTTGCGGATATCGACGATGCGCAGCATGGCCGCGACCATCAGCAGCACGACGGCCAGCAGCACCACCGCGTTGGCCGCCGCCGCCGGGTATTGCAGCAGCGAGATTTCGTTGGCGATCATCAGCCCGATGGACGCACTCTGCCCGCCGCTCATCAGCCGCACGGTGATGAAGTCGCCCATCACCAGCGTGACCACGAAGATGGAGCCGATGGCGATGCCCGGCTTGGTCAGCGGCAGGATGACGTTCCACAGGATCTGTGCGCCCCCGGCCCCGCCGTCGCGCGCCGCCTCGATCAGCGCGCGGTCGATGCGCATCATGGAATTGAAGACCGGCACCACCATGAACAGCGTGTAGAGGTGGACGAAGGCCAGAACCACCGAGAAGTCGGAAAACAGCAGGAATTCCAGCGGCTGGTCGATGATGCCCGCCGAGATCAGCCCGGAATTCAGCAGCCCGTTGCGCCCCAGGAACGGAATCCACGAGATCATGCGGATGATGTTGGAGGTCCAGAACGGGATGGTGCACAGCAGGAACAGCACCATCTGCCACGTGGTGGACCGCACGTGGAAGGCCAGGAAATAGGCCACGGTGAACCCGATCACGCCGGTGATGGCCCAGGTCAGGGCGGCGTACTTCAGCGTGCTGAGATACGTCTTCCACGTCACCGGCGAGGTCAGAAGCTCGGTGTAGTTGGTCAGCACGAAATCGGGGTAGATCCGCACGCTGTCATAGTCCCAGAAGCTGACCGCGGCGATGGTCAGGATCGGCACCAGCAGGAACAGCAGCAGCACCGCCGTCAGCGGTGCCGCCTGAAGGTACGGGGCCAGCCGCGGCAGCAGGGCCGGGCCGCGCCGGGCCGCCGGTCCGGCGGCGGCGGACGGCCGGGGGGAGGCGGTGGTGTCGGTCATGGATGCTCCGGGGCTGGGATACGGTCCCCCTCTCCCCGGCGGGGAGAGGGCTAAAACAGGGCCGGCGCCGGCCGTCAGGCCGCGATGAACTCGTTCCACTTGCGGACCATGTAGCGGTCCTCGTCCATCACCGCGTTCCAGCAGGCCACCCGGCCCATGCGGTCGGCGAAGGAGCCACCGTCGCGCACCGCACCGGCCTTTTCCATCAGCTTGCCTTCGGGGCTGAGGATGTCGGTCTTGGCCGGCTGCCCTTCCATCCAGAAGGCCCATTCGTCCGCCGACATGTGCTGCTTGGCGGTGTCGAGCACGGCGGAATAATAACCCTGACGGTTCAGATAGGCGCCGACCCACCCCGACAGATACCAGTTGATGTATTCGTACGCGGCCTCAAGCTCCAGCCCGCTCAGGTGCTTGGCGATGCCCAAGCCCCCGCCCCAGGCGCGGTAGCCTTCCTTCAGCGGCTGGTAGACGCAGGGAATGCCCTTGGCCCGCACCGCGGCGACGGCGGGGGACCACATGGACTGGATGATGACCTCGCCCGACGACATCAGGTTGACGCTCTCGTCGAAGGTCTTCCAGAAGGCGCGGAACTGCCCGGCCTTCTTGGCCTCGGTCATGATCGAGAGGGTCTTGTCGATCTCCTCCTTGGTCATGTTGCCCTTGTCGCCGTATGTGATCGCGCCCATGGCTTCGCAGACCATGGCGGCGTCCATGATGCCGATGGACGGGATGTTCAGCAGCGACGCCTTGCCCTTGAACGCCGGGTCCAGCAGGTCGGTCCAGCTCGTGATGGCGCGGCCCACCAGATCGGGGCGGATGCCCAGCGTGTCGGCGTTGTAGATGGTGGGGATCAGGGTCATCCACTGGGTGGGCGCCTTGGCGAACTTGACGCTGTCCTTGCCCTCGACGAAGCCCACGGTGTGGGGGGCGGTGCCCTGGGCGATGGCGCTTTCCGGGGTCAGCTTGCCGGTGACGAAGATGGGGACGATCTTGTCGAAATTCTTGATCTTGCCCACGTCCATCGGCTGCAGCGCGCCGGCGGGGAACACCTTCTTGCAGATCCAGTATTCGATGTCGGCGATGTCGTAGGATTTGGGCTGGGTCACCGCCCGCTGGGTCACCGCGTCGGAATCGAGCGCGGTCATCTGCAAGGTGAAGCCCAGATCCTCCTTCACCTTGTCGGCGACGGCGTTCAGGTTCGACACGCCGGTGCCGAACTGGCGCAGCGTGATGTTCTTGATGTTCTGCGCCCAGATGGTGGGAAAGCCGGTGATGGCGCCGGAACCGACGGCGGCGCCCGCCACCGCGGCGGTGCCCTTCAGCAGCGAGCGGCGGCTGAGGCCGGTGGCGGGTGCGGTGGTGGTGGTACGGGAATCGCTCATCTCTCAACCCTTCTGTCGGTTCGTCGGATGTTTTCTTGAGGCGTGCGCTGTGAAGAACGGGATCACGCGGCCAGGGGGTGGACGTCGCTGCGGCTCCACCCGGCACGAACGGTGTCGCCCACGGTGACCGGGGCGGCGAAATAGCCGGCTTCGTCCAGAACCACGGCGAAGTCGGGGGCGCCGGCCACGTCCAGCCCCAGATGCACGGTGGACCCGTGGTACTCCAGCGACCGCACGGTGCCTTCGACCTGGATGTCGCCGCCGCCGGCCCCCAGGCGGATGCGGTCGGCGCGCACGGCGCACGGACCCGCATCGGGAATGACACCGGCCTCGATCACGTTGTGGCCGCCGATGAAGCGGGCGACGAAGGCGGTGCGCGGGCGGTTGAACAGCTCGCGCGGCGGCCCCGCCTGTTCGATGCGCCCGCCGTTCATCACCACCGCGATGTCGGACAGGGCCATCGCCTCGGTCTGGCTGTGGGTGACGTGGATGAAGGTGATGCCGATGTCGCGGTGCAGCCGCTTCAGCTCCTCGCGCATGCGGATGCGCAGGAAGGGGTCGAGGGCCGACAGCGGCTCGTCCAGCAGCAGCACGCCCGGATGGGTAATCAGCGCGCGGGCCAGCGCCACGCGCTGCTGCTGCCCGCCCGACAGTTGCGCCGGCAACCGCCCGGCATAGGCCCCCATGTCCACCAGATCCAGCATCTCCCGCGCGCGGCGGCGGCGCTCGTCCTTGGCCACACCCTTCATCTTCAGGCTGAAGGCCACGTTGTCGGTGCAGTCCAGGTGGGGGAACAGGGCGTAGCTCTGGAACATCATCGCCGTGCCGCGCCGGGCCGGCGGTTCGCCGTTGACCACCGTGCCGCCGATCAGCAGGTCGCCGTCGGTGATGTCCTCGTGACCGGCGATCATGCGCAAGGTGGAGGTCTTGCCGCACCCGCTGGGGCCCAAGAGGCAGCAATAGGAGCCGGCGGGAACCCGCAGGTCGATCCCATCGACCGCCACCGTGGCGCCATAGGCCTTGCGCAGCTTGATCAGTTCGACGGCCGCTCCCGTGGTCATCGCCTCACTCCTGGATTATGCACAATCTGTCGGTCGCTTTGTGACCGATGCGGTGAGCGTTTGCACACGCTGTGCCAGCGGAATCCGGGGGTTTTGCCGCCCTTTTGCTGCGCGCATAATCAGACACGAGGATGTAATTTGGGCGATTTGGCGTCTTTTTGAGCACAAAACATCACTGCTCGATAAATATGCAGATCCGACCGCCCCTCCGGCGATTTTGGTTTCCCGCCGACGGGGAATTGTGCACAATTATCACCGCCATATTCCCCACCGTCCGCCCACCGCCATGACCGCCAGCCTTCCGCCCAAAGCCCCCCGCCGCTCTTCCGGCGGGCGCAGCAGCGCCGAAACCCGCATCGTCCGCAGCATCGGCGAGGCCATCGCCGACCGCCGCCTGCCCCCCGGCACCAAGCTGACGGAAGAGAGCCTGGCCGCCGCCTTCGGCGTCAGCCGCGAACGGGTGCGCAAGGTGCTGCTGCTGCTGTCGCAGCGGCGGGTGGTGACGCTGATTCCCAACCGCGGCGCCTTCGTCACCAAACCCACCGCACGCGAGGCGCGCGAGGTGTTCGAGGCCCGCCGGGTGATCGAGCGCGCCGTCATGGACCGGCTGGCCGCCCTGCCCCGCCCCCTGCCCGCGGACATGCTGAAGCGCCTGCACGACCACGGCGCGCTGGAGGACGCGGCGGAGCGGGCGGGCGACCGCAAGGCGATGATCCGCCTGTCGGGTCAATTCCATCTGCTGCTGGCGGAATTTGCGGGCAACGGCACCCTGACCGGCATCCTGGCCGATCTGATCGACCGCTCCAGCCTGGCCATCGCCGCGTTCGAGCGGCACACCGCCCACACCTGTTCGGGCGAAGATCACCGCCGGCTGATCGCCGCCCTGGCCGGCACCGCACCGGGGGCCGCCACGGCGCTGATGATCGGACATCTGGACGCGGTGGAGGCGCAACTGGACCTGGACCCGCAACCGGAAGCCCCGGTGGATCTGAAGGCGATCTTTGCGGACGAGGGCGCGGCGGAATAGGCCACCGCCGGCTCCGGCTTTCCCAGGAAAAAAGGCCGCGGCAAAAGCCGCGGCCCGAGTCTGGTGGAAAAGCGTATTTTGGCCTGTTTGATTATGCTGGCAGTTCGTGTTCCCGGCTGCTGATCCTGGCGGCGCCATCATCTGGTTGATGATTTTCGAAAACCAGAACAGATGACAATCGTTCTTTATTTTGTCAGGAAACAATAGAAATTGGGGTCAGAGAGCCTTACGCACTCTCCATTGCCGTCTTCGCCCGCACGACGACATGGGCATTTGAAATATCAAAGCCCTCTCCGACGGCAAGATTGCGCGACTTCTCGGTGGTCAGGTCACGAAACACGATGCGGCCCCCATCTATCGAAACATTCGCAAAATGCGCCTTGGCACCAGGCACTTCCGCAAGCCGGACGTCCGCGTCTCCGGCGCACCCAAACAGCACCGGCCGGTCGCCCAGCGAAACGGTGACCGTGCGCTCCTTCTCAAGGGACAAACCTTTGGGCCGTATGGTCACTTCGAGCCACGCCTCGCGGAAAGCCGCCTCGGCCAGAGCGATCACGACGCCAATGGCAGCGCCCGTGGTCGCCGTTCCCGCCGACAAGCTGGAGACCAGATACATGAGGCTGCATCCCGCCAGCCCTCCGACGCCGCCGGCGATTGAAGCGGTCCTGGCCTTCAGGTTAGGAACCGCTTTCGACACGGCGAACCCGACGGCAATGCCGCCAAGCGTCCATCCAAGAAAGCGCCCGGCATCCGTTGCCCCGCCCAACGCCTCTGCGAGCGGAAAGCCCAGGTTGAGGGCGATGAAGCCGCCGGTCATACCGCCCACCCCGCCAATGAGCAGGGCTTTGAGAAAGCTCTTCGGATCGAACCTCTTGCCGAGATAGCGGGCCTGCCCGAAAGCGAGCAGGGCTCCGATGGACAGCCCGTCCAGGGCCGTGCCGAAGACCCATGATTTGAAAGCGTTGTGCAAGCCGAATAAGTCGTACAGAAAGGCGCTTATCAAGCCCCCGATTGCACCAAAAACAGCAAAATACACCCTTTTGTCCGATAAAAGCCGCTTCATGGCCTCCTCCCCTTTCCATCGTTCCCCGCCACGTCACCAACGCCATCGCGTTGGCGGCTCATCCCTCGACCAGCTGAACCTGAATGAGGCGCCCACCTTCGTCGCGCGACAGCAGGTATTGGCTTCCATCCGAGAGTCGGATGTTCCCCCCGATTGGCACGTCCTTCTTGGCGGCGATATCGTGCATCTGTGGCATCCCTTCATTCACCAGGTACCAATCCCCCTGATGAAGCTGGAAATAACCGACCCGTTTCTTCAGATCCGATGTCAGATGCTCGTTCGGAAAGATTTTCCGGTTCACATGCCAGGGGAACAAGGATTGCCCGTTCCACACCATGACCCTGTGGTTGTCGGGCTGGTACGTCCCGCTGTGCCGGCTTGAATATAAATTCAAGACGGGCAGCTTGCCTTGGTAAGGGGTTCCACAGAATGGGCATTTGGGCTTGCGGGAGTTGTCGAAGACATACCAACCCATCTCGCACTTGTTCGAACAGGGCTGGATCATATCGATGGTCCGCACCAGCGCGTTCTCCCACTCCGATGGGGTTGGGCGCTTCTGAGGGTCGTGCAGCCCCTCGATGAAAGCCTTCTCGAACAGCGCGGCAAGCAGGGGGCCGGCAATGGTATACGGCATCCTGGCAGGGTCGGCCCAAGGCAACTCGGTTGCCTTCAAATGGTCGGCGCGGACGCGGTTGCTCTTGTCGGTGGGATGCTCCACGAACAGAGCCTTCATCCCCATCGACAGTTCCTCGTCCTTCGATGCGTCCGTGTCATGCACCTTCGCCCCCCGCAGCGGGTGGCGATAGAACAGGTACATGTAGATCAGCACCGCCAGAGCATGCCTGTCGGTCAGGGTGGACGGCAGCTTGCGGGCCTGGTCCTTCTTGTCCAGGTGCTGGGTTGCGATGACCTCCGGCGCGATGAAGTCTGGGGTGCCCACCACATCCGGCGGAAACTTGTTCGGCACCACGAGCCCATCGATGTCGATGACACAAGCCTTGCCGCCGGATGGATCGACGAGGACGTTCTTGTACGACAAGTCGGAATGGGCCAAACCGGCCGCATGAAGCCGCCGGACGGCCCTGCTGATCATCAGGCAGATCTGGAGGTGTTTCAGCCAGTCGCCCTTCTCCTTGGGATCAAGGAACTTCGCGCGGTTGGAGGCGCTGGCGAACCACTTGCCCTCCTTCTCCTTTCCCTTGATACCCAGGACGTCATTGTTGACCGAGCCGTGCTCGAAAAGGAAATGTTTCCTGTAAGCAGGGACGACGATGCCCAATCGCCCACTCTGGTCTACGATCCCCGTCGGCCAGCAGAAGAGTTCCTTCCAGTAATCCCCGCCCTCACGTTCGAATATGCCTTGCCGATAGGGACCGACAATCGCTTTGATCCGCTCCTGGCCAGCGTAGTCGAGCTTGTCCCTGAAGAAAGCAACGACGTAGGAGCGGTCAGGGCTCATGAAGACATCCTTCATTCCGCCCTGGCCGATCATCTCGTCTTCGTATTCGACGGGCTGTCCATCCATACTCGTCAGCTTGATAACGGCCACACCATCCTCCCTCAGGGCACCAGAACCGCGATCGTCCGGTCGTCGTGGTTGCCTGGCGACCAAAAATCCAGCCAGTCGATGAATTGTTTTTCCAAATCGGGGTTGTCTTTGGAGAAACGGACAGCCGCGCCAAGATCCCCAGTCCAGAAGTCACGCCACTTGCCCGGATCACCAAATGAAACCTCGGTCGGAAACTTCGGGTCCGTGATGCCGTCGGTCATCAACACCAGGGCGGTGAACCGCGTCCTGACGTCGAAGAAGATGCGGCGCGACACATCCTCCCAGGTGCCGAATTCGGATCGATGCAGGAAGCGCGTCTGCCCTGCAAATTCCCCGCTGTCCGGCGCGGTCAGCGTCGTAACGGAACAGTCGTCCACATCGAACACGGCGGCCCCGCCGTCACCGACGGAGAAGCCGGCGAAAAACCACCCGGCGGGCAGCCTCTTGGCTATGCACAGGACAAGGGTGGTGGAAAAGGCTCCGGCTTTTTCACCATGGGCTCCGGCCTCGTCCTCCACCGCCTTGGCAGCCTGGAGGGACGCCGCGGCAACGGACTTGTAGAGCCGGATCCTGATCTCCTGCTCTGCCTCAGCCCGCCCTGCCAGGTGCGCAGCCACCAGCTTGTCCAAGTCGGGGTCGAGATGCTCCTCCAAAAGCGGCGGCACATCCTTGAGAACCGCGTCGATTGCCACCTTCGAGCCGCGTCTGGAGAATTTCGCGCTGCCGGCCCCATCAGCAACAGCGGCCACATGCCAGCCGCCGGGTATGGGTTCGAGGATGCCGAAATCATCGTCGCGGAAACCGCCATCCTTCGCGTGCGAGCGCCCACGCTTGCTCGCGGCCACGCACAGCAGATCGCCCGACATCAGGACAAAGTCCTGATCGGGTTTCCAAAAAGGATCGGTCCGGTCGCTGTCCTTGCTGACCCAAAGGGATCGCGGATCCGGGATCACGGCCAGGTTGGCAATGATTTCGGCGGGCCTTCCGTGCAAAAAGCCTGTCAGGCGGAATTGGAAGTCGCCGCTTGCAACGGGGATACCCCGGAAACGCCCGGTGGCTTCGTCGAAGACGATCCCCGTCCCCTTCGCATCCTCCATCCGAACGCTTCTCAGGCCGTCCATGTCTAACGGACACTCGTAAGCCTCGCCAGCCTTGGCATTCTTCAGGAAGAGAGATTTCTTGATCGGTTCGATCGGCATTACGGCTGCGCCTCCCTTGTTGTCCGAAGCCGGCACGGCCGCAGATGGGGGCAGTGCCCCGGCCGCTTGAAGGGGCATCACGGAAGGTGGCTGGGGGGGCGATGCCGGGATGCCGGCCGGTTGAGGCGAGCGAAACCCCGGCGGCGGTTCATTCGGCACGACGGTCCCCTTGGCCGGAGGCGCTGGGGACTGGGCAACGGCTTGAGGAGATCCCACGCCCGTTCGTTGAGGTGAGGCTTCCATCGGAAATTCTTTGGGGATGAACCGGTGGGACCCCATTCCCAGTCTGGGCGATCCCGCATCGTCTTTCTGCGGCGGTGGAGAGACGGCCGCTTCGCGTGCACTTCCCCAATCTTCTTTATGAGTATTGGAATAAACCTTTGAATCCACCCCTTGCCTTGAAGCCCTGACGTCCGTCATTTCTTTTCTATAAACATCAAAAACAAATAAAATCCTTCTTTCAATTTCCGATATATTTCCGCTGCGGTCACTCCTGCCAGGATCGGGAACACTCTCCTCCTTGATGAGAGTGAGCAGCTCCTGTAAGGCCCGCTGCATCTTCCAGGTAAGCCTGAATTCTTTTGTCATCCCCGTCCCCGCCCGATGTCAAAACCCTTCCCTTTGCCTGCACTCCCGTAATGCCCCTGGCCCCCGCACCATGGGCAGGTGTGAACACCGTCTCCACTCACGCAATGGATGTGGCCACATTCACAGACGGCCATGCCGAAGCGGGCGCCGCAGTGTGGGCATGCCGGTTGACCGACGAGATCCTCCGAGTTCACGGCCTGACCACTATCGGCTCCGTCGGACAGGTCGAAATACGTGGTCTTGACCGGGACGGCACCAGCCAGGGCGTAACGCCGCGTCTTCAGCATCTCCGCCAGCACCGGATCGGTGGTCTCGATCCGGCCCATGTGCCGTTCGTATTTCACGACATAGGGCAGACGGCTCTTTTCGCATTTGCCGACGAACACGGCATAGCGGTCGTCAACACCGCCGAATGGTGTCAAGCCGGCGGCCTTCTCAACCGGCGCCAACAGCCCGGGCTCCGTCTTAGCCAAACTTATGCCACCGTCCTTGCCGGCGCTCACGCTGCGGCTCTGGCTCTGGATCGACATGCTGATCCATTTGACGAATCTGGCGAAAGCGTCCGGGGCCGCATCGTTGAAGACAACCACGTCGTCCGTCAGGCGCCTCAACACGACATGATCGGCGTTCCCGCCGATCGAGACGGCGACAAGATGGGACCGGCTCCGATAGGAACGGTTCCAGCGCTCCACCGCTTTGTGCGTGCTGTCTGTCGGATGCCCGTCCGTGAGCAGGAAAACGATCGGCCGCCAGTCACCCTTGCGATCGGGAGTGGTTGAGATGACGGTTCTGTCGATCTCGTCCATCACATGGCCCAGGGCTGAACCCAGAGCCGTGCCGCCACCGACCGGCAATTCCGGTGGCTGGAACGAGGCCAGTTCGGTGAGCGGGGTGACCGTTCTGGCCTTGCCCGCGAAGATGATCACGCAGAGGTGCGCGGTTTCCAGCGCGTAGGGATCCTTCCGCAGGGTCGAGACGATAGCCGTGATCCCCTTCTCCAGCTTGGAGAGGCTCTCGCCAACCATGGACTCCGAGACATCGACGAGGAAAAAGATCGGCAGCCGGCGCATCGGTCCCCCCTCAAAAAACGACTTGGATTTCGGGAGGCGGAGGCGGCAGCGCCACCGTGGCGGTCGCCCCCATCGAACGGTTTCCGCCGGAAATCGTCGAGGTCACCCACTTGAAAAAGCTGACGAACGAGGCGCTGTCCATGGTGTCGAGGGAGACCACCACGTCGCACAGCGGTTGGATGTCCTCCTTCTTTGCCTTCGGGCCCGCGACGCAGCCGACGATGTAGGCAAAGCCGATCCCGCGAATGCGTGGGCACTGCTCCTCGAAGAGCATGATGTCGGACGGCTTCCCGTCGGTCATCACGAACAGGAACGGTGCCCAGTCCCCCTTCTGCTCCGGTGTCGAGTTCCGGAGCTCTCGGGGGATCCGGCTTGCAAGCGTCTCCAGCGCCAACCCCAGATGCGTCGGCCCCGATTGCGGGGTCGTGATCTCCGGCACCTGGAGTTCGTCCAGAGCCGTCAGAGGGACGACGACCTTGGCATCCACGTCGAACGTGATGATGCTGACATGCACCGTCTCAAGCGCGTGCGGATCCTGCCGCAGGGCACTGAGCATGACGCGGATGCCCGTGTTGACGGCCTCGATAGGCTCGCCTCGCATGGAACCCGATGTGTCGAGCAGCAGATAGACCGGAAGCCGTCTCACGCTTCCCCCCTTTCGTTCAGGTCACTTGAGGCGCCGGGATCGGGACGCCGAACGCCGTGTCACACAAGGGTGATCTGAGGAGGCGGAGGCGGAAGCTCGTTCAGCTCATTGGTGTCGGCCTTCGTCAGGTCCACCTTCTTGGACGAGGTGGAGATGCTGGCCGAGACCCACTTGAAGAACGCGCCGATCGTGCTGGAATCCGCGGTGTCCAGCGAAACGACGCATTCCGTGATCTTCTTGAGCAGGGCACTGTCCGCGTGCGGGCCTGCCGCGCAGGCGATGACCATCCCGGTCTTGACCTTCCGGAATTCGTCAAGCCCCTTCTCCCAATCGTCCGTCGGCTGGCCGTCCGTCATCAGGAAGACCAACGGTTTCCAGTCGCCCTTGGCATCCGCGGTCGTCTTCTGCACCTCGCGCTCGATGCATTCCTTGGTCACCTTCAGGGCAGCCCCGAGGGAGGTCGTCGATCCGGCTTCGATATTCGGTGGCTGGAAGGCCATGAGTTCGGTCAGCGGCACCAGCTGGCGGGCCTTATCGTCGAAGACGATAACGCTGAGATAGGCGGTCTCGAGCGCATAGGGGTCGGTCCGAAGGGTACTCGCCAGCATCTGCATGCCATTTCGGACGGCTTCAATGGGTTCCCCATTCATGGAGCCGGAGACGTCGAGGACGAGGTATACGGGAAGACGGCGCAAGAAACTCTCCTATGGTCTGTCTGTGTTCCGCCCCCTGGAAGGGGGCTGATGTCTGAAGATCAGGCGACGTCGATGCCGAACTGGGCGCACATGACGGCAAGACCACCGGAATATCCCTGGCCGACCGCCCTGAACTTCCATTCGCTATCCCGGCGGTAGACCTCCGCGAAGATCATTGCTGTCTCGGTTGAGTAATCCTCGGAGAGGTCGTAGCGGGCAATTTCCTTGCCGGTTTCATCGTTGACGATGCGAATGAAGGCGTTCTTGACCTGACCGAAATTCTGACGGCGAACCTCCGCGTCATGGATCGTCACCGTGATCGCAATGGTCTGGATTTCCCCGGGAACCTTGGCGAGGTCCACCGTGATGGCTTCGTCGTCGCCATCACCGCTGCCGGTCCTGTTGTCGCCGGTGTGTTCCACGGAGCCGTCCGCGGAACGGAGGTTGTTGTAAAAGATGAACGCCTTTTCGTTAGGAACCTTGTGGTTCGCGCCCAGCATGAAGGCCGAAGCGTCGAGGTCGAAGTCGGCACCGTCCGTGGCTCGGGCGTCCCAACCGAGGCCGATCAGGATCTTCTTCAGATCGGGTTCGCTTTTCGAGAGAGAGACGTTACCGCCTTTGGAGAGGCTGACTGACATGTTTCCTCTGCTCCTTCGTTGACCCGTTGATTTCCCGCCACCACTCCCTCACCGTTCCCCTTATCGCCGGGCGGCCGCGGCGTCCGGGGCGGTCCGTCATTCGACCGCAGCCGGCATCTCATCCGCCTGGACCAGCGCCGCGGCGCGGCGGTTGTGTGTCACCGAGGACCAGAGCGAGAGGCCGATGAGGGTGGCGCCGATCAGCCCGGTGACGACCTCGGGGATGTGCATGACCGTCTGGAGGAACATGATCAGCGCCAAGGCGAGGATCGCCCAGAAGGCCCCGTTCTCCAGATAGCGGTACTCGGCCAAGGTTCCCTTCTCGACCAGCATGATCGTCATCGATCGAACGAACACGGCACCGATGCCAAGGCCCAAGGCGATGACAAAGAGATTGTTCGACAGCGCGAAGGCGCCGATCACCCCATCGAAGCTGAAGGAGGCATCGAGCACCTCGAGATAGATGAATGTCGCAGCGCCCGAACGGACGGCGGTGTTCACCCGCTCCCCACCTTCCCCGTCACCATGCTCGGTCGCGGATTCCATGAAGGAGCCGAGGGCCTCGACGCCGATGAACGTGATCAGGCCGAAAATGCCGCTGACAAGGAACGACATCGCCTCCTCGCCCGGGATGGCCCGGCTGAAGCCATACAATGTCAGGAGGGCGATGACGATCTCGACGGCCTCGATATCAGAGAACTTGGTCAGCGCACGCTCGACGCCCCCAATCCAATGGACCTCCTTCTCGGCGTCGAAGAAGTATTTCAGGCCCACCATCAAGAGAAAAGCGCCACCGAAACCGGCGATGCCGATATGGGCATCCGTGAGGATCTTCGCATACCGTTCGGGCTCGAACAGGGCCAGCTTGATGGCGGCTGCCGGGTTGATCCAGGCGGCGATGGACACGATCAGCAGCGGAAAGACGATGCGCATGCCGAAGACCGCGATCCAGATGCCCCAGGTCAGGAAGCGGTGCTGCCAGACGGGATCCATGTCCTTCAGCACGGTCGCGTTGACGACCGCGTTGTCAAGGGAAAGTGAAACTTCCATGACGCCGAGGATCGCGCAGATCAGGACATAGGAGAGCATGCCGGACAGGCCGCCCGCCGCCCAACCGATGGCACCGCCGGCCACAAGCGCACCGCCAGTGAACAAAAACGAGTTGGTAAAGTACTTGAGGTTCGGCACTCGCCTGACTCCGCTGAATTCCATAGCCGACGCGGCCGCCCGGTTGCCATCGCACCGCGACAGATCGGGGCGGCCCTTTCCGGTCACGGGCCGTGCTTGTTTCAGAGACTGAAATCGGCTGGGTTAAGTCCCAATTCGGACGCCATATTCCGCACCGCCGCACGCTCCTGGGCGTCGAAGTCGCCGTCGGAAGCGCCGATGGCACAGCAGACGCGGACGATAAGCTGCGCCTGCGGCTTCCCCCGGAACTTCCCGATCGCCTGCATGACTTCACCGGTGCCGATCATCGAGTCGAACTCGAACTTCTCGACATACTTCTGGAACAGCTTGATCACGTCGCTCTGATCGTACACTTTGAGCTGCTCGGAAGATCGAAGGTACCCCATCATCTTTTGCTTTTCTTGCGAAGAGATGTTTCCGTCGGCGTAAGCAACAAGTGCACAACCGGCAACGACCGCCTCCAGAAAATCTCTGGACTTGAACTTCGTGATCTCGGTGCTAAGAGCATCCCGAGCATCATTGACATTCTTCTTGATCCAGTCGGTGAATGACATCACTTTTCCCCGTCAATCTTTAGAACCCGCCACCCACCGCAACCCCCAGCGGTAAGCTTTGTCCATGTCCTTGTGACTGCCGAAGTAACGTTCTTCCTTCGTCACCTTCAGCTTGCCACCGTCATTCTCAATGAGCGCTATGGCGCACATCCCCTGTCCGGACGCGGGATTGTCGAGACGCACCTCAATGTTGGCATGGCCCGAAATCTTCACCGTCGCAACGCCGTCGGCAGCCGCCCAGTTCGGTACGCCCTCATAGATGAAGGCGAAGACCAGAATCCGCTTGATCTCGGATATATGATCGCCATTGATCCGGATGTTCTCACCCTCGGCGGCGGCACCCGTCCGGTCATCCCCGGCGTGCTGGATGAATGGCTTGCGCCGGAAATCCCCCCAAGCCTCGCCAAGAGCCTGGACCACACCGATCGTCCCGTTCTCAAGCTCCCAAAGGCAGCCGAGATCCAGGTCGATGCCCTTGTTGGCTCCGAGCAATCCCCCGAAAAGTCCCCCCTTGGACTGCCGCTTGTTCCAATTGAGGTTGAAGAGGATTTCTCCGAAGCCCGCGGCGCCCTTCTTCTCAAGGGACACCGACTGGCCACGCTTCTCCAGGGTGATCTTGGAGAGGTTCACAGGCTTGGCGGCGGGCTCCGGTTGAGGCGGCAGGGAAGGCGCCGGCGACTCCTGGACAGGAACGGGCACCGGAGCGGGAGCGGCCTCCTCGGCGATATCGACACCATACTGCCTCGCCAAAGGCGCCAGCCCGCCGACAAAGCCCTGCCCCACCGCGCGGAATTTCCACTGACCATTTCGCCGATAGATTCGGCCGAGCGTGATCGCCGTCTCCTTCATGCCGGCGACAGGAAGATCGAAACGCGCAATTTCGGCGTTTGCGGCAGGTTCCAGAAGACGGGCGGCCACCGTGCGGAGATTGCCGAAGCTCTGCCCTCTGGCCTGGCCTTCATGGATCGTGAGACAGATGTCGATGACCTCGACGCCTCCAGGCAGCTTGGAAAGGCTAATTTCGAAGGACTGAAGATCGGCCCCCCCCGCCGAGGATGCGGACGGATTGAACCTCACCGCCCCGTCAGGAGACGTGCGGGATCCATAGAAGACGAAATGCTCATCAGATGGGACCTTCCCGTCACTCCCGGCCATGAACGCCGACGCATCGACCTCCATGCCAGGCTGAGAGGCTGGATCCCACCCGACGGCCACAACGATCCGATCCGATTCGGGAATGGCGATATTCGCCCCCGGTGTGAGTGCGGAAACGGCCATGATCCCCCCATCGGCCAGCGTGGTGACGGTGATTAAAGCGTGCCGCGAATGGCCGGCATCATATCGTGGAAGGTCCGCCCCGCCGTCTTCTCGCCGATGGCATGAAGCTTCCATTCGCCATTGTGCCGGTAGAGCTTCGCCATGATGAGGCCGGTGTGGGATCCCGCCTCGCTCAGAGCGAAGATGGCCAGTTCCTTCTGGTTGGTATCATCGACAAGGCGGCAGGACGCGTTGGCAACCGTGTCGAAGGTCTGGCCCCGGAACGAGTTGACCGTGAACACCAGCGATTTCACGCTCGCCGGCAACATCGACAGGTCAACCTTGATAACCTCGTCGTCCCCGTCTCCGTCGCCCGTCAGATTGTCGCCGGTGTGGATGATGGCGCCATTCATGCCCTTGAGCTGGTGAAACCAGATTTCATCAACCATTTCACCGCGCTCGTCGAACACGAGGCAGGAGGCGTCGAGGTCGATGCTCCCTCCACCGCCCCCAAACAGCCCCCCAAGAAAGCCACCCTTCTTTACGACATCCCAACCAAGCCCCATGAACACCCGGGTCAGAGGTGCGCCGTCCTTGGAGAGGCTGATCTTCTGGCCCTTCGTCAGCGAAACGCCCATAGGCTTTTCCTCAGCCGATGTTGACGCCAAAATTCTTCGCAAGCGGACCAAGCCCGCCGCCGAATCCCTGCCCGATAGCCTTGAACTTCCACTCGCTGCCATGCCGGTAGAGTTCACCGAAGATCATCGCCGTTTCTGTCGAATAATCCTCCGACAGGTCATAGCGGGCGATCTCCTTGCCGTCTGCCTTGTTCACGACGCGGATATAGGCGTTGTTGACCTGACCGAAGCTCTGCCGGCGCGCCTCCGCTTCATGAATGGTTACGGAGAACGCAACCTTCTGCACGTCGCCCGGAACCTTGGCGAGATCAATGGCAACAACTTCGTCGTCACCATCGCCGGAACCGGAGCGGTTGTCGCCCTGGTGGACAACCGAGCCGTCCGACGAGACCTTGTTGTTGTAAAAGATGAAGTCGGCATCCGTGCGGATTTTGCCCGACCCGTTCAGAAGGAACGCCGAGGCGTCCAGATCGAATTCGGCGCCGTCGGTGACGCGGGCATCCCAGCCCAAGCCGACATCGATAGCGGTCAGCCCCGGAGCCTCCTTACTGAGAGAGATATTGCCGCCCTTGGACAAAGAAACAGCCATACGGGAGTCCTCCGATTTCAAGCCAGTTATGTAAGGTGAGCGATATTTGGAATACGTATATTTTAAGAACAATATTCGCTGAAAAAATTGTTCCGGTTGAATTTCAGAGATTGTTTTTCGGAAATTTTCTCCGTGCAATCATCCTCTGTCAAGAATCATTCAGCCGGCAGTAGAATTCATATCAATGTATGATCTCATGCGATGCACTCTTTGGAAGATGCTTTTTGAGAATAATTATTTTCAAATATTACTGATGTTTTACCGCCAACGGCATGCAGCCCTTTGCAAGCGCATTGCGCAACAAATTGATAATGTTATCGCTTCTCAAACCACGCTTGCCGCACATGCCTTTACCGGCATGACCGGCCCGCGCGAGTGGCAGGCGCGTCGTTGACGCCACCGATCACCCCCCAGCAGCCAGCGGACGACTGAAAAGCTTTTTAAGGTTTTTATGGATACGCCGGATGAAGCCGGACTCAATGAAAAGTTGCTGAACGGATCCGGCATCTTGGCGAGGGCCCACGCCGCTGACTTCAGAAAGCGCATGCCCCTGTCGGCCAGCCGCACCGCCATTTGGTGCGAGTCGCAATGGGGCGCTTCCAGGAACCACCGCGAAGAGCGCCTGGATGGCCAGCCCCCATCGGGTGGCGTTGACCGGGAATGCCGCTGACCGGGAATGCCGCTGACCGGGAACACCAGTCGCCGCCTCTCTATGAATGTGGCGGGCGCCCTGGCTCATCTGGATCAGACCGTCCGCGTCTGCGGCGTCAAAACCGGAACCGGCGGCCCTGTCCAGGATTTAGGGATCGGCCGCCCCACCAGAGCCCTGACCGAAAAAGAAAAAAGGCCGCGGCAAAAGCCGCGGCCCGAGTCTAGGGAGGAAACGCCCAAGAAGTGCGTTACGAGATCAACCGCGTCAGAGCGATCGATGTCGCACTGCACAATGTAAGGAAACTCGCTTCGGAGTTCAAGAGAAAAAAGAATGCCCCGACAAAACAAGGGCTTACTGATACTCGAACGAAATAGGCCCCTCGACCAACGCTAAATCATGTTGCATTGCAACACATTAACGGCAGTCAGTGGTCCTACCAACCGCGCATAGATCGGTCCCTTTCGGCCACGGTACCAGGGGCATAGACGCAGTGCCGCCATGCCTCTGCCGCATTGCACCAACGGTGCGCCATCCAAAGCACCAACGGCGAGCCATCCGAAAAAAGAGGAACCACCACATCACGGCCACGTTTCCTCCTTACCGTTGCCCGGCGCGGGCGCCCCGGCGGGCACCCACACGACGAGGGAGTCGCGGCGTCGAGAGCGGCAACGACGAGGGAGGTTCACGGCTTGAGCAGACTGGTGGTGGTTTCCAACCGCGTTGCCCCGGTGGAAGAGGGCAAGCAGGCCGCGGGCGGCCTGGCGGTGGCGGTGCTGGCGGCGCTGAAGCGCACGGGCGGCATCTGGTTCGGGTGGAGCGGGACGGTGGTGGATGGCGACACGCCACAGACCCCGGCGTCAGCGGTCCACGGGCGGCTGACCTATACCATGCTCGATCTCGGGCGGCGGGATTTCGAGGAATACTACAACGGCTTCGCCAACCAGACCCTGTGGCCGCTGTTCCACTTCCGCCCCGGCCTGACCAGCATCAGCCGCCGCAACCGCGCGGGGTACGAGCGGGTCAACGGCTTCTTCGCCGCGGTGCTGGCCCCGATGCTGAAGCCCGACGACATGGTGTGGGTCCACGACTATCACCTGATCCCCTGCGGGCGGAAACTGCGGGCGCTGGGGTGCCGGCAGCGCATGGGCTTCTTCCTCCACACCCCCTTCCCGGCGCCGGAGGTGCTGAAGATCCTGCCCAACCACCGCGATCTTGTGGAGGATCTGTGCGCCTATGACGTGGTGGGCTTCCACACGGCGGCGGACCTGCGCTGCTTCGTCAATTACGTGCTGCTGGACGCGGGCGGAATGGTGGACCCGCACCCCGACGGCGGGGTGGTGGTGCGGGCCTTCGGGCGCACGCTGCTGGCGCGGGCCTTCCCCATCTCCATCGACACCGCGGCACTGGAGCGGACGGCGGAGACCAACGCCCGGTCCCGCCACGCCGAGCGGCTGCGGGAAAGCCTGGTGGGGCGGCGGCTGATCATCGGGGTGGACCGGCTGGATTATTCCAAGGGCCTGCCCCAGCGGTTCGAGGCGTTCGAAGCGTTCCTGGAAAGCTACCCCGAGCACCGCAACCGCGTTTCCTTCCTGCAGATCGCCCCCCCGACGCGGGAGGAGGTGCCCGAATACATCACGCTGCGGCGGGAGCTGTCGGAAAAGGCCGGGCGGGTCAATGGGCGTTTCGCCGAATTCGACTGGGTGCCCATCCGCTATCTGAACAAGAGCTTCGGCCAGCGGGTGCTGGCGGGATTCCACCGGCAGGCGGCGGTGGGGCTGGTCACCCCCATGCGCGACGGCATGAATCTGGTGGCAAAGGAATATGTGGCCTGCCAGAATCCCCAGGATCCCGGGGTGCTGGTGCTGTCGGAATTCGCCGGCGCCGCCCAGGAACTGACCGAGGCGCTGATCGTCAACCCGTATGAGGTGGAAGGCGTGGCCGACGCCCTGCAGCGGGCGCTGACCATGCCGGTGGAGGAACGGCGGGAACGTCACGCCGCCCTGATAGCCACCCTGCGGCGCAACGACATCGGCGCGTGGCGGGAAACCTATGTCAGAGCGCTGACCAAGGCGCCCTATCAGTGAGCGGAGGACCATGAGCGGCCTGACGACCCATACCCCCGGCCCCCCCCCTTACGCCCTGGTGGCCGACATCGGCGGCACCAATGCCCGCTTCGGGCTGATGGACGGGGCCGGGCTGCACCATTCGCGGATCTATCCCACCGCCGCCTTTCCCTCGCTGGAGGCGGCGGCGGCGGCCTATCTGGACGATTGCGGCAGCACCTGCCCCGTGCGGCCGCGCCAGGGGGCGTTCTGCGTTGCCGGGCCGGTGACGGGGGACGAGGTGTCGCTGACCAACGTGACGCCGCCCTGGCGCTTTTCCATCGACGGGGTGCGGCGCACGCTGGGGCTCGACCGGCTGGTGGTGCTGAACGACTTCACGGCCGCCGCCCTGTCGGTGCCGCGCCTGGGACCGGACGATGTGTTCCAGGTGGGCGGCGGCGATCCGGTGCGGGGGGCCGCGGTGGCGGTGCTGGGACCCGGCAGCGGGCTGGGGGTGTCGGGGCTGGTGCCCGGCCCGGCGGGCTGGATCCCGCTGGCCAGCGAGGGCGGCCACGCCACCCTGCCGGCGGCGGACGAACGGGAAAGTGCCGTGCTGGCCCGCATCCGCGCCGAAAAGGGCAGCGAGAGCGGGCACGTGTCGGCGGAACGCGCCCTGTCGGGTCCGGGGCTGGTCAACCTCTACACGGCGCTGTGCCAGTGTGCCGGGCGGGCGCCGGACAAGGACACGCCCGCGGCGGTGACCGCCGCGGCGGCGGACGCCAGCGACCCGCTGTGCGCAGAAGCGGTGGACATGTTCTGTTCGCTGCTGGGCACGGTGGCCGGCAATCTGGCGCTGATCCTGGGGGCGCGCGGCGGCGTCTATATCGCCGGGGGCATCGTGCCCCGCCTGGGGCGGGAGGCGCTGGCCCGCTCCCCCTTCCGCACCCGATTCGAAGCGAAAGGGCGCATGAGCGCCTATCTTGCCCCCGTTCCGGTGTACGTCATCACCCATCCCCTGCCCGCCTTTCTGGGTCTGGCGGAGGCGCTGGGGCTGGAACGGGTTGCGGCAACGGTGGGCGTCCCAGACAAAACTTGACATTCGGGGGTAGCGGGGTATCTTCGCCGCTCACGTCGCCGCCCCGCAGGGCCGGCGGGATACGGGATGTTTGTCGGTACCTAGACCGGGATCAGGATCATGGCCAAGCAGAACACCGTCCTCATTAAGCTGGTGAGCACGGCTGACACGGGTTTCTTTTATGTGAAGAAGAAGAACCCCAAGAAGACCACCGAAAAGCTGTCGTTCCGCAAGTACGACCCGGTGGCGCGCAAGCACGTCGAGTTCAAGGAAGCCAAGATTAAGTAAGGCTCCCGGACCTGCCGAACGGCTGCGAAGCCGAAAACGAGAAGGCCGCCCCACCGGGCGGCCTTTCGTGTGTCTGCTTTCGTGTGCCTGGGGTCTTTGTTCTGGGGTCTGCGTGGGAGGATCCGTGCTGCGGCTCCAGGGTGGCAGGCCCTATTCCGCCGCCACCGACGCCCGTCCGCGCAGGAAACGCGCCACCTCGTCGGGCGGCAGGGGACGGCTGTAGACATAGCCCTGGGCCGCGTGGCAGCCCTCGGTGCGCAGCAGGCCCAATTGCTGGTCCGTCTCCACCCCTTCGGCGATGATGGTCAGGTTCAGGCTCTTGCCCAGGCTGATGATGGCGCGGACGATGGCGGCGTTGTGCGGGTCGCTGCCCAGCTCGCCGACGAAGGAGCGGTCGATCTTCAGCGTGTCCACGGGGAAGCGCTGAAGGTAGCTGAGGCTGGAATAGCCGGTGCCGAAATCGTCGATCGACACCTTGACGCCGATGGTCTTCAGCGCGCGCAGGATGCGGGTGGCGGTTTCCAGATTGTGGATCAGCGCCCCCTCGGTCACCTCGATCTCCAGGCAGCCGGCGGGCAGGCCGTGGCGGGCCAGCACCGCTTCCACCTGATCGGGAAGGTCGGGGGTGCGGAACTGCAGGGCCGAGATGTTGACGGCCACCCTCTGGACCGTGATGCCGCTGTTCTGCCACTGCTTCATCTGGCGGCAGGCTTCGTCCATCACCCATTGGCTGATGGCGGTGATCTGGCCGCTTTCCTCGGCGATGGGGATGAAGCGGTTGGGCGGCACCATGCCCAGGTCGGGGTGCGCCCAGCGGATCAGCCCTTCCAGCCCGATCACCCCACCGGTGGCGATGTCGATCTGCGGCTGGTAGTGCAGGCGGAATTCGCCCAGGTCGAGCGCCCGGCGGATGCTGGCCTCCACCGTCAGCCGCTCGTTCAGCTGCACGTCCAGCGCGTTGGTGAAGAAGCGGAAGGCGCGGCGGCCCGCCGATTTCGCCTGATAGAGGGCGGCATCGGCGTTCTTGATCAGCCGCTCGCCGTCGTCCCCGTCCTCGGGGAACATGCTGATGCCGATGGAGGGAGAGATGCTGAACTCCCGCCCCTTGATGCGCATGGGGGCGTTCAGCCGCTCGATGATCTGGCCGGCGACGGTGGCGACGTCCTTCGCCTCGCCCGCGTCGGTCAGGACCACGACGAACTCGTCGCCGCCGTGGCGGGCCACGGTGTCGGATTCGCGCACGGATTCGCGCAGCCGCTCCGCCACCTCCTTCAGCACGTCGTCGCCCACCGTGTGGCCCAGGCTGTCGTTGATGACCTTGAAATGGTCGAGGTCGAGGAACAGCACGGCGATGGTGGTTTCCGTCCGCCGCGCCAGGGCGATGGCGTGGGTCAGGCGGTCGGCCAGCAGGGTGCGGTTGGGCAGCGCCGTCAGCGCGTCGAAATGGGCCAGGTAATGGACCTGATCCTCCGCCGCCTTGCGCTCGCTCACATCGTCGATGAAGCCCAGGACGAAGAGGAAGTCCGGCCCGTTGAAGATGGGCTGGAAGTGGGCGTGATAGAACCCCTGCCGCCCGCCCAGCGTGGAGACGTACGGGGTCTCGATCTCCGACGGCTCGCCGCCCAGCGCGCGTTCCACCGCGAAGGTGAAGGAGCGGTCCTTGGCGTCGGTCAGCATGTTGAAGCCGATGATGGCGTCGGCGGGCACCCCCATGTACTGCCCCATCACGGGGTTGCAGTCGATGACCCGGCCCTCGGCGTCCAGGATGCAGATGCCGACGGGGGCCTGGGTGAAGAACTGGTGCAGTTCGGATTCCCGCCGCCGCAGGGATTCCGTCATCTCGGCCGCCAGCTTGGCCGCGCGGGCGCGGTTGCTGGACAGGCTCCACGCCATGGCGAACACCAGCAGGCTGATGATGGCGCCGGCCCCCAGGATCAGGCCGGGCTTGTCGTTGTGCAGGGCGGCCTCGAACCCCGGCGTGGAATAATAGGCGATGGTCCAGATGCGGTCCTGGAACGGCACCTGCCGCAGCACGCGGTGCAGCGGCTCGCGCGGGGTGTCGGCGTTGCTGCGGTACATCTCGTGATCGTCACCGGTCTCGGTGCCGTCGTAGATGGTCAGGCCGATGTCGCCGAAATCGTTGCCGAGGATGCCCTCCACCAGCGGGTACACCCGGAAGGGCGCCAGAACGGTGCCGGTCAGGGCGGCCCGCCGCTCTTCCACCGTGGTCTGGGGCCGCGACGCGTCATAGGTGGGGAAATACATGATGAACGCCGGCTGGGGATCGCGGTGCTCATCGATCTTGAGGATCAGGCGCGGGGTGATGGCCGGCTGCCCGGTTTCGACGGCGTGCCGGATGGTGGCCCGCCGCACCGGCTCGCTCAGCATGTCATAGCCCAGCGCCGCGCGGTTCAGCGCGTTGAACGGGGCGGCATAGATGTTGATCAGGTATTCCGGCCGCACCCCCGGCGGGCGCACGGCGAATTCGGGCACGCCGTCGGCGCGCATCTCGTCCACCAGATCGTCCAGCGTGGGCTGGGGAACGGCGCGGGCATAGGCCACCGCCGGAATGCCGGGATAGAAACGGTCCAGTTCCAGCCCGCGGATGAAGTTTTCCCATTCGCTCCGCGTCACGGTGCCCGACGCCTTGAACAGCGCGGACGCGGCGCGCAGCACTTGCGCGTAGGAGCGCATGCGGTCTTGAATGCTGGCGTGCACCTCGCTGACGCGGCTGGCGAACCGTTCCGACGATTCCCGCTGGACCACGCCGGAGGTCATCCACCAGATGGTCAGGGTCGCGGCAAACGACAGCACCAGCACGGCCCATGCCATGCGGCGGCCACCGTGTTCACCCCGTTCCGCCGCACCGGCCCCCTGGGCGCGGAAGGCCAGATCGGAAAAGATTCGCCGTTCCCTGGATGGCATGTCGGCTTTTCGGACCATATGGGTTGATCGACTTTTCCTATCGGGCAACCATCCGACGATGGCGCCACAAAGGTCAATGAATCATTTCACAGCCGATCGGTTCTTAACCACGTCATCATAACGATCATAACACTGCCCCATGCGTTTTCCGGCGCGGCCGGGCATGCCCGCGGTGCTCCGCCCCGGAAGGAGACTGACCAGAACGGGAAAAGCACGCCCCGTATCCTACTACCGAATAGCCAAGCTTAACACAGGATGTATGAGAGATGGTGGAGACGTTAAGCCGCACACTGCGCATTCCCGTCGGCATCGTGATGGAGCGGCGGCCCGGCTCCACCCCCTGGCAGGACACGGTGTGGCGCCCGGTGGATGTCATTCCCGGCGCCGGCCCGGCGGACCGGGACTGGCATTTCCTGTACGGCGGCGACGGCTGGTCGCGCCATCACGCCGCCACGCTGGACCTGGAGCTGTTCCACACCGATACCGACGGCTATCACGTCAACCTGTCCCAGACGCCGCCGCGGGTGTGGGTGGCGCTGCGCCCGTCGGAGGAGGACGGACGGCCCCAGCCGTTCTTCATCACCGCCAGCGCGTTCGAGGCCGAAGCCTATCAGGTCGGCGGCTCCGACACGGTGGAGCCGGTGCCCATGCCCCCCGCCCTGGTGGCGCTGGTCGCCGATTTCGTGGGCCAGCACCATGTGGACCGCCCCTTCGTCAAACGCGAACGCCAGCCCCACACCGACGGCCGCCGCGGCGGACGGCGGCGGGACCATGGGGAATAGACCGGAAGGAACAGCATCATGAGTGAGACGCGCGGCACGCCCGAACCCTTCCTGTCCCGCTGGTCGCGTCTGAAGCGCACCGGGGAGACCACCGCCACCGCACCGGAGCCGGCCCCGGAGCCCCCCGCCCCCCTGCCGGAGCCGGACGCCGCCGCGCAAGCGCCAACCGCACCGCAGGAAACCGCCCCGCCGCCCGAACTGCCCCCCGTGGACAGCCTGACCGCGGAGTCGGACTTCACCCCCTTCCTGCGGGCCGAGGTGCCGGAGGATCTGCACCGGCAGGCGCTGCGGCGGCTGTGGACCTCCGATCCCGTCTACGCCAACGACGACGGGCTGAAGGACTACGCCGACGACTACAGCGGCCTGTTTTCCGGCAGCGGCGCCGTGCGCACCCTCTACCGCGCGGGGCAAGGCTTTCTCGACGCCGTGGACGAAGCAGCGGAGCAGGCGGAAAAAGACGCTCAAAAGTTGCAGGAGGCCGCGGAAAACACAGAGGAACCACCGCCGACCGATATGCGCGATAACGCATAACGCTTTCAGATTATTGGCTTTTTTCCTCTCCAAAAGGGGTGGCGGCGTTGACAACCACCCCGCACCCGGCCTTTAATGATTCGACGCTGCGGCGGTAAGACCCTGTAATTCAATCAGGTTTTCGCACCCGCAACAAAGCGCCGCCCCATCACCGGCCCGGCAACAGGAGAGACACCCGTGGCACCGCACGGTGGCCTGGACATCACCGCACCGCCCCCTCCCGCCCCGGATCTGGCGGAGGAGGAGCGTTTGCGCGCCGAGGCTTATGGGTTGCTGGCCGGGCTGCTGGCCCGCCCTCCGGGGGCGGAGGTGCTGGCGGGACTGGCGGCCATCGGCGATGCCGGGGCCGGCAACGCGGAGGCGGCCAGCGCAACGCCGCTGGCCGCCGCCTTCGCCGCCCTGGGCCGGCGCGCGGCTCGGGCCGATGCGGCGGCGGTGCGGACCGAATTCGACGCGCTGTTCATCGGGCTGAGTGGGGGCGAGCTGTCGCCCTATGCCTCGTACTACCGCACGGGCTTCCTGAACGAAAAGCCGCTGGCCGAGGTGCGCGCCGCCATGGCGCGGCTGGGCATCGCGCGGGCCGAAGACGTGCATGAGCCGGAGGACCACATCGCCGCCCTGTGCGAGATGATGGCCGGGCTGATCGCCGGGGCCTTCGGCGCACCGGCCCCGCTGGACCAGCAGCGGCGGTTCTTCGACGACCACATCGCCCCCTGGGCCGGACGCTTCTTCGCGGATCTGGAACGGGCCGGGGCGGCGGATTTCTATGCCGGCGTCGGCACCGTGGGCCGATGCTTCCTCGACATCGAAACCCAGGCGTTCGCGCTGCTGGACTGACCGCAAGGGACGGCTCCGGGCAACGACCCCGCGGGCTTGTGCGAAGGGAAACGACCATGACGACGACCAAGGACCAATCCAAGCCTGCGGAAAAACCGGCGATGGCGCGCCGCGACCTGTTCCGGCTGGGCGGGCTGGGGGCCGGCGCCCTGGGGGCCGCCGCCGTCGGCCTGACCGCCGCCGCCCCGGAGGCCGAAGCGGCCAAGCCCGCCGCCGCCACCGGCTACCGGGAAACCCCGCACATCCTCAAGGTCTATGAGCTGAGCCGGTTCTAAACGAAGGAGCCTCCCCCGATGCTGATGAAGAAGACGGGCGGCCCCCGCCGGCCCCATTCCCTGTCCACCCGCATCCTGTCCGCGCCCGCGGCCTCGGCACTGACCGGGCACACGGTGGACCGCCGCGCGTTCCTGCGCACCTCGGGCCTGGCCGCCGGCGCGCTGGCCGCGTCGTCGGCCCTGACCGGCGCCATGGTGCGCAAGGCCGAGGCGGCGGCCCCCGCCGCCCCGGCGGGCGCCCCCGTCAAGCAGGTGAAGTCGGTCTGCACCCACTGTTCGGTGGGCTGCACCGTGGTGGCGGAGGTGCAGAACGGCGCCTGGATCGGCCAGGAACCCGGCTTCGACAGCCCCATCAACCTGGGCGCCCACTGCGCCAAGGGTGCCTCGGTGCGCGAGCACGCCCACGGCAACCGCCGCCTGCGCTACCCCATGAAGCTGGTCAACGGCCAGTGGGTGCGCATGAGCTGGGACGAGGCCATCACCGAGGTCGGTGACCGGCTGCTCAAGATCCGCGAGACGTCCGGCCCCGATTCGGTGTTCTGGCTGGGATCGGCCAAGCATTCCAACGAACAGGCGTACCTGTTCCGCAAGTTCGCCGCGCTCTGGGGCACGAACAACGTGGACCATCAGGCGCGCATCTGTCACTCGACCACGGTTGCCGGTGTGGCCAACGTCTGGGGCTACGGCGCCATGACCAACAGCTACAACGACATCCAGAAGTCCAAGGCGATCTTCTTCATCGGCTCCAACGCCGCCGAAGCGCACCCCGTCTCCATGCTCCACGTGCTGAAGGGCAAGGAGGTCAACAACGCGCCGCTGATCGTCGCCGACCCGCGCTTCACCCGCACCGCCGCCCACGCCGACGAATACATCCGCTTCCGCCCCGGCACCGACGTGCCGCTGGTGTGGGGCATCCTGTGGCACATCTTCCAGAACGGCTGGGAGGACAAGGACTACATCGCCCGGCGCGTCTACGGCATGGACGAGGTGCGCGCCGAGGTCGCCAAGTGGACGCCCGAAGAGGTGGAGCGCGTCACCGGCGTGCCCGGCACCCAGTTGGCCCGCGTGGCCCGCACCCTGGCGTCGCACAAGCCCGGCACGCTGGTGTGGTGCATGGGCGGCACCCAGCACCACATCGGCAACAACAACACCCGCGCCTACTGCATCCTCCAGCTCGCACTCGGCAACGTCGGCATGGCGGGCGGCGGGACCAACATCTTCCGCGGCCACGACAACGTGCAGGGCGCGACCGACTTCGGCGTCACATCGGACAGCCTGCCCGGCTATTACGGGCTGGCCGAGGGGGCATGGAAGCACTGGGCGCGGGTGTGGGATCTTCCCTACGACTATATCCTGAGCCGCTTCGGGTCCAAGGAGCTGATGGAGCGCACGGGCATCCCGGTGTCGCGCTGGTACGACGGCGTGCTGGAAGCCCAGGGCAACATGGACCAGCCCAATCCCGTCAAGGGCATGGTGTTCTGGGGCCACGCGCCCAACAGCCAGGTGCGCCTGCCGGACATGAAGAAGGCCATGGAGGCGCTGGACACGCTGGTGGTGGTGGACCCCTACCCCACCGTCACCGCCATCCTGCACGACCGCAAGGACGGGGTGTACCTGCTGCCCGCCGCCACCCAGTTCGAGACCTACGGCTCGGCCACCGCGTCGAACCGTTCGGTGCAGTGGCGCGACAAGATCATGGAGCCGCTGTTCGAGTCCAAGCCCGACCACACCATCATGTACCTCTTCGCCAAGAAGTTCGGCTTCGCCGCCGAGATGGTGAAGAATATGAAGGTCAACGGCGACGAGCCGCTGATCGAGGACATCACGCGGGAATGGAACCGCGGCATGTGGTCGGTGGGCTACACCGGCCAGTCGCCGGAACGCATGAAGCTGCACATGCAGCACCAGGACACCTTCGACAAGACCACGCTGCGCGCCAACGGCGGCCCGTGCGACGGCGACTTCTACGGTCTGCCGTGGCCGTGCTGGGGCACGCCGGAGATGAAGCACCCCGGCACCGCCAACCTCTATGACCCCTCTCTGCCGGTGGCCCAGGGCGGCGGCGCCTTCCGCGCCCGCTTCGGGGTGGAGCGCAACGGCGTGACCCTGCTGGCCGAGAACTCCTACCCCGTGGGATCGGAGATCAAGGACGGCTATCCCGAGGTCACCATGGCCATGCTGCAGAAGCTGGGCTGGGACAAGGATCTGACCGAGGCGGAAATGGCGGTCATTTCCAAGATCGGCGGCGACAAGATCGGGGCGGTATCGTGGACCACCGACCTGTCGGGCGGCATCCAGCGGGTGGCCATCGCCCACGGGCTGAACCCGCCGGGCAACGCCAAGGCCCGCTGCGTGGCGTGGAATTTCCCCGACCCGGTGCCGGTGCACCGCGAACCGCTCTACACCCCGCGCCGGGATCTGGTGGCCGACTATCCCACCTACAAGGACACCAAGGCGTGGCGCCTGCCCACGCTCTACAAGTCGATCCAGGACCGCGACGTGTCCAAGGAGTACCCAATCATCCTGACCTCGGGCCGTCTGGTGGAATACGAGGGCGGCGGCGACGAGACCCGCTCCAACCCCTGGCTGGCCGAGCTGCAGCAGGACATGTTCGTCGAGATCAACCCCTTCGACGCCCACAACCTGGGCATCCGGGACGGCGGCATGGTGTGGGTCGAGGGCGCCGAAAAGGGCCGGGTGAAGGTCAAGGCCATGCTGACCGAGCGCGTGGGCCGCGGCGTGGCCTTCATGCCCTTCCACTTCGGCGGCTTCTACCAGGGCGAGGACCGGCGGTCGAAGTACCCCAAGGACGGCGACCCCATCGTGCTGGGCGAATCCGCCAACACGGCCACGACCTATGGCTATGACAGCGTGACCCAGATGCAGGAAACCAAGACCACGCTCTGCCGGATCTCGGTGGCGTAATACCGGGACCGGAAAGCTCCGGCTTTCCGGTCCCGGTACGGCCGCGACGGCGGCCGCGCGGGCACATGCCCGCGAAGCCAAGGTCCACGGATGTGGACCGCCCGGCGTTTGAGGGGCCGGAAAAGGGCCGGCCAAAGGCCGGACCTTTTCGGTCATAGAATAGGAAGCGACAGACATGGCCCGTATGAAGTTCCTGTGCGACGCCGAACGCTGCATCGAGTGCAACGCCTGCGTCACCGCCTGCAAGAACGAGCACGAGATCCCGTGGGGCATCAACCGCCGCCGGGTGGTGACCATCAACGACGGCAAGCCGGGCGAACGGTCGCTGTCGGTGGCGTGCATGCACTGTTCCGACGCCCCGTGCATGGCGGTGTGCCCGGTGGACTGCTTCTACCAGACCGACCAGGGCGTGGTGCTGCACAACAAGGATCTGTGCATCGGCTGCGGATACTGTTTCTACGCCTGCCCGTTCGGGGCGCCGCAGTACCCGCAGGCCGGCAATTTCGGCAGCCGCGGCAAGATGGACAAGTGCACCTTCTGCTCCGGCGGTCCCGAGCCCGACAATTCGGAGGCCGAATACACCAAGTACGGCCGCAACCGTCTGGCCGAAGGCAAGCTGCCGCTGTGCGCCGAGATGTGTTCCACCAAGGCGCTGCTGGCCGGCGACGGCGACACGGTGTCGGCCATCTACCGCGAGCGCGTGGTGGCCCGCGGCTTCGGGTCCGGCGCCTGGGGCTGGGGCACGGCCTACCAGACCAAGGTGCCGCAGCCGTGATGACGGCGGCCCTCATGTCCAGTGCCCGAGCCAACTCCCGTCCCCCTCTCCCCGGCGGGGCGAGGGGGACAGGCGATAAGGTGGTTGTTTCATGCCCCGAACCTTGATCCTGCCCACCCTCCTGCTGGCCCTGACCGCGCTGGGCGCGTGCCAGGACCACAAGGACGCCCGCCCGCTCCACACGGAAAAGGGCGCCTACCAGGGCGCCCCCGACACCCGCTTGAGCGGGGAGCAGGTGGAAGCGCTGCGCCAGCGCAGCTTCATCCAGCGTTTCTGAAGGGAAGGACACCGCGTCATGACCAACCGGCTTCCGGCTTTCCTGGGTGCGCTGCTGCTGGCCGCCGTTGCCGTGACGGCGGGCGGGCCGGCGTCGGCGCAATCGTCGGTGCGGCTCGATCCCGGCATGGCTCCGCCGGCCCCGGCGGCGTCCACCCTGGACCACCCGCCCCCCGCCAGCCAGAGTGCGGGCAGCGACATCGCCGACCTGTGGCGCGGCGTGCGCCAGGGGGTGGAAGGGTACACCACCAACATCAATCCCCGCGCCCGCACCCTGATCCAGTCGGAAGGGGAGTTGTGGCGGGCGGTGCGCAACGGGCCGCTGTCCACCTATGGCCTGTGGGCGCTGGGGGGCATCGTGGCGCTGCTGGCGCTGTTCTTCGCGGTGCGCGGGCGCATCCGCATCGACGGCGCCCCCACGGGCCGCACGGTGGAGCGGTTCAACCTGATCGAACGGGCGGCCCACTGGCTGACCGCCGGCAGCTTCGTGGTGCTGGGCCTGACGGGGCTGAACGTGCTGTACGGGCGTCACGCCCTGCTGCCGCTGCTGGGGCCGGAGGCGTTCGCCGCCCTGACCCATTACGGCAAGCTGGCCCACAATTTCCTGGGCTTTTCCTTCATCGCCGGGCTGACGCTGATCTTTTTGATGTGGGTGCGCCACAACATCCCCGACCGCCACGACCTGACCTGGATCGCCAAGGCCGGGGGGCTGTTTTCCAAGGGCGTCCATCCGCCGGCCAGGAAGTTCAACGCCGGGCAGAAGGTGATCTTCTGGTCCACCATCCTGGGCGGGGCGGCGCTGTCGTTCACCGGCATCCAGCTTCTCTTCCCCTTCTATTTCGCCGGCCTGCACGACATGCAGCTGTTCCAGATCGCCCACGCGGCGGCGGCGGTGGTGATGGTGGTCATCATCCTGGCCCACATCTACATCGGCTCCATCGGCATGGAGGGCGCCTTCGACGCCATGGGGTCGGGACAGGTGGAGGAGCAGTGGGCGCGCGAGCACCATTCCCTGTGGCTGGCCGAGGTGACGGGCGAAGACCCCACCCATCACCACGGCCCTGGCCGCGGGCCGCACCCGGCGGAGTGACCGTTTCCCCCTTGTGTCTGCATGAAAAGGCCCGGCATCGACCGGGCCTTTGTCGTTTTCCCTCCCCCCGCAGGGGCGTCCCGTTACACTCCGTTACAAACAAACCGGCCGAAGGACATAAAGCAGCAACGTTTGGGCTTGATACTCCTATCCTGAAAGTGATTATCAAATGCATGGCTTTTGACGGGACAACGGTGTCATGGCGGGTTGGATCAAGGCGGGGGCGGCAGCGGCGGTGATCGTGGCCGGGGCCGGGGGGACGTGGTGGTACATGCAGGCGAGCGCCTCCACCCCCACCGCCGTCCGCACCCACACGGTAGCACTCGGCACCATCGAGGAAACGGTGTCGGCGGTGGGCACGCTCCAGCCGCGGACCTATGTGGACGTGGGCACCCAGGTGTCGGGCCAGTTGAAGCGCATCTTCGTGGAGGCCGGCGACCGGGTGGAACAGGGCCAGTTGCTGGCCCAGATCGACCCCACCGTGTACGAGGCGCGCGTGGCCGCCGATCAGGCGCAATTGATGTCGTTGCGCGCCCAGCTCAAGGAAAAGCACGTGCAGCTCGAACTGGCGGAAAAGCAGTTCGAGCGGCAGCGCCGGCTGATGGATGGCCGCGCCACCAGCCAGGAGGCGTACGACAGCGCCGACGCCCAGCGCAAATCCGCCTCCGCCCAGATCGGCGTGCTGGAAGCCCAGATCCAGCAGGTGGAATCGACGCTGAAGGGCGATCAGGCCAACCTGAGCTACACCAAGATCTACGCGCCGATGACCGGCACGGTGGTGGACGTGTCGGCCCGCCAGGGCCAGACGCTGAACGCCAACCAGCAGGCCCCCATCATCCTGCGCATCGCCGAGCTTTCGACCATGACGGTCAAGACCCAGGTGTCGGAGGCCGACATCCCCAAGCTGAAGGTGGGGATGCACGCCTATTTCACCACGCTGGGCCAGCCGGACCGCCGGCGCTCGGGCACGCTGAATCAGGTGCTGCCCACGCCGGAAGTCACCAACAACGTGGTGCTCTATTCCTCGCTGTTCGACGTGCCGAACCCCGACAACGACCTGATGACGCAGATGAGCGCCCACGTCTTCTTCGTGGTGGCGGAGGCCAAGGGCGTGCCCACCGTGCCGGCGGCGGCGCTGCTGCCGCGGCCCGGCGGCAAATTCGCGGTCAAGCTGATGGCCGGCGGCGAGGTGGTGGAGCGCCGGGTCGAGGTGGGGGTGACCAACCGGGTGACGGCGGAAATCCGGTCGGGCCTGTCGGTGGGCGATCAGGTGGTGATCGAAGCCCAGCGCAATGTGGCCGGCGGCCCGCGTCCCAACATGATGCCCCCCGACGGCGGCCCGCCCCCCGGTGGCCCGCCCCCCGGCGCCGGCATGGGCATGACCGGCGGCGGGCGGAGGTAAGCCCCATGAACGCCGCCGCCCCGCCCCCCGCGCCCGATCGGACCGCCCCGGAAACCGGCACCCATTCCCATGCCGGCGCCGGCGGGGAGGCCCGGCCCATCATCTCCTTGACGGACATCACCCGCGTGTTTCACCGCGGGCCGATGGCGGTGCCGGTGCTGCACGGCATCAGCCTGGACATCATGCCCGGCGAATTCGTCGCCATCATGGGGGCGTCGGGCTCGGGCAAATCGACGCTGATGAACCTGATCGGCCTGCTGGACCGCCCCACCGGCGGCAGCTACCGGCTGAACGGGGAGGAGGTGTCGGGGCTCGACGGCGACCGCCGCGCCATTTTGCGGCGGGAGGCGTTCGGCTTCATCTTCCAGCAATACAACCTGCTGGCCGCCTCCACCGCGGTGGAGAATGTGGCGATGCCCGCCGTCTACGCCGGCCTGACCCGCGAGGAGCGGGAGGCGCGGGCGGCGGAGTTGCTGAAGACGCTGGGGCTGGAGGACCGGCTGGACCACCGCCCCAACCAGTTGTCGGGCGGGCAGCAGCAGCGCGTGTCCATCGCGCGTGCGCTGATGAACGGCGGCGCCATCATCCTGGCCGACGAACCCACCGGCGCGCTGGACAGCCGCAGCGGGGTGGAGGTGATGAAGCTGCTGCGGTCCCTGAACGAACAGGGGCACACGGTGCTGGTCATCACCCACGACCCCGGCGTGGCCCGCCAGACCCGCCGCATCATCGAACTGCGCGACGGCAACATCGTGTCCGACGGCCCGGCGCCGGGACAGGAGGACGCGCCCCCGCCCACCGTGGAGCCGGTGGCGATCCAGCACGCCTCCGCCGCCACCTCCGCCCGTGACGTGATGGAAGCGGCGCGGATGGCGCTGCACGCGCTGGGGCACAACCTGCTGCGCACGCTGCTGACGCTGTTGGGCATCATCATCGGTGTGGCGTCGGTGGTGGCGATGCTGGCCATCGGCGACGGGGCGCGGCAGGAGGTGCTGAACCGTTTCACCGCCATGGGCACCAACCTGCTGCTGATCCGCCCCGGCGCCCCCAACGTGCGCCCGTCGGGCGGGGTCACCGCCACCCTGGTGCGGGAGGACGCCGACGCCATCGCCGAATTGCCCAACGTGCGGGTGGCGGTGCCGGAATACCCCGGATCGGCCACCTTCCGCCGCGGCAACCGCGACTACCAGACCTCGGTCAACGCCACCACCGCCGGGTTCACCCAGGCACGCGACTGGACCATCGGCTCGGGTACCTTCTTCCACGACGAGGATGTGAAGGGGTACGCCCCCGTGGCGGTGCTGGGCCAGACCACGGCCAAGGCGCTGTTCCCCGACGGCAGCGACCCGATCGGCCAGTACGTGCTGATCAACAGCATCCCGTTCCAGGTCATCGGCCTCCTGGCGCCCAAGGGTGCCTCGCCCATGGGCACCGACCAGGACGACGCGGCGTACGTGCCCATCACCACCGGCATGCTGCGGCTGTTCGGCCAGCGCTATGTGCGCACGGTGACGGTGCAGGTCGAGGACGTGACCAAGATCGACGCCACGCAGGAGGAGATCCGGCAACTGCTGATCGGGCGCCACAAGGCGGAGGATTTCCAGATCCGCAACATGGCGTCCATCCTGCAAAGCGCCACCGAGACGCAGAACACCATGACGCTGCTGCTGGGGTCCATCGCCGCCATCTCGCTGCTGGTGGGGGGCATCGGGGTGATGAACATCATGCTGGTCAGCGTGACCGAGCGCACCCGCGAGATCGGCGTGCGCATGGCCACCGGCGCGCGGCGCATCAACATCATGCTGCAGTTCAACGGCGAGGCGCTGGCCATCTGCACGCTGGGCGGAGCGCTGGGCGTGCTGATCGGGCTGGGCACCACCTGGGCCTTCGCCCAGTTCGGGCAGCCGGTGCTGGTGCGCCCCGGCCCGGTGATCCTGGCCTTCGGCTGCGCTTTCGCTACCGGGCTGGTGTTCGGCTATCTGCCGGCGCGCAAGGCCGCCAGCCTCGACCCGGTGGTGGCCCTGGCCTCGGAGTGATCGTCCATCCGGCCCTCACCCAACCCTCTCCCCGGGGGGAGAGGGCATGGAATGTGCTTTTTCGGGAAAGTTCTGACCTCATGACGCACCGTCTTCTGTTGCTGACCCTGCCGCTTCTGGGTGGCTGCGCCCTGTTGGCCGAACCGCACCCGGCCCCGCCGCCCGTGCCGGCGGCGTGGGACACCGCCGCCCCTGACAAGGCCGCCCCCGTCTGGCCCGACGCCCGGTGGTGGCAGGGCTTCGGCTCCGCCGAACTCGACCGGCTGGAAGCGCAGGCGGAAAGCGCCAACACCGACCTCGCCGCCGCCTTTGCCCGCATCCGCCAGGCGGAGGCGCAGGCCAAGGTGGCCGGTGCCGCCCTCCTTCCCAGCCTCGGCGCCGGGGGCAGCGGCGACCGCTCCATCAGCCGCAACACGTCGAGCGGCACCAGCGGCAGCGGCCTGTCGTCGGCGGGGAGCCGGGGCACGCGGACCAGCACGTCCTTTTCCGGCAATCTTCAGGCGTCGTACGAGATCGACCTGTTCGGCGGCAACGCCGCGGCGGCGGAATCGGCGGGCCTGTCGCTGATGGGCACCCGCTACGAGCGGGAGGCGACGGCCCTGACCGTGCGGGCCAACGTGGCGGCGGCCTATCTGCAGATCCTGTCCCTGCGCGACCGGGTGCGGCTGGCCCAGGAGACCCTGAAGATCGCCGAGGAGGTGCTGGAGGTGCTGACCCTTCAGGTCCAGGCCGGGGCGGCGTCCGATCTGGAACTGGCGCAGCAGCGCGCCGCGGTGGCGCAGCAGCGGGCGTCCCTGACGGTGCAGCAGCAGAACGAGCGCCAGGCCCGCGATGCCCTGGCCGTGCTGCTGGGCCGCGCGCCGCAGGGGTTCGTGGTGGACGGCAAATCCCTGTCGGCCCTGACGCTGCCGGCCATCACGCCGGGTCTGCCGGCCACGCTGCTGGAACGCCGTCCCGACCTGCGCCGGGCCGACGCCACCCTGCGGGCCGCCGGGCTGGACATCGTGACCGCGCGGGCCAACCGCCTGCCCTCGCTCAGCCTGACCGCCCGCGGCTCGGTGCAGGCTGCCACTATGGCGGCGCTGTTCGACGGGCCGGGCACGGTGACGGCGCTGGCCGGGTCGCTGACCGCCCCGCTGTTCGAGGGCAACCGGCTGGAAGGCCAGCAGGAACAGGCCACCGCCCGCCGGGACGAAGCCATCGAGACCTACCGCGCCGCCGTGCTGGCGGCGCTGCGCGACGTGGAGGACGCGCTGAGTGCTGCCGTCAGCGCCGAACAGCAATACGCCTTCGCCCGCGAAGCCTATGAACAGGCCCAGACCGCGCTGCGCATCGTGGAGGCGCGGTTCCGTGCCGGCACCGTCGGGTTCCTGACCGTTCTCGACACCCAGCGCACGGTGTTCCAGACCAACGACTCGCTGGTTCAGGCGGATCTGGCCCGCTTCAACGCGCGGGTTTCGCTGTACAAGGCGCTGGGCGGCGGCTGGGACGGCACCACCAAAAGCGGGCCGTGACTGACCTTCGGCCAGGAAAAGTATCAAACGGCAATGCGACTCATTTGCATACTCATTCGCACCTGCATATAATCTCCGGCCAGGGGGCGGATGCCCCATTGGACCTTCCCTAGCCGGAGTGCGGTTTCATGATCCGCCCGCTCATCGAGACCCTGCCGTTCCGCGCCGCCCTGCGCCGCACGGCCTTGATTCCCGCCGCCCTCGTCACCGGGGCCGCCACGGCCCACGCCCAGACCGCCCCGGCCGCCCCCATCCCGGCGGCCCCCGCCCCCGCGGTGGCCGCGCCGGTTGCGGATGCGGCCGCAGCCGCGGTTCAGGCGGCGGCCCCCGCCGCAACGGCCCCGGCGGCTGACGCCACCGCGTCCGCGGCCCACGCGGTGCAGGCCGCGGCGACGGGCATCATGAGCCACGATCTCAGCCCGTGGGGCATGTTCATGGCCGCCAGCCCGGTGGTGCAGGCGGTGATGATCGGGCTGGCCCTGGCCTCGGTCGCCACCTGGACCGTGTGGGTGGCGAAATCCATTGAGCTGGCCTCGGCCCGCCGCAAGGCCCGCCGGGCGCTGGAGGCGCTGGAATCCGCCCGCTCGCTGACCCAGGCGGCGGAAAAGGTCGGGTTCGACAAGGGCACCGTGCCGGCCCTGGTCCGCGCGGCGGTGGCCGAGGCGCACCTGTCCGCCGACGTCCCCGGCGACGGGCTGAAGGAGCGCGTGGCATCGCGGCTGTCGCGGATCGAGGCGGCGGCGGGCCGGCGCATGATGCGCGGCACCGGCATCCTGGCCACCATCGGCTCCACCTCGCCCTTCATCGGCCTGTTCGGCACGGTGTGGGGGATCATGACAAGCTTCATCGGCATCGCCAAATCCCAGACCACCAATCTGGCCGTGGTGGCGCCGGGCATCGCCGAGGCGCTGCTGGCCACCGCCATCGGTCTGGTCGCCGCCATCCCGGCGGTGGTGATCTACAACATCTTCTCCCGCTCCATCGCCGGATACCGGGCGCTGCTGGCCGATGCGTCGGCCAGCGTGGAACGCCACGTCAGCCGCGACCTGGACCGCCGCGCGCTGCCGCGGACGTCCCAGCCCACCGCCATCAGTGCGGCGGAGTAAGCCCCATGGCCGCCCGTCTGGACGATGGCGACGATCTCAGCGAGAACCACGAGATCAACGTCACCCCCTTTATCGACGTGATGCTGGTGCTGCTCATCATCTTCATGGTGGCAGCCCCCCTGGCGACGGTGGACGTGCCGGTGGACCTCCCGGCCTCCGCCGCCCCGGCCCAGCCGCGCCCCGACAAGCCGGTCTATCTGACGCTGAAGTCCGATCTGTCGCTGGTGCTGGGCGAACAGCCGGTTGAGCGGGAAAAGCTGCGCGAGGCACTGGACAACGCCACCCATGCCACGCGCGACACCCGCATCTTCCTGCGCGCCGACAGCGCCGTCGATTACGGCGACCTGATGAAGCTGATGAACGGGCTGCAGACCGCCGGGTATCTCAAGGTGGCGCTGGTCGGGCTGGAAACCGTGTCCCCCGCTCCGGCGCCGTGAGGGGGGCCGCCATGACCGCTTCCCCCGCCGCCCGGACCATGCCCATGAGCGTTCCCCCCGCCCCCGGCCTGACCCTGCCGCCCGAGATGCCCGAAGGGGCCGGGCTGGGGCGGTGGACCGCCAGCCTGCTGACCGTGCTGGCCGTTCACGCCGGGGCCGCGGCCCTGGTGCTGGCCCTGCCCGCCCCCGCCCCGCTGGAACCGCCGCCGGGTGCGGTCATGCTGGAACTGGCCGCCTTGCCCGAGGCGCCGGCGGAATCCCAGCCCAGCGAAACCCCGCCCGGCCCGCAGCAGGAAGCCGCCGAACCGCCGCCGGAACTGGTGCTGCCCGAACCGGAGCCGCCGCCCGAGCCGGTGTTCGAGCCCCCGCCCCCGCCGCCGGAGGTCAAGCCCGAGGTGGTGGTGCCCAAGCCCCCGCCCAAGGTCAAGCCACCCAAGCCGGAACAGCCCAAGCCCCGCCCGGTGGAGCGCAAGCGGGAAACCCCGCCCACCCCCCATCCCCCGGCGGAACAGACCACCGCGCCGCCAGCCACCAACGCCCCGCCGTCGCAGACCGCCGCCGCCCCGTCCGCCGGTGCCGCCGGCAACCCCGCCGCCCGCCGCTCGTGGCAGGGCACGCTGCTGGCCCATCTGGAACGGCACAAGCGCTATCCCCGCGCGTCCCAGGCCCGGCGCGAACAGGGTGTCACCCACCTGCGCTTCGTCATGGACCGCCAGGGCAAGGTGCTGTCGTGCCGCATCGAACGCCCGTCGGGGTACGAGGCGCTGGACGAGGAAACGCTGGAGATGATCCGCCGCGCCGAACCCCTGCCCCCACCGCCGCCCGATGTGGGCGACGAGCGCATCGAACTGGTGGTGCCGGTCCAGTATTTCCTGCGTTGAGCGGGTTTGGGAAACCCGAACATTCCGAACAGTCCCCCTCTCCCCGGCGGGGAGAGGGCTTTTCAGCCGCCCCCACTCCCCGACAGATTGTGGCATTTTTACGTCACATGCATATGATACTAAGAATCACTTTCAAATTGGTTTGCGCCCAAAGCGAATGCGGATAATTATCACTCACATAAAATAATCGCCAATCAGGAGAGATTGACGTGACGTCCCACAGCCGCTTCGTTTCCTCGGCCCACACCCAGCGCCCGGCGCTGACCGCCTCCACCCTGGGGCTGGCCACGCTGGGCCTTGCCTTGGGGTGCGTGACGGGGGCCGCTCCGGCCCTGGCCCAGACCGCCGCCGCCACCGGCAGCGCCACCCAGCTTCCCGCCATTTCGGTGGAAGGCGCCAAGACCAACGATTCCTACAAGGTCGAAAAGTCGGCGTCGGTGAAGCGCACCGAAACCATCCTCGACACGCCGCAGTCGATCACCGTGGTCCCGGAAAAGGTGATCCAGGAACAGGCCGCCACCACCCTGCGCGACGTGCTGCGCAACGTGCCCGGCATCACCTTCGGTGCCGGCGAAGGCGGCGGCGGCCAGGGCGAACAGCTTCGCATCCGCGGCTTTGCGGCCAACACCGACCTGTACGTGGACGGCATCCGCGACCCCAACCCGGCCAACAACCGCGACCCCTTCAACCTGGAACAGGTGGAAGTGGTGAAGGGCGCGTCGTCGGCCTATTCGGGGGCCGGTGCGACCGGCGGCACCGTCAACATGGTGTCCAAGGCCCCGAAGATGCAGGCGTTCACCGCCGGCAGCCTGTCCATCGGCACCGACAGCCTGAAGCGCGTCACCGCCGACGTGAACCGCCCGCTGGACAACGTGGGCATCGACGGCACCGCGGTGCGGCTGAACGTGATGGCGCACACCGCCGGGGTCTCGGGCCGCGACGAGGTGGAGAACGAGCGCTGGGGTGTCGCCCCGTCCATCGCCTTCGGTCTCGGCACGCCGACGCGGGTGACGCTGAGCGCGCTCTACACCAAGGACAACAACGTCCCCGACTATGGCCTGCCGGTGCTGAACGGGGTGATCCCGCCGGTCAGCCGTTCCAACTGGTACGGCATCAAGGGGCTGAACCAGGAAAAGCAGGAATACAGCGCCGTCACCTTCCAGATCGAGCATGACGCCGCCGACTGGGTCACGGTGCGCAACCAGACCCGCTACAGCGAATCGACCCGCTTCAACATCGTCACCATCCCCCGCTTCCCCACCGGCACCGTCGCCTTCACGCCGTCCACCACCGTGACCCGTGGGCAGAGCGGCCGCGACACCAAGGACACCAACGTCGTCACCCAGACCGACGCCACGCTGAAGTTCAAGACCGGCGCGCTCGACCATTCGCTGGTCACCGGCTTCGACCTCAGCCATGAAAAATACACCCAGCGCGGCCTGACCTTCAGCGGCACCGCCGCGGCGGCCAACCTGTTCAGCCCCAACCTCAACGTGGCCGGGCCGGGCTGGACCTACAACGCCGCCGCCACCGAGAACACCGGGCGCAACTTCGGCCTCTACGCCATCGACACGATCAAGATCGGTCCGCAGTGGGAAGTGGTCGGCGGCCTGCGCTACGACAACTTCAAGGCCGATACCAACACCGGCACCGCGACATACAGCCTGTCCGACTCCATGCTGAGCTGGCAGGGGGCGGTGGTCTACAAGCCGGTCAAGACGGTCAGCGTCTACGCCTCGGCCTCCACCTCCTTCAACCCGTCGGTGGAAGCGGCGCAAAGCTCGCTCAGCGCCACCAACGTCAGCCTGAAGCCGCAGGAGAACCTGTCCTACGAGGTGGGCGCCAAGTGGGACGTGATCCCGGAAAAGCTCCAGCTCACCGCCGCCGTGTTCCGCACGGAAAAGACCAACGTGCGTGAAACCGACGCCGCCGGCACCACCGTCATCCTGGACGGCGAACGCCGGGTGCAGGGCATCGAGCTGGGCGTCACCGGCAACATCACCGACAAGTGGCAGGTCATCGGCGGCTATTCCTATCAGGAAAGCGAGATCACCAAGGCCGTGCGCTACGTCGGCAACGAAATGGCCAACACGCCCAAGCACAGCGCCAGCCTGTGGAGCACCTACAAGCTGCCCCACGACGTCACCGTCGGCGCCGGCGTGCAGTATGTGGGCGAGCGCCAGTTGAACGACGCCAACGCCGGCAAGCTCGACGCCTACACCGTGGTTGACGCCATGGTGTCGTATCAGGTGACCGACGCCATCGGCGTTCAGCTCAACGCCCAGAACCTGTTCGACGAAGAATACTTCGACCGCGCCCATGGCGGCGGGGCCCACGTCATTCCCGGACTGGGCCGCACCGTCATCCTGAGCACCAACTTCCGCTTCTAAGCCTCAGCACCTTTGGTCCCGTCCCCCGGATGCCGCTTTGCCGAGCCGCCGCCGGGGGGCGGTTCCCTCTCTCTCACATCCCTTGCACGGAACAGCCTGCCATGCTCCTGCACATTCCCAACGTCCTGACGCCGGAACAGGTGGCCGAGGCCCGGCGCCTGCTGGATCAGGCCGACTGGATCGACGGGCGCGCCACCGCCGGGTTCCAGTCGGTCCGGACCAAGAGCAACGAACAGATCCCCCAGGACCACCCCATCGCCCGCACGCTGGGGGACATGATCCTGGGTGCTTTGGAGAAGAACCCCACCTTCATCGCCGCGGCCCTGCCGCTGAAGGTGTTCCCGCCCATGTTCAACCGCTACCGTGACGGCGGGTTCTTCGGCAACCACGTGGACAACGCCATCCGCCCGGTGCCCGGCACCCTGGAACGGGTGCGCACCGACCTGTCGGCCACGCTGTTCTTCACCGGCCCCGACGAATACGACGGCGGCGAGCTGCTGATCGACGACACCTATGGGGTGCATTCCGCCCGCCTGCCCGCCGGTGACATGGTGCTGTACCCGTCCACCAGCCTGCACCGGGTCGAACCGGTGACCCGCGGGGCGCGCGTCTGCTCCTTCTTCTGGATGCAGAGCATGATCCGCGACGACTGGCAGCGGACCATGATGTTCGACCTGGACACCGCGATCCAGCGCCTGAACCAGGATTTCGCCACCGGGGCCGGACCGGGGGACGCAGGGGCCGACCACCCCTCGCTCGTGCAACTGACCAGCCTTTACCACAACCTGCTGCGCCACTGGGCCGACACCTGATCCGGGTGCGGCCCCCGCCGAAGAGACGAGACACCTGTCATGTCCACAGTCCCCCGTTCGCAACGCCTTTGGTACAAGGCCCTGCACCAGGCCCATCTGTGGGCCGGGATCATCCTGTGCCTGCCGCTGATGGCGCTGGGCATCTCGGGCAGCGTCCTGGTCGCCAACGACCTGATCCAGGACTGGACGGCCCCCGCCGCCCCGCCGCCGACGCCGGGCGCGGTCAAGCCGCTGTCCGAGATCATCGAGGCCGCCCGTGCCACCGTTCCCGCCGGCCAGACCCCGTCGGCCATCATGTTGCCTGAGGAAGCCGGGCAGCCCATCACCATCCGCTTCACCGCCGCCCGCCCCGCACCGGGCGGTGACCGTCCGCAAGGTGGGGAGCGTCCCGCCGGGGCACCGCCTGCCGGAGGACCGCAGATGGGCGGCGGCCCCATGGGTCCGGGCGGCGGCACCAGCGTGCGCATCAACCCGGTCACCCTCGACATCCATTCCACCCCGGCCATGGGCGGCAACAGCGTCATCCGCACCATGCGCAGCCTGCACGGCAACCTGCTGATCACGGGCCGCGAGGGCCGGGAGCTGGTGGGCTGGCTGGGCGTGGTCATGCTGGTGCTGGGCGTCAGCGGCCTCGTCATGTGGTGGCCGCGTCCGGGCCGGTGGAAGGCCGCGTTCCTGGTCAAGGCGGATGCCAAGGGCCTGCGCCTGCACCGCGACCTGCACGGGGCGGCGGGCATCTGGACGCTGCTGGTGTTCCTGGTGGTCAGCTTTTCCGGCGTCTATCTGGTGTTCCCCCAGACGCTGACGGACGCGGTGTCGGTGGTGTCCCCCGCCCGCGAACCGCGCAGCGTGATGAACGCCCACACGGTGGAGCCGGTGCGCGGCACCCCGCCCGCCGGGGTGGAGGAGATGGTCGCCATCGCCACCGCCGCCGTGCCCGACGCCAGCCTGCGCGGCCTGTTCCTGCCCACCCGTCCCAACCAGCCGGCCCGCGCCACCCTGGCGCGTCCCGGTGCGGCCCATGGGGCGCCGGGCATCACCGCCTTCATCGACCCGTGGAAGCGGTCGGTGATCGAGGTGCGCGACCCCCGCACCTATTCCCTGGGGGATACCATCGTCGCCTGGCAACGGCCGCTGCACGCGGGCGAAGGGCTGGGCATCGTCTGGGCCGTCCTGGTGTTCGCGTCCGGCATTCTGCCGCCGCTGTTCTGCATCACCGGGATCGCCATGTGGTGGATCAAGCGGCGCAACCGTCTGGCGCGCCGCGTGGATGCCGCCGCGGCAAGGGCTTCGTAGCGGGACGTCCCTTGCCGCACGGCAGGGCCGGGGGTGGCCGGCAGGGGCCGCCCCCGGCCTCTTTCTTTTTACAGGTTACGCATTCGGCTGGCCGGGTGCCGCCGCATCGCCCGCCACCGCGGTCACCGTGACCGCCGCCCCCGTGGCCGCCACCGCCGTCACCGGCGGCGTCGCCTGGGGCACGTAGCGGCTCATGAAGCCTTCGATGAAATCCGCACCGGCATAGCCCGCGGCCATGAAGGTCAGCACCTGCTGTGCAGTGATCTGGCCCACCGACACGTCCAGCGCCATGGCCGCCAGCACGCCGGCCACCGCCCCGATCACCAGGCTGATGGCCATCTGCTTCAGGTCGATGTTGTCGGTGACCGCCCCGCCCGCCGTGGACGATACGTCGTGGGCCTTCTTGATCTCCACGATGGCCCGCATGCACTGCCCCGCCCCGCCGGCCAGCCCGGCCAAGGTCAAAAGCTGAATCCAATCCCCCGCCGGCAACGCCGTCATGACCGCCCCCTGAATGCTTCATGGAAAATGAAAAGAAAAAGGCACAGGAAACCGGCATCACGCAATGCCGCCACCTGTGCCACCAAGAAAAACAGAGTTTTTGAATTCTTTTGTATGCTTTTTTACATATCGAGCCCCAAGTCCAGGCACGGGGCCGAGTGGGTGATCCACCCGACCGAGATCATGTCCACCCCCGCCTCGGCGATGGCGCGCACGCTGTCCAGCGTCACGCTGCCCGACGCCTCGGTCAGCATCCGCCCGTCCACCAGCGCGACCGCACGGGCCAGCGTGGCCGGGTCCATATTATCCAGCAGCACCACATCCACCGGCAGGGTCAGCAGTTCCTCGAGCTGGGCCAGGGTGTCCACCTCCACCTCGATCTTGACCATGTGGCCGACCGCGGCGCGGACCTTTTCCACCGCCGGGCGGATGCCGCCGGCCACCGCGATGTGGTTGTCCTTGACCAGAATGGCGTCGTCCAGGCCGAAGCGGTGGTTGGACCCGCCGCCCAGCCGCACCGCCTCCTTCTCCAGCGCGCGCAGGCCGGGGGTGGTCTTGCGGGTGCAGACGATGCGGGCACGGGTGTGCGCCACCGCCCGCACCAGCGCGCGGGTGGATGTCGCCACGCCGGAAAGCTGGCCCAGGAAGTTCAGCGCCGTGCGCTCGGCGGTCAGCAGCGCGCGGGCCTTGGCGGTCACCGTGGCGATGGTACCGCCCGCCGGCACGTCGGCACCGTCGCCATGCTCCACCACCACCGAACAGTCCGGGTCCACCAGCCGGAACGCGGTCAGCGCCGCCCCCAGCCCGGCCACCCGCCCGTCCCGCCGGGCCACGATGCGCGCCGCAGCATCCGCGTCGGCGGGGACGATGGCGTCGGTGGTGATGTCGCCGGCCCGGCCCAGATCCTCCAGCAGTGCCGCGCGCACCACGGGTTCGACGATCAGGGGGTGAAGCATGGACGGGTCTCCGCTGTGAAAGAGGATGGGGCGGGGGTGAAGGAGCATCCTGCCCCTTCATACTTCCCCGGCCAAGGGCCGGCGGCCCTTGGAACCCCCGGTGTCAGGGTCCGGCGCACCGCCGCCGGGTCGGTGGCGGGGTAGTCGCTGCGTTCGTGGGCGCCGCGGCTCTCCTGGCGCAGGGAGGCGGCGTGGACCACCAGACCGCCGACGAGCAGGCGGTTGCGCGCCTCGGCCCACCGGCGTACGGCGGTGAAGGGCACCGGGCCATGGGCGGGGGGCAACGCTTCCAGCGCCGCCGACAGCCGTTCCAGCCGCACTGCGGCGTCGGTCAGGCCGGCGGCATCGCGCACCAGACCGGCACCGGCATAGACCGCCTCCCGGCTCGCCTGGACGATGGCGCCGATGCCGGTGCGGTGGCTGGGGCCGGGCACCGGCGGCGGGGCCGGCACCGCAACCGGCGGCACCGGGACCGCGCCCTGCTCCGCCACGTCGGCGGCCACGCGGGCGCCGAACACCAGCGCTTCCAGCAGCGAATTGCTGGCCAGCCGGTTGGCGCCGTGGACACCCGTGCACGCCACCTCGCCGCAGGCCCACAGGCCCGGCACGCTGGTGCGCCCGTCGATGTCGGTGGCGACCCCGCCCATATGGTAATGCGCCGCCGGGGCCACCGGCACCGGGATGGCCCACGGATCGAGTCCCGCCTCGGCCAACAGGCCCAGCACGGTGGGGAAGCCCTCGGGCCGGGCCTTCAGGGCCGGGCGCAGGTCGAGATAGACCGGCTGCCCCGCCGCCACCCGCCGCCCGATGGCCCGCGCCACCACGTCGCGCGGCGCCAGTTCGGCCAGCGGGTGCTCGTCCGTCATGAAACGGCGCCCGTCCTCATCCAGCAGCACCGCCCCGGCCCCCCGCAGCGCCTCGGTCAGCAGCGGGGCGGGATCGGCGGCGACGGCCAATGCTGTGGGGTGGAACTGCACGAACTCCACATCGGTGAGGGCGGCCCCGGCGCGAGCGGCCAGCGCCAGCCCGTCGCCCGTGGCCTCCGCCGGGTTGGTGGTGCGGGCGAACACAGCACCGATGCCGCCCGTGGCCAGGATCACCCGGCCCGTGCGGTGCAGCACCCACCCGCCGTCCGCGTGGTGGGCCAGCAGCCCGCAGACCCGGCCCCCGTGCAGGCGCAGGTCCACCGCGAACGCCTCCGTCTCCACCCGGATGCCGGGCGTGTCCCGCAGCCGGCGGGCCAGCGCCGTCACCAGCGTGCGGCCCGTGGCATCGCCCCCGGCGTGGACGATGCGGGCGGCCCCGTGCGCCGCCTCCCGCCCCAGCACGGGTTCGCCGTCGGCGGTGCGGTCGAAGGGCATGGCCGGATCGGCCAGCAGCGCCCGCACCCGCGCCGCGCCGTCCGCCGCCAGCAGCGCGGCGACGGCGGCGTCCACGAACCCGGCCCCCGCCGCCACCGTGTCGGCGGCGTGGGCCGCCGGGGTGTCGCCGGGGCCGACCGCGGCGGCGATGCCGCCCTGGGCATACAGGCTGGACCCGCCGGGCAGGTCCGCGGTCTTGGTCAGCAGGGTCACCGCATGGCCCCGCGCGGCCAGCGCCAGCGCCGCCGTCATCCCGGCCAGCCCCGACCCGACGATCACCACACCCGAATCGCGAACCGTCACCATCTTTTCATTCCCTCAAGGCAGTGACCACCAGAGTCCCCCTCTCCCCGGGGGGAAAGGGTCTTTCACCCTCAGCGCGGCTTCACCGCCAGCATCCGTTCCACCGAGCGGCGGGCGGCGGCGGCGAGGTCCGGGTCGATCTCCACCCGCGGCTCCAGGGTTTCCAGCGCGGTCAGGATGTTCGCCAGCGTGATCTTCTTCATGTGCGGGCACAGGTTGCAGGGGCGCACGAACTCCACGTCCGGCACCGCCGCGGCCACGTTGTCGCTCATGGAACACTCGGTCACCATCAGCACCCGGCGCGGGCGCTCGGCGGTGACGTAATCCACCATGCGGGCGGTGGAGCCGACGAAATCCGCCGCGTCCAGCACGTCGGGCGGGCATTCCGGGTGGGCGATGACGGTCAACTCGTCGAAACGCCCACGGAACTCGCGGATCTCGTCGCCGGTAAAGCGCTCGTGCACCTCGCACCGGCCCGACCACGGGATGATCTCCGTCTTCGTCTGGGTGGCGACATAGGCGGCCAGGAAACGGTCGGGCAGGAACAGCACCCGCGGCACGTTCAGCGATTCCACCACCTCCACCGCGTTGCCGGAGGTGCAGCAGATGTCCACCTCCGCCTTCACCGCGGCGGACGTGTTGACATAGGCCACCACCGGCACGCCGGGATAGCGCAGCCGCAGATCCCGCACGTCCTGGGGCGTGATGGACTCGGCCAGCGAACAGCCGGCCCCGGTGTCGGGAATCAGCACCGTGCGCGACGGGTTCATCAGCTTGGCCGTCTCGGCCATGAAATGGACGCCGGCCACCACGATCACCCCGGCGTCCGTCTCGGCGGCGCGGCGGGCCAGCGCCAGGCTGTCGCCCACGATGTCGGCCACGCCGTGGAAGATCTCGGGCGCCATGTAGTTGTGGGCGAGGATCACCGCGTTGCGCTGTTCCTTCAGCCGGTTGATGGCATGGACCAGCGGCGCGTGGAACGGCCATTCCACCGCGGGCATCACCCGCTTCAGCCGTTCGTAGACGGGGGCCGTCGCCTCGGCGATGGCGGGGGTATAGGCGTGACCACCGGCGTCGGGCATGGCGCGCTCCTTTTATGCTCGTAACGAGACTATGACTCTATGCTCGATGTGAGCATATATGCGGCACGCCCCGGTGCAAGGAAAAAATCGGGGGTGTGACGTTCTGTGGGGCGCCCGTCTCGTTCGATAACAAAGCATCTGGGCTTTGCACCGGGCGGGCTTTCGTGGTTGTCTTCTCCCCGGATAATCAGCCGGTGTGCGGGGGGAGGCGGCGGTGACGGCAGGGGTGATGAAGCCGGCGGGACGGGCGGCGGCACTGCTGGCCTCGGCCGCCCTTCTGTGGGGCCAGCCCGCCGCGGCCCAGATCGTCACCGACGGCACCGTGGGGGCGGTCACCACCCTGGCCGGTCCCAACACCACCATCGGTGCGGCCCTGGGCACGCAAAAGGGCGGCAACCTGTTCCATTCCTTTTCCGCCTTTTCCGTGCCCGCGGGGGGCAGCGCCCTGTTCGCCGGGCCGGCCAGCGTGCGCAACGTGGTGGCCCGCGTCACCGGCGGGCAGGCCAGCGCCATCGACGGCACGCTGGGCACCACCATCGCCGGGGCCAACCTGTTCCTGCTGAACCCGGCGGGCATCCGGTTCGGCAGCGGCGCCAGCCTGTCGCTCAGCGGCAGCTTCCACGCCTCCACCGCCGACGGGCTGATCTTCGCCGACGGGGCGCGGTATCAGGCGCGCACCCCGTCCGGCTCCACCCTGACGGTGGCGGCGCCGGCGGCCTTCGGCTTTGCGGGGGCGAACCCCGGCGCCATCACCGTCACCGGCGGCACGCTGGCCGTGGGCACGGGCAAGGCGCTGTCGCTGGTGGGCGGCGGCGTGACACTGGACACTGCCGCCCGGGTCTCCGCCCCCGCCGGCACCCTGACCATCGCCGCCATGGGCGGCAGCGGCACCCTGTCCCTGTCGGACCCGCTGGCGTCCACCGCCGCGCGCAGCGGCGCCGTCGTGGTCAGGAACGGCGCCACCGCCTCCACCAACGGCAACGGCGGCGGGGCGGTGCGCATCACCGGCGGGCGGCTGACCGTCACCGGCAGCGGCGTGATCAGCGCCAACAACACCGGGGCCAGGGACGCCGCCGCCGGGGTGGCGGTGGGGGTGACCGACGTGGTGGTGTCCGACGCCGGCCAGATCACCGCGCACGCCGCCGGCAGCGGGCGGGCCGGCACCATCGCCATCGACACCGGCGGCACCGATCCCGCGACGGGCGGCACGGTGCAGGTGCTGGGCGACGGACGCACCGTCAACACGCTGGTCGCCGCCCGCGCGCTGCGCGGATCAACGGCGCGGGCCGGCACGATCACCGTGCGGGCCGGCGCCGTCACCATCACCTATGGCGGGCAGATGACCACGTCGAGCCTGTCCACCGGCGATGCGGGCGAAATCGCCATCACCGCCGGACGCACCGTGCTGTCGCACCAGGAATCGGGCTATGCCACCGGCACCGGCCTGTTCAGCCTGGCCCCCAGCATGACCGGCGGGGCGGCGGGGTCGATCACCGTCAACGGCGGCACGCTGGAGCTGTACGGCGGGGCGCAGGTCAGCACCCGCTCGGGCGGGCCGGGCCGGGCCGGCATCATCGAGGTGACGGTGGACCGGCTGCTGGTGCACGGCCACATCGGCGTGGACAGCTCCATGATCACCAGCCAGGGCACCGGATCGGGCGACGGCGGCACCATCACCATCAAGGCCGACAGCATCGCGCTGATCGACGGCGGGCGCATCACCAGCAACGCGCGCGGCACCGGCAACGGCGGCACCATCACCGTCACCGCCCGCACCATCGAGATGGCCCAGGGCAGCGAGGACGTGCAGACCGGCATCGGCAGCCGCGCCAACCCCGGTTCCAGCGGCGACGGCGGCACCATCGCGGTCACCGCCGGCAGCCTGAGCATCGCATCGGGCGCGCGCATCACCACCAGCACGGCGGGGGCGGGCAGCGCCGGCACCATCCGCGTCACCGCCGACACCATCCGCCTGGACGGCACCGGCCAGCCGGCGGGCAGCATCACCGGCATCGCCTCGTCCGCCGAATCGTCCGACACCGCCGGGGCCGGCGGCGCCATCACCGTCACCGCCCGCGACATGACCATCGCCAACGGCGCCACCGTGCAGGCGTCGAGCTTCGGCAGCGGGGCGGCGGGCGACATCACCGTCACCGCCAGCCACCGCCTGACCATCGCCGGCGGCACCATCGCCACCGCCACCACCCGGTCGGACGGGGGCAACATCACCATCGACGGCGGCGGCCTGACCCACATGTCGGGCGGCCAGATCACCACTAGCGTGGCCGGCGGGGCCGGCAACGGCGGCAACATCACCGCCACGGCCAAGACCGTGGTGCTCAATCACGCCACCATCTCGGCCAATGCCTGGGGCGGCCGCGGCGGCAACATCACCGTCACCGCCGACACCATTATGGCGTCCCCCGACACGCGGGCGGAAGCGTCGTCGCGTCTGGGCGTGTCGGGCGTGGTGGTGGTGCAGGGGGCGGAGGGTACCGCCGGCCTGTCGGTGGTGCCGCTGGAAACCAACTATGTGGACGCCGCCGGGCTGCTGCGGTCCACCTGCGCCACCCGCGCCGGCGACAGCCGGTCCAGCACCTTCACCGGCACCGGGCGCGGCGGCCTTGCCCCCTCCCCCGACGGGCCGCAGTTGGCGGGGGCGGAAACCCGTGGCGCCGCGCGCGTGGCGTGCGCGCCATGAGGACGGCGCTGATCCTGGCCGCCGCCCTGCTGGCCGCCGCCCCCACCCGCGCCGCCACGCTCCAGCAGGCCGAGGCCCAGGCCCGCCAGGGTTTCCTGACCCGCGCGGCGGAGGAATACCGCGCGGTCCTGGCCGATCCCTCGGTGTCGGACCGGGAACGGGCCGCGGCGCATCTGGGGCTGGGCAACACCCTGCTGCGCACCGGCGCGCGGGCGGAGGCGCGGCAGACCCTGGATGCCGCCGCCCGCTTCGCCGACACCCGCGCCGCCGCCCTCATCGGCCTGGGCGTGCTGGAGGGGGCGGAGGGGCGCACGGGCGACGCGCGCATCCGCTTCACCACCGCCATGGACACCGCCGCCGCCGCGGGCCAGCCGCTGACCGCGGCCCAGGCCGCCATCAACGCCGCCCGCACCCTGTCCGACGGCGCCCGCCCATGGCTGGAACGGGCGTCATCCCATCTGGACAAGGCCCCCGACGGCCCCGGCGCCGTGCTGGCACGGGTGGCGCTGGGACGCGGCTGGGCACGGCTGCCCGACAGCCTGCCCGCCGCCCGCGCGGCCTACGCCCACGCCGCCGCCCTGGCCGAGCGGCTGGGCGACCGCCGGGGCGAGTCCTTTGCCTGGGGCTACATGGGCCAGCTTTACGAGCACACCGGCCAGCGGGCCGAGGCGCAGGAGCTGACCCGCCGGGCCATCGCCGCCGCCGTGGCCGCCGACGCGCCCGACAGCCTGTATCTCTGGCACTGGCAGGCGGGGCGGCTGGCCACCGGCGAGGCCGAGGCCGCCGCCGCCTTCGAACGCGCGGTGACGGTGCTGGACGGGGTGCGCGCCGACCTGACCGCCGACGCCCCCGGTGGCGAGGACGTGTTCCGCGACCGGGTGGAGCCGGTCTACCGCGGCTACGCCGACCGGCTGCTGCGCACCGCCCGCCCCGGCGACCCCGCCCCCCTCATCCGCGCCCGCGCGGTGATGGAGCAGATGAAGGCCGCCGAACTTGAGGATTATTTCAAGGACGACTGCGTGGCGGCCCTGGATTCCCGCAGCCGCCCCATCGACCGGGTGGCGGAACGGACGGCGGCGCTCTACCCCATCCTTTTGCCCGACCGGCTGGAAATGCTGGTGTCCATCGGCGACGGCATCCGGCGGGTGACGGTGCCGGTGAACCGCCGCACCCTGACCAATGCGGTGGACGATTTCCGCCGCCTGCTGGAGAAACGCTCCACCCATCAGTACATGGACCGCGCCCGCGAACTGTACGGCTGGCTGATCCGCCCGCTGGAAGCGGATCTGGCCGCCGCCGGCATCGACACGCTGGTGATCGTGCCCGACGGGCCGCTGCGCACCATCCCGCTGGCAGCCCTCCACGACGGCACCGGCTTCCTGGCCGCGCGCTACGCGGTGACCGTGGCCCCCGGCCTGACCCTGACCGACCCGCGCCCGCTGGCCCGCGACCGCGCCGGCATGCTGCTGGCCGGCGTCAGCGACGGCGTGCAGGGCTATGCCCCCCTGCCCCATGTGGAGGAGGAGACGGAACGGCTGTCGCGCCTGTTCCCGGCGCGGGTGCTGCTGAACGGCGATTTCACCGCCGCCCGGCTGGCGGGGGAGCTGCGCCGCACCCCCTACAACCTCGTCCACATCGCCTCTCACGGAGAGGTGCGGGGGGAGCACGCCCAAAGCTTCCTGCTGACCCACGACGGGCGGCTGACCCTGGACAGGCTGGAGGCGCTGGTGCGGCTGGGCCGGTTCCGCCCGGACCCGGTGGAGCTGCTGGTGCTGTCCGCCTGCCAGACCGCGGCGGGGGACGAGCGCGCCGCCCTGGGGCTGGCCGGTGTGGCCATCAAGGCGGGGGCGCGCAGCGCGCTGGCCAGCCTGTGGTCGGTCAGCGACGAGGCGTCGGCCCAGTTGATGGAAGATTTCTACGCCCACCTGCGCACCGAGGGGCTGAGCAAGGCCGAAGCCCTGCGCCGCGCCCAGGCCGCCCTGATCGCCAACCCCCGTTACCGCCATCCGTTCTATTGGTCGGCGTTCGTGCTGATCGGCAACTGGCTGTAACACCGCCCGGCACCCGATTCAGGATTTGAGCGCGCGTGTATATCATGGTATGTTGCGCATCCTGACGTAACCATTACCCAGGGCCGATGCCATGATCCCGCGCTTTGCCGTTGCGCGCCTAGCTTCCTTGGCTGCCGCCGCCCTGGTGATCCAGACCGCCATGCCCGCCGCCGGCCAGCCGATGCCGTCGTCCACCGTAGCCCGAGTCGTCACCGGCACCGCCCCGGCGGGGCTGCAGACCACGGCGGATGCACCCGCCCGGCCCATCGTCTACCGCCAGAATCCCCGCGGCACCCCCGGCACCCGCATCATCGGCCAGACCCGCGGCACCGGCACCGTGCCGTTGCTGACAACCCTGGCGCCGTTCGACACCGGGGAAACCACGCTGGCCCAGCCGACGCTGTACTGGTTCGTGTCGCGCCCGGTGAACGCCATGGTCGAAGTGACCATCGTGGAAGAGGCGACCCAGAAAACCGTGCTGGAGGTCACCACCGAAGGGCCGGTGGAGCCGGGCATCTGGGCCTTTCCGCTGGGCGTCCACCGCATCGCCCTGGTGCCCGACGTGGAATACCGCTGGTCGGTGGCGCTGGTGCGCGACCAGAACCGCCGGTCGCTGGACCTGTTCGCCAGCGGCACCATCCTGCGCGTCAACCTGCCGCCGCACCTGACGGCCCAGCTCAACAAGGTCGGGCCGTCGGACATGCCCTATTTCCTGGCCAGCGCCGGGCTGTGGTACGACGCGCTGACCATGCTGTCGGTGCAGATCGCCAACAACCCCCGCGACCGCACCTTGCGCGAGATCCGCGCCAGCCTGCTGGAGCAGGTCGGGCTGAGCGAAGCCGCGGCGTTCGACCGGGTGCTGTAGCCTCGATCTTGCCCCGCAAGGTCCGGCGGCAATTCTTCGTGCGCCCGCGGGGCGCGCGCCGGGCCGGTCTTGTCGCGTCAGCCCCCCCGCAACGGCCATCCGATCCGGCGCCCCATCGGCGGCGGCCCGGCTTCTTTCTTGCTCCGTGCATCGCCAGAACAAAAACAAGATGAAATATGATTGTTTCTAATGAATATTAAGAAGCGAAACACTTTGTTTGACCACGTTCGATTTCAAACCCCAACAATGACGGAGCAATCCGCCAATACAAGGGGTGTGTTATGGGATACAATCTTGTTCAATCTGCGTGGCTTCTTGGAATTGCGTCCAACGCCGCCTCCAGCATCCCGGTGCCGTCCACCGTTTCGGATGGACAGGACTTTCTTCAGCAAAATCTGGCGCTTTACCTGAACGGCGACCCGCAATATCCCAACGCCCCCTTCCCCGGGTTTCTGTCGCTCTTCAACACGCAGGTCGAGACTGGCCCGTGGGACATCGTGTGGGGGCCGTGCGTGTATCTGGCCCCCGGCTGCAACGAGGCGACCAACGCCATGTTCGTGGCCAAAACCACCGACACCAGCGTGACGCCGAACGTCTCCACCTATGTGGTCGCCATCGCCGCCACCAACCCGGCGTCGCTGTACGATTGGATCGACGAGGACGCGCAGGTGGAAGCGAGCCTGATGGTTCCCTGGCCCCTGCCCAAGCCCTACACCTATGTTCACGTCTCCCACCCGGTGGTGGACGCGGGCTCGCCGTTCATTTCGGCGGGCACGGCGCTGGGGATCAGCAACCTGCTGAACAACGTCAAGCCCGCGGGCGGCCCCGGCATCGCCGATTTTCTGGCGCAGGCGGCCAATCCCAACGACACGGTGATCTTCGCCGGCCACAGCCTGGCCGGGGCGCTGACGCCGACGCTGGCCTTCCATCTCTACCCCGACGGGGCCGCCGGCAGCGGGTGGAAGCAGGTTCTGGTGCTGCCCACCGCCGGGGCCACGCCCGGCAATGGCGCGCCCGGCCTGCTCGACAAGAACCCCACGGCGTTCTCGCAGCTCTTCACCAGGAACTTTCCGCAGATCAGCACCGGGTTCTCGCCCTACACCGCCTGGAACACCGACTACGCCAATCAGGCCGACGTGGTGCCCCACGCCTGGAACCAGTTGGGTGACTTCATGCCGGTGCTGAACGGCACGGTGTTCTCCAACCCCTGGGGCGTTCTTTCCGCGTCCATGGCCGCGTCCATGGCCGCGATGCTGACGACGGCGGAGGGGCTGGCGCTGGGCGGCTTTTACGAGAACCTGCCCCAGATCACCTTTCCCCCGCCCGGCCAGATGTATTCCTGGACCCTGAACCAGCAGACCGGCCAGTACGGCTACCCGCCGGCGGCCGTGGACGCCCCGGTCTACACGGCCGCCAACCCGCTGAGCACCCAGGCCGATTTCGGCTCCGCCCTGAAGGTCAACCACGTCGAGGCCTATTATTTCTTCTTCGGCGTGCTGCCGCCGCCGCGGATGCCGCCGACCGGGCTGGTGCCGGTGCCGCTGGAAACCGACGGCGGCACGCCGGCCCCCAAGCCCAGCCGCAAGGATCTGGTGCTCCACGCGGCCCGGCTGTCGGCCTGACGGCGGGCGTGTCTGTGCCGGGGCGGCGGTCCTCCCGCCCCGGTGCGCGTCCGGTGACGGGGGCGGCGGCGTGTGGTGGATGCAAAGTGGGGGTGCGTGCGAATCAGGGCTTGACCCGTCGCGGCTTTCCCCGGCAACTCCCATATCTTCACCCAACCGCCATCTGACCGTTTGCCGGACAAAAGAGGACTGCGCCCGATGACCGACACCCAACGCCCCCGCCCCGTCGTGCTGTGCGTTCTGGACGGGTGGGGCTACCGCGAGGAGCGTGAGGACAACGCCATCGCGCAGGGCGACACGCCCGTGTGGGACCGCCTGTGGGGCACGGAGCCGAAGGCGTTCCTGGATGCGTCGGAGGAGGAGGTCGGGCTGCCCAAGGGCCAGATGGGCAATTCCGAGGTGGGGCACATGAACCTCGGCGCCGGGCGCATCGTCATGCAGGATCTGGTGATGATCGACCACGCCATCGTCGAGGGCGAGTTCGAGCGCAACGCCGCCCTGGGCGCTCTGGTCAAGGCGCTCCAGGCCAGCGGCGGGCGCTGCCACCTGATGGGGCTGCTGTCGCCGGGTGGGGTGCATTCGCACCAGGACCACATCGCCGCCCTGGCCGCCACCCTGTCGCGCGAGGGCATCCCGGTTGAGGTGCACGCCTTCACCGACGGGCGCGACGTGCCGCCCGACAGCGCCAAGGATCAGGTGGCGGAATTCCTGGCCGACGTCCACGATCTGCCCGGCGTGACCGTGGCGACCGTCATCGGGCGCTATTACGCCATGGACCGCGACAAGCGCTGGGACCGCGTGTCCAAGGCGTACGCCGCCATGGTGGCGGGTACGGCGGACCATGCCGCCCCCGACGCCGTGGCCGCGGTGGAACAGAGCTACGCCGCCGGCACCATGGATGAATTCATCCTGCCCACCATCATCGGCGGCTACGCCGGCATGAAGGACGGCGATGCCATCCTGATGGCCAATTTCCGCGCCGACCGCGCGCGTGAGATCCTGATGGCCCTGCTGGACCCGGCCTTCGACGGGTTCGAGCGCGGGACCGTGGTGAAATTCGCCGCCGCCGTCGGCATGGTGGAGTATTCCTCGGCGCTGAACCCGCTGATGACCGCCGTCTTCCCGCCCAAGTCCATCACCCGCGTGCTGGGCGAGGTGGTGGCGGACGCCGGCCTGAAGCAGCTCCGCATCGCCGAGACCGAGAAGTACCCGCACGTCACCTTCTTCTTCAACGGGGGCGAGGAGCGGCAGTATCCCGGCGAGGACCGCATCCTGGTGCCCTCGCCCAAGGTCGCCACCTATGACCTGCAGCCCGAGATGTCGGCGGCGGAGGTGACGGACAAGGTGACCGCCGCCATCGATTCCGGCGCCTACGATCTGGTGGTGATCAACTACGCCAACCCCGACATGGTGGGCCACACCGGCATGCTGGACGCCGCGGTCAAGGCGGTGAAGGCGGTGGACACCAGCCTGGGCCGGCTGGAGGACGCGGTGCGCCGCGCCGGCGGCACCCTGATCGTCACCGCCGACCACGGCAATTGCGAGCTGATGAAGGATCCCGAGACCGGCGGCCCCCACACCGCCCACACGCTGGACAAGGTGCCGGTGCTGCTGGTCAACGGCCCGGCGGATGCCCGCCTGCGCAACGGCCGTCTGGCCGACGTGGCGCCGACCATCCTGGCGCTGATGGGGCTGGAGCAGCCGGCGGAAATGACCGGCGCCAGCCTGATCGGCGGGGCCGGTGCCGCCACGCGCGAGGCCGCTGAGTGACACCGGACCGTGCAGCGGGGAACCCGTTTCCCCGCCGCTTGTCCGCCGCCGTCCCGAGCACCTTGACGGCGGTGCTGCTGGTGTGTTCCGGCGGGGCGGGATGGGCGCAGGATGCCCCCCGCCCGGCCATCGCCCGCGAAAAGCCCATCCCCGCCCCGTCGGCCCAAGACCTGGCCCGGCTGCGGCTCCAGCTTGTCCGGCTGGCCGAGCAGGAGCGCGCCCAGGACGCCGAACTCGCCGCCCTGGAGGCCATGGCCGCCCCGTTGGAGGCGGAGGAACGCGCCCTGTCCGCCCAATTGGAGGAAGGCCGCGCCCGGATCGGGCGCCTGCTGGCGGCCTTGCAGCGCCTGTCGCGCCTGCCGCCCGAAACCGCGCTCGCCCGCCCCGACGCGCCCCTGGACACCCTGCGCTCGGCCCTGATGCTGCGGGAAATGGTGCCGGTGCTGCGCCAGCGCAGCGAGGCGCTGGCCCAATCGCTCCAGCATCTGGCCGACACCCGCCAGCGGCTGGACGAGCAGCGCGCCCGCATCACCGCCGCCCGCAGCACCCTGGCCGACCGCCGCCGCACCATCGACGAGGCGCTGAAGCGCCGCGATGCCCTGCCCCGCCCCGGTGAGGACGAGCGCCGCGCGCTCGCCCAGCAGATGGCCCGGCTGGGCAGCGGTGCCGGCGACCTGCCCCAGTTGATGGACCGGATGGAGGCGGGGCGCCACGCCGCCGCCGCCGCTGCCGCCCGCCGCGAGGCCGAACGGGCGGAGGAGGAACGCCGGCTGGCCGCCCTGCGCGACGCACCGCCGCCGCAGCCCGCCCCCGCCGATGCGGTTCCTTCCGACACCGCCGACGCGCCGCTGGTGGCCTCCCTGCCCCTGCCGGCCCTGCCGCCGCCGGACACGCCGCCCAGCGTCTTGCGCGGGGGTCTGCGCCTGCCGGTGGGGGGGCGCACCGTTATTGCGTATGGGGCGCCGGATCATACGGGCAATCCCAGCCGGGGCATCACCATTGCCGCCCACCCCGGCGCCACCATCACCGCACCGTTCGCGGGAACGGTCATGTTCGCCGGACCGTTTCGGAATTATGGGCAAATCTTGATCGTCGAACATGGCAATGGATATCATAGCCTGATCGCCGGTCTGGGCCGCATCGACACGGCCGTCGGCACGCATGTCGCCGCCGGGGAACCCATCGGTCGGACGCTTTCCCCTTCCGACGAAAGCGCCGAAGTGTATTTCGAATTGAGACGCCACGGTCAGCCCACCAACCCGGCCAACGGGTTCGGTGGGCCGGAGGGGAAAGGACAAGGGTAGATGAGGATGATCAAGCGGGCCGCCGGCGCTGCGGCGCTGGTGTTCCTGGGTGCCGGAGTCGCCACCGTGCTGGCTCAGTCCAACACGTCGGAAACATACCGCCAGCTCAACCTGTTCGGCGACGTGTTCGAGCGCGTGCGCGCCGAATACGTGGAGCAGGTCACCGACGAACAGTTGATCGAATCGGCGATCAACGGAATGCTGACCTCGCTCGACCCCCATTCCAGCTACCTGAACCGGAAGAATTTCCAGGACATGCAGGTGCAGACCCGCGGCGAGTTCGGCGGGCTGGGGATCGAGGTCACCATGGAGAACGGCGCCATCAAGGTGGTGTCGCCCATCGACGACACCCCCGCCTTCCGCGCCGGGATGCAGCCGGGCGACTTCATCACCCACCTGAACGGCGAGGCGGTCAGCGGCCTGTCGCTGAACGAGGCGGTGGACAAGATGCGCGGCCCCGCCGGGTCGGAGATCAAGGTCACCGTCCGGCGCGGCGAAGCCGGCGAGCCGATCGAGATGGCCATCACCCGCGCCGTCATCAAGGTGCAGTCGGTGCGGTTCCGCACCGAGGGCGACATCGGCTATGTGCGCATCACCAGCTTCAACGAGCAGACCCAGACCGGGCTGGAAAAGGCCATCACCACCATCCAGCAGGAAAAGGGTGCCGCGCTGAAGGGCTTCGTGCTCGACCTGCGCAACAACCCCGGCGGCCTGCTGGATCAGGCGGTGTCCGTCTCCGACACCTTCCTGGACAAGGGCGAGATCGTCTCCACCCGCGGGCGCAAGAGCGAAGAGGGCACCCGCTTCAACGCCAAGCCCGGCGACATGGCCAAGGGCCTGCCCGTGGTGGTGCTGATCAACGGCGGCTCGGCCTCGGCCTCGGAAATCGTGGCCGGCGCGCTCCAGGATCACAAGCGCGCCATCATCATGGGCACCCAGTCGTTCGGCAAGGGGTCGGTGCAGACCATCATCCCGCTGCCCGGCCACGGGGCCATGCGCCTGACCACCGCCCGCTACTACACCCCCTCGGGCCGGTCGATCCAGCAGTTGGGCATCACCCCGGATCTGGAGGTGCACCAGGCCAAGGTGGAGGACATCGACCAGGCCGCCCGGCGGCGCGAATCCGACCTGCGCGGGGCGTTGCGCAACGATACCGTCAGCGGCACCAAGCCCGCCCCGGCCACCACCCAGCCGCCGGCCCCGAACGGGGACGCTCCCGCCGAACCGGGCAACGGTGCCGCGGTCAATGACAACAAGCCGCCCTTCGATTATCAGTTGTCCCGTGCGGTGGACCTGCTGCGCGGCATCGCGCTGTATCAGGCCCGCAGCACCGGCAACTGACCGGCGCCGCACCGATCGGGAAAGGAAGCACGGGGACGTGACGTGAACGCCGCCGCCCTGCTGGGACGTCTGAAGGTCAACCCGCTGAGCCGGTTTTCGCGCAAGGCGGGGAAGGCCCCCCCGCGCTTCGCCGGGGACGACGGCGCGCCCCGGCGGCCCAAGCCCGTCGCCCTGATGGCCGCCGCCGGGGCGGTGATCGCCGCCCTGGGCGGCATCGCCGGGTGGGCCGCCCTGTTCGGCGGCCACGCGGCGGAACAATGGTCGGCGGCGGTGCCCGCGGTCACGGTGACCGTGGCCGCTCCGCCACCCCCGCCCGCCCCAGCCCCGCCGCCCGCCGCCGTGGCTCCTCCCCCCGCCATGGCCGCCCCGGCCAACGGGGGGGGCACGGGCGGTGCCGTTCCGACCGCCCCCACCGCCGAATTCCCCCTGGCCCCCGCCCCCGCCATGGGGCTGGTGGAGGACAGCCGCTTCGGCCCCCTGCCCCGCACGGCCGACGACGGACGCAAGCCGTGGCAGGTCTATGCCCGGCCCTATCCCCCCGCCGACAAACGCCCCCGCATCGCCATCGTCATCGCCGACATGGGGCTGTCGGGGGTGACCACCATGAACGGGCTGCAAAAGCTGCCCGCCGCCGTCACCCTGTCGTTCGTCCCCTATGCCGAGCGGCTGGACAGTTGGATCGAGCGTGCCCGCACCAAGGGGCACGAGGTGATGATGTCGATCCCCATGGAGCCGGTGTCCTTCCCCCGCGACGATCCCGGCCCCAACGCGCTCCTGTCGGGCATGAGCCTGGACCGGCTGATCGAACGGCTGAACACGTCGCTGGGCAAGGGGATCGGCTATGTCGGCATCACCACCACCACCGGCAGCAAATTCACCACCAAGGCCGAGGTGATGACCCCCGTCATCGACGCGGTGAAGCAGCGCGGCCTGCTGTTCCTCGATGCCAAGGTGGCGCCGCGCAGCGTCGGCGCCTCCATGGCCGAGGCGGCGGGCGTCCCGCGGGCGTGGGTGGACAAGGTGATCGACCGCGATCTCGCCCGCGGTTCCATCGACGACCAGTTGAAGGAGCTGGAGACCATCGCCCGCACGCAGGGGGCTGCGGTGGGGCTGGGTTTCCCCTATCCTTCCACCATCGAACGCATCAACCTGTGGGTCACCGGGCTGCAGGACCGCGGGATTGCGCTGGTCCCGGTGTCGGCGGTGGTCAACATGCAAAAGGGCAACGGCGGATGAGCCGCACCAAGATCGACCGGGAAACGCTCCCCTACCGCCCCTGCGTGGGCATCATGCTCCTCAACCGCAAGGGCGAGGTCTTCGTCGCCCGCCGCTTCGACACCAAGGACGCCTGGCAGATGCCCCAGGGCGGCATCGACGACGGCGAAACCATCGAGCAGGCCGCCTTCCGCGAACTGGAAGAGGAAATCGGCACCAACCGCATGGAGATCCTGGCCGTCTCCGCCGAAAAGCTGCGCTACGACCTGCCCGACCATCTGCTGGGCAAGGTGTGGAAGGGGCGCTGGCGCGGCCAGGAGCAGGTGTGGATCGCAGCCCTGTTCACCGGCAAGGACAAAGACATCGACCTCGACACCAAGCACCCCGAATTCGACGCCTGGAAATGGATGCCGGCGGACCAGTTGGTGGACCAGATCGTGCCGTTCAAGCGCGCGGTGTACGAGGCCGTGCTGGCGGAGTTCGCCGGGGTGATCAAGGCCCTGAAATAAGAAAGGGAGGAGGCTTCGCCTCCTCCCTTGCCCCTTCTCCACCAAAGGCCGGGAGCCTTTGGGAACCGTCGGTCAGGCGGCTTGCAGGCGGCGGGCGCGGCCGTCGATCACGCGCCACAGCAGGGAAGCCGCGGCCCGGTAAAGCAGGGTGTGGGGCTTCAGGCCGCAGGCTTTGAAGACCATGGCGACGGCGCGGTCCACGTGGCGGCGCTGGTAGCGACTGTAGGCGCCGCGGGCGTAGGCCGCGTTGTAGGTCTTGTGGTCGTACACGGCATCAGCGGGGGCGTTGGCGGCGTAGTAGGCGTAGGCCAGCTCGTCGTCTTCCGTCTCGGTGATGCGCGACAGGGCCACCTGCAGGCGCTTCAGACGGCCGATGTTCTCCCGCTCCAGATAGCGCTTGGCGTAGCTGTAGAACAGCTTGTAATGGCGCAGTTCGTCGGCGGCGATGTGGCGGCAGATCAGCTTCAGCACCGGCTCGTCGGTGGAATCGCCGATGGCGGTGTAATAGGAGCTGGTGCCCGTCTCCACCATGCAGCGGGCGATCAGCTCGCCCGTGCGCGACCCACGCACCGACTGATTCAGGTCGATGGGCACGCTGTAGCCGTCACGGAACCGCTGGACCGCCGCGTCGAAACTGAACGACGGATCGACCCGTTCGGCCCACAGGCCGAGCGCCCGGCCATGCTGGACCTCCTCCACCGCCCACTCGGCGGCCAGCGCCTTGAACTCCGGGTCGTCGTGGAAGACGTTGCACAGATAGGCGGTGTAGTCGTTGGCGTTGTACTCCACCAATGCCGCGGCCTTGATGAGCGGCACCAGGGCCGGATCGACCTTGGCATGGTCAAGCCGATCCCACGGCACCTCGTCGATCCGCCAATGCAACTCCGCCATCACGGCACTCCCTTTCCGCTCAAACCGCTTGTTCCGGTTTTATGACAGACACGTTTATGACACAGGCCCCGCAACGCAACAACGCCGCCCGGCGTCATAGCCGGGCGGCGTTGTCGAAGGTCGTAACCGGCTGTCAGGCCAGCAGGATCAGTGCGCGGTGGCACCGGCCCCGATGGCGTCCAGCTTGGCCCGCGCGATGGCCAGCTTCGCCTCGGCCTCGGCCTTGTCGGCGTCGGTCTTGGCGTCGTCCAGATCCTCGCTCAGATCCTTGAATTCCTGCTCGGCCTTGGCCCGGTCGATCTCGGCGACCGGAATGGCCTGCTCGGCCAGAACCGTGCAGCGGGTTTCGGTGACTTCGGCGAAGCCGCCGGCGACGAACACGCGGTCAACCACCCGGTCGCCCTCGTAGACGTCGATCACGCCCGGACGCACGGTGGAAATCAGCGGCGCGTGACCGGCCAGCACACCGAAATCGCCCTCGGTGCCGGGCACCACAACCATGTCCACCGGCTGGGAAGCCAGCAGCTTCTCCGGCGAAACGAGTTCGAATTCGACTTTGTCGGCCATGGGGGCGTCCTGGTGCTTTCGGACAGGCACCCCGGCCCCAAGGGACCGGGGTACGCATCACTCGTGGTACAGACGGGCGCCGGCGAACCGGCAGCCCGAGCGAAACCAGCCCTTAGGCGGCTTCGGCCAGCTTCTTCGCCTTGGCGATGGCTTCGTCGATGGTGCCGACCATGTAGAACGCCGCTTCCGGCAGATGGTCGTAGTCGCCGTTGACGATGCCCTTGAAGCCGCGGATCGTGTCTTCCAGCGACACCAGCACGCCGGGGGTGCCGGTGAACACTTCGGCCACGTGGAACGGCTGCGACAGGAAGCGCTGGATCTTACGGGCGCGGGCGACCGTCAGCTTGTCTTCTTCCGACAGTTCGTCCATGCCCAGGATGGCGATGATGTCCTGGAGCGACTTGTAGGTCTGGAGCACCTTCTGGACCGAACGGGCGACGGTGTAGTGTTCGTCACCGACGACGCGCGGGTCGAGAATGCGGCTGGTCGAGTCGAGCGGGTCCACGGCCGGGAAGATGGCCATTTCCGCGATCGAGCGCGACAGCACGGTGGTGGCGTCCAGGTGGGCGAACGAAGTCGCCGGCGCCGGGTCGGTCAAGTCGTCGGCGGGCACGTAAATGGCCTGCACCGAGGTGATCGAGCCCTTCTTGGTGGAGGTGATGCGTTCCTGGAGCGCGCCCATGTCGGTGGCCAGCGTCGGCTGGTAACCCACCGCCGACGGGATGCGGCCCAGCAGCGCCGACACTTCCGAACCGGCCTGGGTGAAGCGGAAGATATTGTCCACGAAGAACAGCACGTCCTGGCCTTCTTCGTCGCGGAAGTATTCGGCGAGCGTCAGGCCGGTCAGGGCGACGCGGGCGCGCGCTCCCGGCGGCTCGTTCATCTGGCCGTACACCAGCGCCACCTTGGAGCCGGGGCCGTCGGTCTTGATGACGCCCGATTCCATCATTTCGTGGTACAGGTCGTTACCTTCACGGGTACGTTCACCCACACCGGCGAAGACCGACACACCGCCGTGCGCCTTCGCAACGTTGTTGATGAGCTCCATGATGGTCACGGTCTTGCCCACGCCCGCACCGCCGAACAGGCCGATCTTGCCGCCCTTGGCGTACGGGGCCAGCAGGTCGATGACCTTAATGCCGGTGACCAGCACCTCGGCTTCGGTGGACTGGTCCACGAAGTCGGGGGCCGAACGGTGGATGGGGAACGCCAGTTCGGCGCTGACCGGACCACGCTCGTCGATCGGCTCGCCGATCACGTTGATGATGCGGCCCAGGGTGGCGGGACCGACCGGCACCGAGATCGGCGAACCGGTGTCCTTCACTTCCAGACCGCGCACCAGACCGTCGGTGCTGTCCATGGCGATGGCGCGGACCGTGTTCTCACCCAGGTGCTGCGCGACTTCCAGAACCAGGGTCTTGCCCTCGTTCTGGGTGTGCAGCGCGTTGAGAATGGACGGCAGGTCACTGTCGAACTGGACGTCGACAACAGCGCCGGTCACCTGCGTGATCTTGCCGACGGCGTTGGTCGCCTGGGTCGTGTTAGCCATCGAGAAAAGCTCCCTCGGAACTCGAAATTGTCAGTTAAGACGCCGTATCGGCAAGGAATTCGGCCGCGATCAGATCGCCTCGGCACCGGAGATGATCTCGATCAGCTCCTTGGTGATGTAGGCCTGACGGGTCCGGTTGTACGTGATCGTCAACCGGTTGATCATGTCGCCGGCGTTGCGGGTGGCGTTGTCCATCGCCGTCATCCGCGCGCCCTGCTCGGACGCAGCACTTTCCAGCAACGAGCGATAGATCTGGATCGCCAGATTGCGCGGCAGCAGCTCGGCCAGGATCTGTTCCTCGTCCGGCTCGAACTCGTACACCGGCTTCGCTTCCGCCGCCGCACCCTCGGCCGCCGCCGCCGTTTCCGGCACCGCGAAGGGAACGATCTGCTGAAGCGTCACGACCTGGGAGATCGCCGACTTGAACTGGTTGTAGACGACCGAGCAGACGTCGTATTCGCCCGCGTCGTACATCTCCAGCACCTTCTTCGCGATGCGGTCGGCATCGGCGAAGGACAGCTTCCGGCGGCCCACATCCTCATAGGACTCGACGATCAGCGAGGCATAGTCGCGGCGCAGCTGGTCGCGGGCCTTGCGGCCGACGGTCAGCAGCTTCACGGTCTTGCCCTCGGCCTGAAGCCGCTGGATCTGCCGGCGCGTTTCACGGACGATGGAGCCGTTGAAGGCGCCGCACAGCCCGCGGTCCGAAGAGATGACGACCAGAAGCTGCACCTGGTCGGAACCGGTGCCGGTCATCAGCTTCGGGCCTTCGCCGCCGCCCTGGACGTTGACCGCCAGAGAAGACAGCATCCGGCCCATGCGCTCGGCGAAGGGGCGGGCCGCTTCGGCCTGCTCCTGCGCGCGGCGCAGCTTGGAGGCAGCGACCATCTTCATGGCCGAGGTGATCTTCTGCGTCGATTTGACGCTGTCGATCCGTAGCTTGAGATCCTTGAGGTTCGGCATGCCGGGCCTTCATTCCGCTCGCGTAGTACGTCGGGACAATCCGGGGGGCGGGTGCCCCCCGGATCAGGGACGACGGATCAGACGAACACCTTGGCGAAGGTGTCGAGGAAGGCCTTCAGACGCTCCTCGGTCGCCGGGGTGATCTGCTTCTCGGTGCGGATCGTGGCCAGGATGTCGGCACCCTTGGCGCGGATCTCTTCGAGGAACTTCTTCTCGAAGCGGTTCACATCCTCGACGCGGATCTTGTCGAGATAGCCGCGCACGCCGGAGAAGATCGACACGACCTGCTCTTCCACGGGCAGCGGCGAGAACTGCGCCTGCTTCAGCAGCTCGGTCAGACGCGCACCGCGGGCCAGCAGACGCTGGGTGGAGGCGTCGAGATCCGAGGCGAACTGGGCGAAGGCCGCCATTTCGCGGTACTGCGCCAGTTCCATCTTAATGGTACCGGCCACCTGCTTCATCGCCTTGATCTGGGCGGCGGAGCCGACGCGGCTCACCGACAGACCGACGTTGATGGCGGGGCGGATGCCCTTATAGAACAGGCCGGTTTCCAGGAAGATCTGACCGTCGGTGATCGAGATCACGTTGGTCGGAATGTACGCGGACACGTCGCCGGCCTGGGTTTCGATGACCGGCAGCGCGGTCAGCGAACCGGCGCCGTTGGCGTCGTTCATCTTCGCCGCGCGTTCCAGCAGGCGCGAGTGGAGGTAGAACACGTCGCCGGGATAAGCTTCGCGGCCCGGCGGGCGGCGCAGCAGCAGCGACATCTGACGGTAGGCGACGGCCTGCTTGGACAGATCGTCGTACACGATCACGGCGTGCATGCCGTTGTCGCGGAAGAATTCGCCCATCGTGCAGCCGGTGTACGGCGCCAGGAACTGCAGCGGGGCCGGTTCCGACGCGGTGGCGGCGACGACGATCGAGTATTCCAGGGCGCCGGCGTCTTCCAGGGTCTTCACGATCTGGGCGACGGTGGAGCGCTTCTGGCCGACGGCGACGTAGATGCAGTACAGCTTCTTCGACTCGTCGTCGCCAGCGTTGATGCCCTTCTGGTTCAGGAAGGTATCAATGGCGACGGCGGTCTTGCCGGTCTGACGGTCACCGATGATCAGCTCGCGCTGACCACGGCCAACCGGCACCAGGCTGTCGATGGCCTTCAGGCCGGTCTGCATCGGCTCGTGCACCGACTTGCGCGGAATGATGCCGGGGGCCTTCACTTCCACGCGCTTGCGCTCGACATCGACCAGCGGACCCTTGCCGTCGATCGGGTTGCCGAGGCCGTCCACCACGCGGCCCAGCAGGCCGCGGCCCACCGGAACGTCCACGATGGTGCCGGTGCGCTTCACGGTGTCGCCTTCGCGGATCGCGCGGTCGTCGCCGAAAATCACGATACCGACGTTGTCGGTTTCGAGGTTCAGCGCCATACCCTTGATGCCGCCGGGGAATTCGACCATTTCACCGGCGCGGACGTTGTCCAGGCCGTGAACGCGGGCGACGCCGTCGCCGATCGAAAGAACCTGGCCGACCTCGGCGACATCCGCCTCGGTCCCGAAATTCGCGATCTGCTGCTTGAGGATCGCAGAGATTTCTGCGGCGCGGATATCCATCAGACTTGTCCCCCTGAGGCCTTCATGGCGAGTTGCAACTTATCGAGCTTCGTGCGGACCGACGTGTCCACCATCCGCGACCCGAACTTCACGATCATCCCGCCAATCAGCGCCGGATCGACCGAAACGTCCACAGCGATCTTGGCCCCGGCCGACGCCTTCAGCGCATCGGTCACGGCGGCGAGCTGGGCGTCGGTGAGCGGTTTCGCAACCGTCACCTTCGCCGTGGATTCCCCACGGCGGCGGGCCAGCTCGGCCAGATAGCCTTCGATCATCCCGGAAAGCGCGAAAAGACGCCGATTCTTCGCGACCAGCCCAATAAACCGCGTGGTGATCTCCGACGCAGCGGATTTCTCCAGAATCGCGGCCATGGCGCGACCCTGATCCGCTCGGCTGATCACCGGGCTTTGGACGAGGCGGCGTAGGTCGGCGCTCTCGGCCAGGAGTTGCTTCAGGGCAGACAGATCGCTCGCGACCTGGTCCAGCGCCTGGTTCTCGTCCGCCAGCTCGAACAGCGCCGTGGAGTAACGGGCTGCGAGTTCGGAAACGCCTGTACCTTCAGATGCCACCTGATCCCTCGAATTGAGTTCGGTAGACGGTGAATTTTCAGGGCCTTAGGAGGTTACCCATCCGCGGCGGCCCCGGCCGCGAAAGCGAGCGGTCCAATATCACAGGATTAGCGTATGTGCAACCAAGTCTGGACAATTCCAGTGAGGCTTTTGGACATTCTCCGCCACTGGGCCCAGGCGATGAGTAAGAATGCTGTCATTTCGGGCAGGCGGACCATCCGTTGGGCAAGAAATGGCCCGCAATGGTCATACCGCTTGTGACTTTTCCCGCGCTTTAAGCCCCGCTTAACCGCTGCGGCCCAGTGTCGAGGCATGGCGGCCTCTCCTTGTGCCGGCCGCGATCCTCTTGTTAACAGTTTGGAATCCCCCGATGTCCGTCGTTCCCTTCGCCCGCTGCCGCTTTACGCCGGACGACATCGGCCTGTTCCACGACGTGGCGGGGCCGAAGCTGGAACGGGGGCAGTGGATGGCGGTGGAACGGGTCAGCGGGCGGGATTTCGACAGCCTTCTGGTGCATATTCCGCGCGGAAACGGCCCTGTCTTCCGCTTTTCCCGCGATTTTCAGGGCCGATACCACCTGAGCTTCAACGACCGGTCGGGTTGGCAGGCCATCGGGGCGGGGTCCAGTGCGGCCGAATGTCTGGCCATCTGGCGCCCGCGAAGCCGGCTGGCCGCCCGCTCCGCGGTGTCCTGACGGCGAAAGGTATAGCGTGCATGGGGTGATTCGCACCCCGAGTCGGCCGCCCTCACGCCGCCGTGCCGATGGGGGTGCGCCCGCGCACCAGAGCGGCGAAGGCACGGGCGAAGTCGGCTTCCACGGCCCCGCTCGCCTCGAACTTCACATGCAGCCGGCCCTGGGTGTTGGACAGCACACGGGCCGGCAGGGTCATGGACACCCCGTCGATGCGCACCGAAACCATCTGGCCGGCAGCGATGGACGCCGGCATTCCCTCGACCGTCGCCCCGCCTTCCGAAAGGTTGCCGATGCGGCCCGGCTGGTCGTTCACCCGGCACCCCACGTCCAGGGCGTAGCGGGGCTTGCGCCGCCGGTCCACGTCGCTGGTGGAGGTGCGGACGATGCGCACCAGCACCTCGCGCAGGGAATCGATGTTGGACGCCATGTCGCCGGCCACCGTCTGCACGTCGCGGGCGCGGCTGCCGGTGGAATCCGCCTCGGCCGACACCCGCGTGATGCTGTCGGCCACGGCCTGGGCGGCCTGGCTGGTTTCGCCGACGGTGCGGGAGATTTCGCTGGTGGCGGCGGCCTGCTCCTCGATGGCGGTGGCGATGGAGGTTGAGATCTGATCCATCTCGTGGATGGTGCGGACGATCTCCTCCACCGCGCGCACGGCGGCCCCGGTGACGTTCTGGATCTCGCCGATCTGGCGGGCGATCTCTTCGGTGGAGTTGGAGGTCTGGTTGGACAGGTTCTTGACCTCCGACGCCACCACGGCGAAGCCCTTGCCGGCATCGCCGGCGCGGGCCGCTTCGATGGTGGCGTTCAGCGCCAGCAGGTTGGTTTGCGCGGCGATGCCGTTGATCAGGCCCGCCACCTCGCCGATGCGGTCCACCGCCTGGGTCAGCGACTGGATGGTGCCGGTGGCGGATTCGGCGGCGGTCACGGCCTTGCGGTTGATGGTGCTGGCGTGGGTGACGCGCTGGCTGATCTCGCCGATGGAGGCGGTGAGCTGTTCGGTCGCCGCCGCCACCGTCTGGGCGTTGCCCAGCGCCTGCTGGGCCGAGGCCGCCACGGCCTGGGCGTTTTCCGACACCGCCTCCGCCGAGTGCGACATGGCCTGGGCGTTGCGGTTCATCTGGTGGGTGCGGTCGGCCACCTGCTCCACCGCCGCGCGGGTTTCGCGCTCCACGGTCTGCGCCATGGTTTCCAGGGCCTGGCGGCGCTCCTTGATACCCCGTTCGCGCAAGCCTTCCTGTTCCGCCCGCAGCCGTTCATTGTCGCGGGCCGAGGCGCGGAACACCCGCAGCGCTTCGGCCATGGTGCCGATCTCGTCCCGGCGGCCGTGGAACCCGACCTCCACCGACAGGTCGCCCTGGGCCAGAACCCCCATCACCCCGCCGATGCGGCGCAAGGGCGCCACCACCTGGACCTGGACCAGCACCACCACCAGACCGGCCACCACCAGCACGACGACGAAAGCCGCCTCCACCGTCAGCTTGATTCCCTCGCTCAACCGGTGGCTTTCAGCCACCGCCGATCGCAGCCGTGCGGTCTGCTCTTCGGTTTCCTTGTCAACGAAGCGGGTCAGAGCCTTCACCGCCTCATCCAGCGCCTCGGCGTTCTCGTCCAGTTCCTTCATCACCAGATTGCCCTTTTCCGGGCCGCCGGCGATGTAGGCGTCGGCCATGCGGCGGCCGCCGGCATAGAAGGGTGTGAAGGCGGTGCGCACCGCGTCGATGCCGCCCACCACCTCGTCCAGGCCGAGGGCGGTGGCCAACCGGCGCGCTTCCAAGGTGTCGGTTTCGAACCGCGCGGCATACTCCGCCGCCTTTTGCAACCCGTCGTCCAGCCCGTCCTTGCCCTGGGTCGCCGACACGTCGGTCAGCCACTGCTGCACCTGCACCACGTCGTAGCGGACGGCGTCGATGCGGTCGCCCAGCGGCATCACCTGCCCCAACGCCCGTTCGGAGATGGCGGACATGGCGGTGAGCTGATGGTCCGAGCGGTTCACGTCCCGCAAAATCAGGATAAAGGCCACAACAAAAGAAAGAACGATCAGGGCCAGCACGGCCCCGATCTTCGTGCGGATCGACAAGGATGACATGGCGGTTGTTCCGGCGGCTGATGCGCAAACCCCCGCGCCGGCCCGGCGCAGGAAAACAGATGCGGCATACAACGCTGGAACGACGCAATCATCAACACACAAATGATGATGCGCCCCTCTGCTGCGGCCAGATGGCGCATTCAGGGGCGCCGCCACAAGAAAATCCCTATCGGTCTTGCTGGTATCCCTGATTGGTCGTGTTCTGATGAATATTCCCTTGGCGCCCTTGTTCCGACAGATTGTTATCTTCTTGATGATTCTTCTTATCAACGGCAGCGTCATTTGGGACATGATCGCCACCGGGGCCTTTGGGACTGCGCCCGGCGGGGGGAACGGGGGGAATGTGGCGGGTCATGGGGGTCTCCCTTGCAACGTGGGGCATGACACCACAACAGATTTACACGGGTATGCGGTTCCCAGCGACTCGCCACAAAAAGCGCCTCTTACAAAAAGCTCTGCGGGTCCACGTCCACCTGTACCCGCACCGCCGCCGGCACCTCCACCCGCTCCAGCCATTGGGCGATCAGCGGCTGCACCGCCACCCCGCGCGGCGCCTTCATCAGCAGCCGGCGGCGGTGGCGTCCG